>PCBE01000064.1 GCA_002731295.1 Acidiferrobacteraceae bacterium | reverse complement strand
CAACCCAAGGGCCGGTCTGGCGATACAATAGCACCGTGACCGAACAACCAGAATCTGCTGCATTTCGTTACCTGAATCTTCTCGTTGCGTTAATCTGCACAGCCCTTTTAGGCTATGCTTATTGGCTGCAGTACACACAGTTTCTTGACCCATGCCCACTGTGCATTTTTCAACGNGGTGCGTTTTTTGCCCTGGGTNTATTGACGCTGGTCGCAGCGNTGCATAANCCAGGTAGGCGCGGGCGTACAATTTACGCTTTATTGGGCGGGTTCTTTGCCGCCCTGGGTACAGCTATTGCGGGTCGTCATGTCTGGCTGCAAAACCTACCCCCTGATCAGGTGCCCGAGTGTGGCCCTGGACTGGACTACATGCTTCGTNCATTCCCNCTATCTCGAGCAATTCGTGAAACGCTGACTGGATCCGGTGAGTGCGCATCAGTNGATTGGANATTTGCTGGCTTGAGTATGCCGTGGTGGNCNCTGNTCTGGTTTGTNNCGCTCGGNACGCTGGTNCTGACCATCGGCCTACGNCGCNGTTCCANCTGACCCTGAGTAGGTTCACCACCCTCAATCTCAGTGAACACGCTTTACTGCGTGTAATGCTTCTGCCAACCCCGCACTATCCTCCTCTTGCATAGCNGNGGCGCAAAGTCGACGGACTCGATCAGCCGCGTCCGCCAGATCTCGCAGGTCAATCGCAGCAGCCATAACTCGGTCGAACTTGGACAGCGTACGAGCATGGGTATCGCTGTAACCTTTGACCAGNCGACGGCAGCGGATCATCTCTACAGCTAGATCGTAATCAGCAGACACCGTCTTCAACACCGACTCTAGCCAGGTCTGCATATGCTGCTGCTCGACCACATGACGTAAAAGACGGCGGCGCCATCGACGCAGACCCGCAATCATATAGAGCTGCATGAACCCCAATATGTTATCCGTTCGGATTCTGCGCCCGCGATTCACCAGTCTATCCAGCCAACGGAAAAGTCGCGGACTGGACTCGACCAAGCGGCCCCATCGGACGGGAAACATGGCACAGATTTCCTGTGCCCCGGGGTGAAAATATTCGGTCAGGTACAAAACCTCGTCATCGCTCACTCCGATATCAGTGCGGATACGGGAGAACCGTACGGCTCGCGTTTTCAGGTCTGCCACCCGGATAACATCGTCATAAACCATGGCGTTGGCAATATATTTCGCCGCAACGACCGACAGTCTATATCCCCGATCTGCGCCCCCGTGTACAACGTCTTTTTGGACAACCGACTCAAGGCGCTCAAGATATTCAGTGACATAGTCAACGTCCTGAAAATCAGCGACATTGTGACACCCTGCGAGCGCCATAGTTTGAACGACCTGTGGCAGCTCGGCACACCTTGCNATAAGCTGTTGCCAGTTTCGCTGTTGCAGCTCAGGGCCTNGGACAGCGTATTGGGGNATCCGTGCCTTTTCGGCNGNGTCCGCAAGCTTAGGCTGTACTTCGCGCGCAGCGGAAAACGCAACATCAAAGGCTTTGAGGCTGGTCTCTACACCACGACCGGTGGCCCGTATGGTTTCCTCAAAACTATCTCGCGAAAAAGGCAGCGCAGCGGAACCCGCCAATGCGCCNAACAAACTGGCCGAGATCACACTGCCCGCATCCACGGCAATCTGCTCCATGTCAAACGCGATNTAGCGTTGTGATTGGGCTTGTCCTTGCTCGATCACCGGCCGCGAATCAGTCACCCCGTTGCCGGGCACAGTCTTTTCGGACATTGCTAGCATGCGGTGTGTAGATGTAATCATTGTTGTACGATCTGGAGTCACCAACCCGCGCATCAAGGCCCGACCTGATTCCATCATTTCGGCGGCGACAAGGATGTCGACATCTCCGGCCGATGGCGCCAGGGCAAATACGGGTAGGCGACCATGATCGGGAACCATTTCAACGTAATAACTCGTGGCACCGGTACGCTGTGCAACACCAGCGATAGACGTTGCCTGGGCACGGTACCCATTACGTTCCGCAGCGTTGACAATCCAGTTACACAATACTCCACCACCTTGACCACCCACTGCAAAGACCGCCAACTTGATGATATCGGGTGTAGCGTTCATCTCTTCATCATACCGGCTCAAATCCCAAGACTCGACGGGACCGGCGGCGCTGGAGGATTCCGATCAGACCGAGTGTCAGTCGGTGACGCAATCGTTCGAACCAGCCCGGGTTGTGCACCACATCCGCCCGATAAAAAGAAGGACACAGAACCGCTGCATCAGCTACCTCACCACAATTGCCGCAGCCGACGCACGACTGATCAATATGTGCGACTGGGTCGTCGCGCAGAGGATCGTCCAGAGTCTTGAGGGACAAAGAGGGACACCCTGACAAGCGTATACAGGCATGATCTCCCGTACAGACGTCATCATCTACGCCGAAACGCGGCTTGACCACACGCTCACCGNCAGCAATTGTCTGATTGACTACCGGTCGTTCTCGCCGCTGTCGGTTGAGCATGCATTCAGACGAGGCAACAATCACCTTAGGCCCTTCGTGATCCGTATCCAGCGCAGCTTTCAACGTGTCACGCATTGTGGCGACATCGTATGTATCGTTGACCTCGCGTACCCACTCGGCACCGATTCCCTTTACCGCCGCGCTGATCGGGTGACCCGTTGATTTTGAGCGATTCTCTGCGCGAGACGATGGGACATCCTGGCCACCGGTCGCCGCAGAATAAAAGTTATCGACCACCAGGATCACACCGTCTGACTTATTGAACACGGCATTGCCCACACTCGATGTCAGACCGTTATGCCANAAGCCGCCGTCACCAATGATTGAGACTGGTCGCTGCCTACCACCACCGTCGAAGGCAGCATTTGAGGCAGGCCCCAATCCATACCCCATGGTAGTCCCACCGATTTCAAAAGGAGCAAGACTGCCAAATAGGTGACAACCTATATCGCCGGCCACTTGCAACGATCCTCTNTCCTGTTGCACCATTTTCATGGCAGCAAACAGTGGCCGCTCGGGACAGCCAGTGCAGAAACTTGGCGGGCGCACCGGCACGGTCTCGGACAGATCGGGCACCTGTTCAACGATGGGTTTATTCTGTGACTGCTCTGTCCCTACGGGCAGTTCCTCCGGGGCATACCTCGCCAGAAACGCGGTGACCCCCTCCAGAATATGCGGACCGATATACTCCCCTGCCATTGGTAGGACATCCTTTCCGGACAGCTGGACGTTACTGCGGGCCCNGTAGAGAATCGCTGCCATAGCATCCTCAATGTAAGCCGGTTGACCTTCCTCAACCACCAGAACTGCCGATTTGCCTTCACAGAAGGCTAGAAACTCATCCTCGACCAACGGGTAGGTTACATTCAGAACATACAGTGGTATGCGTGTTTNCCCGTACAGATCGGCAAGCTCCAAACGCTGTAGGGCACGGATCACACCGTTATACATTCCGCCCTGCATCACAACTCCGATCTTGCCACTTGCAACTCCGAAAACTTCATTCAATTGCCGGCTTCGAATAAATTCCACCGCAGCTGGCCAGCGCTGGCTGATCTTCTCCTGCTCGTGGGCATATGATGCGGGTGGCAACACGATTCGATCTGTCTGGCGCTTCGGTTCATTTAAGGCCTGGGTGACNCTGAGTGTCGGGCGCCGATTGGCCTTAGTCATAAAGGACCCGTAGACATGGCAAGCCCGTATGCGAAGTTCAAGCATCACCGGGGTATTTGATGCTTCCGACAACTCGAAACCGTCTTCGACAGCCTTCACAATCGAGGGCAAATTCGGCCTGGGATCAAGCAGCCAGATCTGCGACTTGGTCGCATACGCATGACTGCGCTCCTGCATAATCGATGAGCCTTCACCATAGTCTTCACCCACCACAACGAGGGCGCCACCGGTTACGCCACCTGACGACAGGTTTGCCAGGGCGTCGGAGGCCACATTGATACCGACCGGCGACTTAAAGGTCACCGCACCACGAATCGGATAGTGAACCGACGCTGCCAGCATGGCGCAAGCAGCCGCTTCGGACGCATTGGCCTCGAAACGCACATCCAGCTCCTCGAGAACGTCCTGCGCATCCACCAGCACGTCCATCAAATGTGAAATCGGCGCCCCTTGATATCCCCCCACGTAACCTACGCCACACTGCAACAATGCTTTGGTCACTGCCAGAATCCCTTCTCCACGAAATTCTTCGCCTGGACCCAGTCTCAGCTTTTCTACTTCCTGCTTAAAGGACCGCTCTGCCATGTCTCATGCCTCAAATTACAGGACGATAATATAAATTCTGCCGGATCAACCTTGCCGCCGCCAACGAGGCAGCGACCGCCCGGTAATGACGTACTCCCACAACCGATGAAAGAAGTAAGCGACCACACTGGCCAGAGCATACAGTACCAACCGGTGAAAGAAATCGTGGCGTGAAACCAAAGCAGGCACCACCAGGAGCACAAATGCAAGCCAACTGCTCCAGATCACAAGCCAGCCCAGCCGATAAACAGGCCGGAACACGTTGGTTTTACGCGGTGTAGTCACCCGCTACTGAATCTGCCTTTTCTGTCGGGGATAGAGTCGCAAGCATAACAGACCGACGCCCTCCCAAATCTGCGGTTCGATTGCCGTTACAATGAAAATCAAACTACATCCTAATCCTAGGATTACTGCCACAGTGGCACGCCCAGGAGAAAACAACATGGTGATTGTTGTATTTGAATTCGAGCCCGACGACAGTCTTAAGGGTCGGTACTTTGAACTTGCTGCTATCCTTCGTAAAGAAGTCGAAAAGATCGACGGATTTATATCGGTAGAACGATTCGAGAGCATCAGTAAACCAGGTTACTATGTCTCACTTTCGACTTGGCAGGACATGGCGTCTGTTAATCGCTGGCGTGAACAACTCGATCACTCTCAAGCGCAGAATGAAGCAAAAACGCGCAAGCTGTTTCTTAACTATCGGATTCGTGTGGCAGAGGTCGTCCGGGACTATGGGCCAAGCTGAATTTACTGATCGAATACTAGGCTGTTGTTGACGACACAAAATAACGGTGCCGACAAGATAAAAGAATAATATGGCTGAGTACCCGGTTGCGTTCTATCGCGCTTTTTCTGAGACAGTATTCGGTGGAAGCATGGCTGGCATAATTGCCCAGGCCGAGAATCTACCCGCCGGTCAGATGCTGCAGATCGCACAGGAGATTGGAGCGCCAGCCACCGGGTTCATCACCGCTATTGATGAACATGGTGTTGATGTCCGATTTTTCTCAACCTTAACCGAATATCCGATGTGTGGTCACGGCACCATGGGTCTTATGACCTGGTTGGTCGAACATGGCTGGTTCGTGCCTGATAACGGAACCACCGTAACAATAACGCTGCGTACACCGGCAGTGGCTTCAGACGTCGAAATCCGCATCCGTGAAGATGGTCGACCCGAGGTGCTGCTCTCGCTAGCCCCCGCGGTATTCGAACCCGCTGTGTTGCGCACCGACGAGCTTGCAGGGATGTTGGGAATAAGCCAGGAAGAATTTAGGGACGATCTCGACATGAAAGTGACCATTACCGATTTCAGATCATTACTGGTTCCCCTTCGCAGTGTGGTCGATCTGGAGACGGTGACCCCCGACTTTGCCGCAATCACAGCTTTGTGCCATCGCGAATCGATTGATACGATTGCCCTGTTTACCCCCATCGCAGAAAATACCGGCCCTGTGATCCGTTGCCGGGAATTCTGCCCCGCCGTTGGCACGCCCGAGGCAGCTGCATCGGGTACCACCAACCGCGCGATAAGCTGCTATCTGTACCTGGCGGGCCAGCTTGGCGATCTGCAAAACGGCAGACTGACACTGCGCAGCGAGCAAGGCCATGAAATGGGACGCCCCAGTGTAGTCATGAGCGAACTTTCAACACGCAATGGGCAAGTAGTCGAAGTGCGTGTCGGGGGACTGGCTACTAAAACGATAGAGGGTAAGTTCTTCCTACCGTAAGTCATCCATGGGCAAGAACAGGCCTTAGGGCGCGGTAATTATTACCGCCGGGCGACCATATCGATTTCGACCAGCGCCTCACGTGCGAGCGCCGTCACTCCAATGCAGGTCCGCGCTGGTAGTCGACCCTCAGTAAAGTAATCTCGATAGACTTCGTTCATGGTTTCGTAATCACGCTCGAACTCTGTCAGGTAAATGCGGCACGACATCACATGACCCAGACCAAGACCCAGGTTTTCCAGAACAATCACCAGATTGTTTATCACCCGACGAGTCTGTGCAGCCACGCCTTCTGGCAAAGCTGCATTGTCATCGTTCGGATCCGTGGGCATCTGCCCCGTGAGTTGAATCCAACCATCACACTCAACGGCATGACTGAATGGCGCAACGTGCGTCGGAGCTGCTTTAAAGTTATGAAATACGAATCTATCGCTCATTCTGATTCTCGCTTTGCTGGTATGACCCAAGATATTACCGGGAGTTACAACCCTGCGTTATACATAGCTGCTGTGGGTGCCATTGTCGCCATTTGGTCAATCAAAAACATTGATTGACCCGCGTACCTAATGTTTAGGTCGTCGCATCGCGATGTTGTGTAACTTGGTCAACACGGCCATCGCCTGAATGTCCTCCGGCAAATCTTCATCCGCCAGTTCTCCGCACAATTCAGTAGCCGATGAAAGGTTCCCTGTCAGGCTGTATGCCGTCATAACTACCTCGCGGACCAGTAGCATCGATCTGTTCGCTGTATCAGGTCTTTTTTCTGCATTCATAGGTCTGCTTCCACATTCTGTCTCTTTTTAAAATGCGGTCCATGGAACGTTTTTTCAAGGCTGTTCCGATCACCAGATCGTGGCTATACGAACCCGCCCCAACGACCCGGAAATATGCTTTACTTGCAGATCGGTGTACCAGCGCATCTAACCAAAGATTCACACAAACATAAGGAGTCGACCATGTCCCAGCAATCACAGAAATTCTGTACCAGTCATGCTAAGAACTCGACCTGGGCGGCCGGTCTTCGGACGTTTTTCGAATACCGCGACCTCGGAATAGGTGATGCGACCCATGGTCAGTTCAACGCCCATGTCATCCGTGTAAAAAAACCGGTTGAACAATTTCCCCACACCGGCCCACACGCCCACGACCTCAATTTTCAGATGTTCTTTGTACTCAAAGGCTGGATCAAATTCGTGTATAAAGACCATGGCGAACACCTGTTTGAAGCTGGCGACAGTTGTCTGCAACCACCTGGCATAGTACACGATGAAATTGATTGCTCAGAAGAGCTCGAGTTGATCGAATTTACGTCTCCGGCAAAGTTTGAGACTCAGGTGCTAGAGGCTGTTGAGTAATACCGCGACCTTATCCGCGAACTGGCTGAACAGTCTCTCAGTGGAATCTCATTCTTCTTGGGCCCAGAGCTTGTGGGTGAGTATACCCACACGGTTTTCGATGGCCTCAATCGCATCGAGGATGAGATCCTCCCGATAGCGCCGCCCAACGACCTGGATGCCCGTCGGTAACGATTCAACCAAGCCTATCGGCACGACGCCCGTGGGCAGGCTGAGAAAGTTGGTGCCGGTACTGTACATCGCAGCCCGGAATACATCCTTTGTTTGTTCGAAAGATTTTGCATCACAGTCCCAGGTGGGAGTCGGCTGCATAAAGAAAGGCGTTAAGACCAACGGATACTCATCCAGAAAAATGTTCCATTCGCGTGTCATGGTGGTGCGTTCTTTGATGCCCACGCGATAGCGCTCTGCATCGGCGACCTCGCCCATCTCGAAATACCATTCAAAAATCTGCTGGATCGTCGGACTGCCATATTCTCTTGCCAGTGGCATCATAAAAGCTTCGAGCTCACTGCCAAGAAGGTCAAACCAGCCCTGGGCTGCGTCTTCGATAGACGGTGTGGTCACCTCTTCTACCTGATAGCCCGCATCACTCAGGTAACCCGCAGCACGATCAATACCAGCAATCAGGTCAGGGTGGATCGGATAACCATATGATTCCCGAGTCACAGCAACCTTGATCGGCCCCTCGTCGGGCCAGTTGTCAAACGGCACCGGCACCCAGAACGGATCACGTGCGTCGGGGGCAGCCATAATCCGAGTTGCCAGGCGCACATCACACACCTGCCGGCAGATTGCGCCCTGTACAGCGATCAGCTGGGCCAGTATCCCCCGCTCCGGCGGCATGGCTGACGGCACAAAGTTCGCGATCCGTCCAAAACTAGGCTTTACGGTTGCAAGGCCACAGAAAGATGCGGGGTAACGCAATGACCCACCGATATCGTTGCCATGATGTATCGGCCCAAAACCAGCGGCGGCTGCGGCGCTGGCACCACCCGATGAGCCGCCAGGGCAGGCATCGTCGTGCCATGGATTGTACGTCCGGCCATTAAGCGGATTATCGGTAGTGAGCCGCATGGAGAATTCCGGGGTGTTGGTTCGCCCGACAATAATCGCACCCGCGTCTTTCAGGTTTCGAACAACGGGTGAATCGTCGGTGGCAATGACATTCTTATAGGTCGGTACTCCGTTCGGTGTGGGTTGACCCTTCACGTCGATGTTGGATTTTATGGTGACCGGTACACCGTGCAGGGGCCCCACTACAGATCCAGATGACAGTGCCCGGTCAGCCTCTTGGGCCTGTACCACGGCTTCATCTGAATAGTCGTAGACGATGGCGTTGATTGAACCGTTGCGCTCTGCGATCCGCTGCACGACGGATTGCATCACCTCTTCGCAGGAAAATGTCTTGTTGTGAATACCCCGTACGATGTCGCAGGCACTGAGTTGCCAAAGTAATTCGGTCATGTGAAATTCTCGTATCGGTCAATCATTGCGTGGTAGTGAGCCGTAAATTCTAACGATATAAAGACAATCTTGTTTTTTTGATTCATGTTTCAAGCGGATCATTGTCACGGGGCTTCCGCTGGTATCGAGTTCGTAAACGATGGCGGGCGGGTTTGTTGAATTTTGGTGCGTGTCGCGCCACTGGATTGCGCGTTCGGGCACTGGGTTTTTTCTTCGCGGCCATAGGTATTGTGTGGATTAGCCGGAAGCGGGCAACACGATACGCACGCGCGGTGTGCCATCACTTTCCTTTTTTTCTTTTGTGATGAGCTGTTGATCCTCACAGCGACACGCCGTGCCTGCACAGCCTCCCACACACAGCAGCGTGGACAACACCAGCAACAACCCGCTGTACCCCAGTTTTCCGCTTATTGTGCGCAAACTTTACCTGCTAATTCGTGAATTGCGCCGATAGTAGCCTGCGGCTGGACCCGACCTGTACGGGTTAATAGTGTGTCGCCGTCAGCACATGTGAATGGGCAAAGGATTATCATCGCATTTTCTCAATCTGATCTGGTGAATACATCATGGGTGAAATAAAGACCGGAAGCTGTCATTGCGGAAAAGTCCAGTTTGAGATCGATCTTGGTCAAGGGTTTCTGGCATTGAACCGGTGCGACTGCTCGCTCTGCCGGCGGCGGGGTACGGTTATGGGTGGCATACCACTTGACAAGTTTAAGCTCATCGCAGGCGTTGACAACCTGGCCTTGTACCAATGGCACACCAATACCGCCAAACACTATTTCTGCCAAACCTGTGGTGTTTATACCCATCATCAGCGACGGTCAGACCCTACCCAGTATGGGGTAAACATCGGTTGCGTCGACGGCGTAAATCCTTTTGCGCTCGCCGATATTCCGGTTACCCACGGCGCTTCGGAATCACATTTCGACCCCTGAATTGTTGTAGTCCATATCGGTAAGTCACGGCGTTATTGCCCGGCAAAACGATGTGCTTTTGTATCTAAGCCGTCAGGTCAGCGCATCACTCAAGCCGTACCACTGAAAGGCTGCGACCTGGCCCACCCGTCTGAACCGGGCCAAAGGATAGCGTGGCGGCTGCGCATTGAGCTGGACCGGAACTGGTTTGCTTTCTCCCAAATATTCCGCCAATCGGCGTCCTGCCTGATTGGCCGCTGACACGCCACTCCCGCAATAGCCCATGGCATAAAACGCCGTCGGATCATCCTCGGCGTGCCCGACATGGGGCATGTAATCGGGCGTCAGCGCAACCCAGCCCCCCCAGAAGTAGTCGGCACTAATCGAATGCAACGCTGGGAATTTTCGTCGGATGATCTGCAACAGTCGGTCACGATGAGGCGCACTGCCACTTTCCCGAATCGGGCCTCGACTGCCGAGCATTACACGGCCGTCGGGCAGCCGACGAAAATAATTGAGAAACTTTCGGGTGTCACTGATCGAATCGGTGGTCACAAAGTTACTCTCCCCGATCTCGGCTTCAGTCATTGGTCGTGTGACCACGATGTTCGACAACACCGGTAACAACCGGGAATCCAGTGTGGGATGTAACCGTTCGTTGGTATAGCCATTGGTCGCAAACACGATTCGCTTTGCGTATACCTTGCCATCGGGTGTGTCGAGGCAGTGTGTCTGCCCATGCTTGCTCCAGTGCAGTACCGGAGAAGCCGAATGTACTGTGGCACCCGCTTCACGCGCCATGTGTAAAATGCCGTAACCCAGTTTCAACGGGTGAAGCACAAAACCGTAAGTCGTGCGCAGTGCAGCATGAGCTTCTTTCCCCTTGAAGTGTTTTTCACCAATCTCTGACGGGGTGAGCATCTCAAATTCAGCACCAAAACTGCGCAGAACACTGGCATCTTCCTCCAATTTCTTGACCGTAGAGCGGGCGTGAGCCACACGCATACGCCCATCAGGCTGAACATCACAATCGATATTTCCCTCCTTGATCAGCGAACGAACTGTCTCTACTGCGCTCACCGCCTCAGCCCAGAGTGAGCGTGCGCCAACCTCCCCCCAACGAGCCGCCCACTCGCTGAGTGAGACGCGGCCCAATGCCGGTCCGGCAAAACTGCCATTTCGCCCGCTGCAACCCCAGACAGGTCGATTGGCCTCCAGCACCACAGGGCGAACGCCATAGCGCTTGGCCAGATGAAACGCACAACTCAAACCGGTGTAACCGCCACCAATGATGGCAACATCGGTCTCTATCGGTGATTGAAGGCGCCCGTCATCTCCGGGTGACGGGCCGGCTGTGGCAGCCCAATAGGAATCAACATGATCCAGTCCTTCACCAGGACTGATGGAGTGCAGCGGGTCATAACTCATTGAACGAATCCTCTAGCGCCGTTCGCGCCAATAGTGCCTTTAAAGTGATGTCGGGGGCTTCGACCCCTTCCCTTCTCATGCCATCCGCCTGAAAATTGTACCTCTATTTATCAACGACTGTATCCATGGCCATTGGCACTGTGATCACGGTCAGCCCGTGTACATCACCTTCTAACCAGACAAACAGGAACACACTATGGCGTTCTCAGGCAAACGAATCTTGGTGACCGGCTCGTCGCGCGGTATCGGCTATGCAACAGCAGCGCACTTCCTCAGTACCGGTGCACGAGTGGCCATCAATGGCCGCACGGTCGCCTCGACGGCCCAGGGAATTAAACAACTGGGCGGCGGCGACCAACTTATCGCTGCCAGCGGTGACGTCGGGACGGCTGCAGGTTGTGTGTCGGTTGTGGAAGCTGCTGCAAAAGGACTCGGTGGTCTCGATATTCTGGTAACTCGGCCGGGGTTGCCTACTTTCTACCCGTAGAGGCATCTGACGAGGCGATATGGAACGCCACGATCGACACCAACCTTAAGGGCACATTTTTCTGTATGCGTGCTGCACTGCCTTACTTGCGTGACTCAGAAGGCAATATCGTCAACCTGGCCTCTGACGCGGGACTTATCGGTGAGAACGGATTGACGGTCTACTGTGCATCCAAGGGTGGTGTCGTAAACCTGACTCGTGCCATGGCACTGGAACTGGCACCGTCAGTTCGCGTCAACTGTGTATGCCCGGGTTATGTCGACACAGATATGGTCCGGCGCGATGTCATTGACCAGGCGGATGACCCGAAGTCAGCGGAACAGGCAATCATCGGTTATGCACCGCTTAAAAGAATGAGTACACCGGGCGAAATTGCAAAAGCCATCGCCTATCTTGCCAGCGACGACGCATTTTATTACCGGTTCAGCACTGCCGATCGACGGCGGCAGTACAGCGGGCCATTAACACAGACAACAGATAACGGACGTCTGGTCAGCGCGTTCCGTAAATACGGTCACCGGCATCGCCCAGACCGGGCAGGATATAGCCGTGATCGTTCAACTCTCGATCAAGCGCAGCCGTGTAAAGTGGCACATCCGGATGTGCCGCAGTAAAGGCTGCTACACCCTCCGGTGCCGCCAGCAGACAGACAAATTTGAGTTGCCGGGCGCCGCCCTGCTTGAGGCGATCCACTGCGGCAATTCCGGAATTTGCCGTCGCTAGCATGGGATCAACAACAATGACCAGACGTTCGCCGATGTCCTGCGGGACCTTGTAATAGTATTCCACGGCTTCGAGTGTTTCGGGGTCACGATAAAGTCCAACGTGTCCCACCCGGGCAGATGGCAACAGGTCCAACATCCCCTCCAGCAGCCCGTTACCTGCACGCAATACCGAGACAAAACACAGTTTCTTCCCTGCCAGGACCGGGGCATCCATAACCTCGATCGGCGTCTCAACCCGTTTGGTCTCCAACGGCAGGTCGCGGGTCACCTCGTACGCAAGTAGCAGCGCAGTTTCCCGTAACAGCTGCCGAAAATAAGCCGTAGGCTGTTCTTTGTCCCGCATGAGGGTGAGTTTGTGCTGTACCAGCGGATGGTCGACTATCGTAATTTGGCTGTCCATGCATCGTGCCTCGCAGTTGTATCCTGACTGATTCTAGAACACGGTGCCCGTCATGTGCAGTCGCAGTGGCGGCGAGCCATCTGGGCGAAGCTGCTGAGCCAGGCGGCGGCCGGCTGACCAACTGCCCCCCTGAAGCAGGCAGGCCAGTGGGAAGTCATCTTCGTTCACCGCTAGTTGCCGCCGAACACGCACTACCATTTCATCCAGCAAAGCAACGGTCAGCGCGCGCCACTCAACCACGATTTCTGATGCAACATCCAGCGGCTGATGAGTCAATATAGCCTTGTCTGGCTGAATAACCCCACAATCCACGAACAATCCACCATTGCGATACTCGGCCAGCCCAGTCAGACCATTGAGCTCGCACACCTCTATCCCTCCCCGGGCCAGCGGTTCAATCAGGGAGTAGGTCAACCACTGGCTGAGCTTGTGAAATGGCACCAACCCAGGAAACTCTTCAGCCGAGCAAGCCAAGGGATGATACCCAACATCACCCAGCGCAACGCCTTCTTCTATGCGTCCCTGTGGCCAGATAGGATTGAGATGATCCAGAACCACTGCCAGTAAATGCTCCGCCGTCACAGCTCGTTCACCCAAATTGTCCAGTATCCAGTCAGAAGGTCGGCACAAGCCGGTGGCCGATGACTCGGCGAGTACCCCACCAAGACGATTAAGCAGTAACGTCCGCTCCGCCAGACCAGGCAGGGAGTTGTCGTCATCGGTCTTAAAACCACTTTCTAGGCCATCTACATCGAGTGCGATCAAGGCGTCTGAATCAACTTGGCAGGGCGATGCCGGATCCGATGAAAACAATCCCGCGACAAACATTCTGATGCTGGCGACGGCAAGCCCCTCGGAGCGACGGTAGACCATGCCAGTATCGTCATCGCGATACTGCCAGCGGCCNCCCGCACCGGCATCCAGCAGCACGCTGACAAATACCAGATCCAGCTCAGCACGGCAACGATCGTGATCCGAGGCACCAACATACTTCAGCAACACATTGCTCAGATCGCCCGTTGGGGTTTCAAAGTGTCGCCAGCGGCTGTGGTAAGGGACAACCAGGTCGGGATAGTTGGTAAGGGTTTCCTGTGCCACGACCTGCACACAGTCATCGAGCATGGAATCATCATAAACAAAGTGCTTGAGTGTGCCAGCCCGAGCAGCTTCAAAAAACCAGCGACAGCGCTGTCGTACGGCAGCAGCACTGAGCAGTGCGGCCAGAGACTCGCTGTCAGTAGCCTTCGATGTGACGGCCACGCGTCTTTGCGAGGTCATCGATCTCGGGTACCTCACCCGGTGTGTAATAGCCTGCGGCTTTTTTGGCCTCCATCTCGACCTGGGCATCTTCGGGAATCAGATCGTCCGGTAGGGACACACGCTGCCCGACATCAATACCCTGCGCGNTGACAGCATCGTATTTCATATTGCTCATGGAAATAAAACGATCGATTCGACTGATACCAAGCCAGTTCAGAACGTCGGGCATCAGCTCCTGAAATCGTACGTCCTGGACGCCGGCGACACATTCTGTACGCTCAAAATACGCATCAGCACGATCACCGCCGTCCTGTCGTTTACGTGCGTTGTAGACCAAGAATTTCGTGACCTCACCCAGGGCTCGTCCTTCTTTGCGGTTATAGACAACCAGGCCCACACCGTCATTTTGTGCCTCGCGCACGCATTCCTCTATACCGTGAACAAGGTACGGTCGGCAGGTACAGATATCTGAACCAAAAACATCTGATCCGTTACATTCGTCATGTACNCGACAGGTCAACCTACGGCTATTGTCGGTCAGGTATTCCGGATTACCAAAAATATACAGCGTCGCACCACCGATTGGTGGCAGGAAGATTTTGAGGTCGCTACGGGTAACAAGATCAGAGAACATACCGCCTGTTTGCTCAAACAGGATGCGCCGCAACTCCGGCTCCTTGATTCTAAATCGTTCTGCGACACCGGGCAGATACCAGACTGGCTCAACGGCAATCTTGGTGACATTGATCTCACCGCTTTCAAGCAGTACCTGCCCATCCATCTGGAGGTTCTGTTGCCTGCCGTGAACCACTTCCGGCAGCGATAACCTGGCACGCGTTACAGCAATGCTGGGGCGAACGTCTATCCCGTCGGCTATCTGGTCCTGAAAACACTGCGCTACAAGATGTCCGTATGGGTCCATCGAAACAATACGACTGGCATCAGACCATTGCGGGTGCGGTCCAATACGGGCGACAGGTGCAGTATTCGTAAGATCCGGCCGATGTGAAGGGTCTAGTGCTCCTGCTGCTACAGCCAGCGCGCGGTAAATGCTNTACGACCCGGAATGCGTACCGATGGCATTATGGCGGCCATCGCCGGTAAGGTTCGTCACAACGGGCCCNCGATCAGCAGCATTAACCGCACCCCAGTTCAGCTCGATCGGTGACTGATCACCGGTCGGGTGTGANTTGAGCACAATGTGCCGTGGCCGGTTTAGGCTNNCGGCTTGATCTTCGCTCATAGATACGCTTCGTANANNGCTAACAACGGGATTNCNCAAACAAACCGCAGAGGGAACGNCGCACTGTACTCCGCGACACCGACAGGTTCAACCACGTCTATTNCGGATTATCCNATGCTCCGGAGNGTTCACAATTGAACNTTGCATCCNGNTTAGGCTAACAATNCGGATAAAACCGCTCAGTTCNGCCGTTTTCTCACAGCATAAACCTTTGAAAAATCGACACCATAAAACGATCCCACGCTGTTCTTTCAGCGACNACCAGCGAATCAACGGTGCTTAAGTAGAAACGTCTTGAGCGGTAAAGCCACCCGGTCGGGTGCCTCCATCAGGATCGAGTGTTTCAACCCATCGAGGACAACAAGTTCCGACTGCCCCAGTTCANCGGCAATGAAGCGATTAAGNCGCGGNCTGCAACCACCGTCCAGTTCGCCTGTCAAAACCAGGCAAGGTGTTTGAATCTCATGGAGCCACGGACCCATCTCAGTGGTGGCGTAAATACTAAAGACACTCATAAAAACATTAGTTGGTGTATCGATCACCTGTTGTTTACGTTGCTCGACCACATCTGGCCGTGCACGTAGAAATTCGTCGGTGTACCAACGATCAAGCAGGGTATCCAGCACCGGNGCCACACCCTCTCGCTCCATTTGGCCAATGAGTGCAACCAATTTTTCCCGCTCNTCGTCACTGCGCCCGGCAGCGGTACTGAGTAATCCGAGCGAACAAACTCGATCCGGATACGCTCTGGCATAGGCAGGACCGACCATTCCACCGAGTGAGTGCCCAACAACATGTATCCGCTCGTGTCCGAGTTTAACGCGCAAGGCCTCGAGATCCTCAATAAGATCATCCAGGCTGTAGGGTGGCGCGGGAACCGGGCTGTGACCGTGACCACGCAAGTCGTAACTGACGCAGGTGAAATAAGGTGCGATGTGTGGCATCAACCCGTCCCAGGTGATCTTACGCGAGCCGATACCATGCACCATATAGAGTGGTGGTCCTTCGCCCTGAACACGGTAATCCACTGCTACCGCCGCCATCAGATCACCTGTCTGACCGGAACGGCTACAAAGTGCGGCATCACCTGGGTTGCAAAGTTTTCAATACACTCAAGCATCTCCGCCTGCGAGTTACCGAAATTGATATTGAGGATAAAGCGGTCGACCCCGACGGACTCGTACACCTTGAGCTTGTCAATCATCTCGGATGGTGTACAAACCAGGAGATTCTCTGCGGTTTCTTCAATCGGCACTGTTCTTGGCAGTGGCGAGATTACACCGTGATGCATCACACCGGCTCCACGGATGTTGTCGAACCTGCCATAGTAGTGGTGCGCAATATTATTCTTGGCCCGCCGGTCAGCCTCATCTTTAACCAAAAAAGAGACACGTGACAGCGACAGCGTCAACCCTTCACCGGCCGGCCCAAGTTCGGATTTNCCCCGATTGAAGGCATCCACCTGGTCCAGCATGTACTGGTGATCTCCAGCAAGCGGTGTGGTCATAATATGGAATCCCCGTCGGGTCGAGTGATAAATCGCCTCTGGTTTGACGGCGCTCATCAATAACGGGATCTCACGGTCAGGGCGTGGCATCACGGTCAATGGTTCAAACTGGTAGTACTTGCCGCACCACGACACTTCTTCTTCGGTCAACAGCGCCTGCAGCACAGCGACCGATTCATCGAACTTCTCCAGGGTTTTGTCTATCGGAATCCCCATGCGGGCAGTCTCAAACGGGAATGCCCCTCGGCCCAGGCCGACCAGCAGCCGATGATCGGTAAATATGTCGGCACAAACCAATTCACCGGCGTACACCCGCATGTCGTGCAGTGGCAGTACCGCGACCCCCAGAATGATCTTCACCCGGTCAGTAACGCCCGCAATCTTGACTGCAAACTGCAGCGGTGCCGGCATCATCAGAAGATTGATCAGATGATGTTCGGTGATNGAGACCGCCTCAAAACCCAATCGGTCGGCAAGCAATGCCTGTTCAATCATGTCCGCGTACAGCTGTTTGCCACCATAAGCAGGATCGGGGTAATCGCAAGACAGTTGTACGCTGAATTTCATAAGCTCTCTAACTCTGTCCGGGAAACAAAGTATTTTTGTCCCTGGCCATTAAAGGCCTGAGTAGACCCACAGTCTATCAAATAGGCCTTGAGCCTCTCGGTGTCAGAAAGGGGACTCAGAAAATACCCATCTCTAGCCCTGCCGCCATAGCCGTGCCCAGTTCCTGACACTGCGNAACGAAAGCATCTTGCCAGTCACCGCGACAGATCAGGGGCTCCTGGACNGCCCTCCAGCCCAAACCGCTAGTAATAGATTCGATACTGCGCCGGGTACCGGTGCCATCGTGACCAGCACGAATGTAGAGCGCATACGGCATGCCCTGGGTGTGTTCAAGACACGGGTAGTAGATTCGATCGAAAAAGTCTTTCAATGCACCTGACATATACCCAAGATTTTCAGTGGTCCCCAGTATGACTGCTTGCGCTGTCTGCACATCCTGCGGCTGTACGTCGAAGGGTCGGTACGCCATGACCTCTACGTTTTCGATTTCTATCGACGACGCGCCCTCCACCACAGCGTCAAATAGGCAACGCGTATTCACCGAAGGCGTATGTCCAACCACTAGTAAACGTTTAGGTGTCATCTGGTATTTAATTCTGGGGTGGGTAGATCTTGGCGACAAGACATCCGCCCCAACTAACTGAACCTGTCATAATGGCCTACTGTTTTCATTAAGCATTTTTNCTAACGAAACCAGATCGCTTCACAACAAGTTGAATAGTCAACACCCGACGACACCTCAATGCAACTCTCGGCAGCACAACTGAGTGAACTTCGGCATAGCGGATATTTGATTCTGCCCGNACTCTTCTCAGAGACCGANGTGGAACTTTTGCATTCTCGCTTACCAACTTTGTTTGCCGATGGTGATCCCTCAAATATTGCAGAGAGAAGTTCTGGCCAGGTGCGTACNTCCATGGGGCTTCATTTNCGCGATGACCTGTATGCGCGGCTGGTTCGACATCCCAGGCTGTTCACACCTGCACAACAGATCCTTTGCGAACCACTGTATATCCAACAGGNCAAAGTTAATGTGAAAGCGGCGTTCTCCGGCGAACTCTGGCAGTGGCATTACGACTTCGCTACCCACCGGCAGGAAGACGGCGTCCCCCAACCTCTGGCTTTGAATCTTCANGTGTTTCTGGAAGATGTAACCGAGTTCAACGGGCCTTTGTGGTTCATTCCCGGTTCACATCTGCTGGGTGAACATCCAGCATCACTTGATAAGTCCAGCACGAGTTACCCGCTGTGGGTNGTCGATAATACGATCATCACCGATCTTGTGAGACGNAANGGTATTGTGTCCGCCACCGGCGGGAAAGGCACGGCNCTGATTTTTCATGACACGCTTGTGCACGCATCCCCCAACAATATGTCACCTTGGGATCGCGCCATCTTTTCCCTNATTTTAAATCCAGTTTCAAACGCCTATACCAAAACCGCGCGACCGGATTACAAACATCATCGAGACCTGACGCCGGTGACAGCGTTNCCAGNTAATTGTCTGGGCGTCTAGGAATATTAATCCCAACAAAAACCCCGCCTTAGACGGGGTTTTTGTTGGTAGGGTCCAGAAGGGTTAGCCTGCCATCGCCTTGAGGTTCTTCATTGCTGATACTTTTACCCGCCGGCTGGCTGGTTTTGCCGCCACGTNCATGGTCTCACCGGGGCGGAACGGGTTTGGTACTCCCCAACGTGGCGGGGTTGCAGGTTTATCGACGACACTGATCTTCATCAGGCCGGGCATTTTGAATACACCGGCNGCGCCAGGTTTAAGATGACCCTCAATAACACTCGACAGGCTGTCCATCACAGCAGTGACATCTTTACGCGAAAGACCGGACTGTTCGGAAATGGCGTTCAGCATCTGGGTTTTGGAAAGGGGGGCACTATAGAAGTTGCTCATGGTTCTGGTTGCTCGTCCTTTAGGTTAAGAAAAGATTCGGGGTTGTAGATTAATTACAGATCTGTAGGCACAGCATACGACAATTCTAGTTAAAAAACACCACATAAAGCACAATTTATTGAGTTNGCACAGGATCCGCTCGTTGTAAAATCTTAGGTTTNCCCCCCCAGACACTGATTTTATTACTGAATGGCCCAATACGTTTACAGCATGATAGGTGTGGGAAAAGTAGTCCCGCCGAAAAATTATATTCTCAAGGATATCTCCCTGTCGTTTTTTCCGGGCGCCAANATCGGTGTGCTCGGACTGAATGGCGCTGGAAAATCAACCGTCCTTCGAATCATGGCCGGACTTGATACGGACATTGAAGGTGAGGCGATCCCGCAAAAAAACCTCAAGATCGGCTATCTCCCGCAAGAACCCGTGCTGGATGTGACCAAAGATGTGCGCGGCAATGTTGAGGAAGGTGTCTACGACAGGCGGNCATTACTGACACGATTCAACGAAGTCAGCTTGCGATTTGCAGAACCCCTAGACGAAGATGAAATGACTGCTCTGATTGAAGAGCAGGGCGAACTACAGACTCAAATTGATGCACTGGGTGCCTGGGAACTTGACCGCAATCTCGAGATAGCGGCCGATGCGTTGCGTCTGCCGCCNTGGGATACACAGGTTGAACACTTGTCCGGCGGTGAACAGCGCCGAGTTGCCCTGTGTCGTCTGCTGCTCACAGAACCAGACATGCTGTTGTTGGACGAGCCTACCAATCACCTAGATGCTGAATCGGTCGCGTGGCTGGAGCGTTATCTTGAGCGCTACCCGGGTACCGTCATTGCAGTAACCCATGACCGATACTTCCTCGACAACGTTGCAGGCTGGATCCTTGAACTCGATCGGGGTCAGGGTATTCCCTGGGAAGGCAACTATTCGTCCTGGCTGGAACAAAAACACACTCGCCTGGAAATGGAAGAAAAGTCCCAGTCTGCTCGNCGTAAGACAATTGAGTCCGAACTGGAGTGGGTGCGCACCAACCCGAAGGGTAGACAGGCAAAGAACAAAGCCAGGCTGCAGCGCTTCAAGGATCTGGTGGAAGCAGACTATCAGTCACGAAATGAAACCAACGAGATCTACATCCCACCAGGCCCCAGACTTGGTGACAAAGTAATAGAGATCGACCANCTCACCAAGAGCTTTGGTGACAAACTGCTTATCGATAATCTTTCTTTTTCTCTTCCCCCNGGGGCCATCGTCGGCATCATCGGCGCCAACGGTGCTGGCAAAACCACTCTGTTCAGAATGCTGGTCGGCGCAGAATCCCCCGACCAAGGCAGCATATTAATCGGTGAGACTGTCAAAATTGCATATGTGGATCAGAGTCGAGATGCGCTCGATGACAACCAGACGGTGTGGGAAGAAATTTCTGATCGTCAGGACACACTTGAGATTGGCCCCTACCAGACACCATCGAGAGCTTACGTCTCCCGTTTCAATTTCAAAGGTTCCGACCAACAAAAGCGTGTTCAGGATTTGTCCGGCGGAGAACGCAACCGTGTTCACCTGGCCAAACTGCTCCGAAGTGGTGGTAACGTGCTGTTGCTCGATGAGCCTACCAATGATCTGGACATCGAAACACTGCGCGCTCTCGAACAAGCGTTGCTAAATTTTCCCGGCTGCGTGGTGGTGATTTCTCATGACCGCTGGTTCCTAGATCGAATAGCGACCCACATTTTGGCTTTCGAAGGAAACAGCCAAGTCAACTGGTTCGCCGGTAACTTCGAAGAATATGAACAGGACCGTCAACGAAGACTCGGCGGCGACGCCCAGCCCCGTCGAATCCGATACAAACCCATCACTCGAATCTGATGTGCTGACAGACGGAGCAGGGATTTCGTATGGTGATTGACCGGCGTGCTATCCGCAAAGGCTTAAGAGTCATCGCAACAAAAGACTGTGACGTCGCCCAGGCGCTGACACGGATTGGCTACCCTGAGCCTCGTATCCGACCAGTCGGTTTCGAGGCATTGCTGTCCATCATTGTTAGCCAGCAGATCTCGACCGGAGCGGCCCGATCCATCATGGACCGAGTGCGGGCGCTGCTGCCGGAAATATCAGCCCCCGCGACACTGGCACTGCCCGATGGCGCCCTGCGCAAAGCCGGACTGTCGGGCCGCAAAGTGGAATATGTGACTGGCCTGGCCCGGGCGATCGTGGCCGGACAATTCGACCCAGTTGCTCTTGAGCAACAAACGGATCGCCAGGCCATAGCTTCAATTTGTATGCTGAGAGGGTTGGGGCGCTGGAGCGCTGAAGTCTATTTGATGTTCTCGCTGCAAAGACCAGATGTCTTTCCCGCAGGTGACCTTGCGCTGCGACGTGCACTGCAGAAACTCAAGGGTTGGGACAACCGGCCCAACGCCGACGAGGCCCGCGCGGCCGTCGCCCACTGGATGCCATGGCGTACAGTGGGTAGTCTTTTCCTGTGGCACTTTTACCGCGGGGCGCCAACCTGACTCCTCTTGAAACTTGTTCTCTCCCTTCCTGCCGTCGGGCGGTTAAGATAGTCGTTCGCCCTGAGCTGCTGGAGTCTTTTAATGGATAACCCGTTTGCCCGATTTGGTGTCGAACACTTATCGGCCACGTCCATGAATCAATTCCGTGCCGATCCCGCACTGGGAATTTTGTACTTGGTCTATAAAATTCGTGAACAGGGTAGCCCTGCTATGCACCGAGGTTCTGCAGTCGACGAGACAATTGGTGCACTGTTATCTGATGAGCCCTCGATGGATAAGTCCTCGGCCTGTAACCTGGCCACCCGTACTTATGATGCGCTGATAAACAAAACCGATGAGGTCTATGCTCAACACGCGATTGCAAAGGAACGCGATGTCGTCATTGCCTGTATGCAGCGCTGCTACCCGATCATGAATGATTGGGATAAACCGCTTTCCTACCAACAACCCATCAATCTCTCGTTACAGGGTATTGAGATACCGATCATCGGTTACATCGATCTGTGTTACCCGGGAGAAGTCCGTGAACTGAAGACCTCCAGCAAGCGGCGTCGCAGTATCATTGACGATCATGCTTTCCAGGTCAGTACCTATGCAATGGCTATTCGACAGGAAAGTGGTGTCTGGCCATCGGCTGTACTCGACTACATTTGTCCAACGGGGATGGAGTCCTTCCAGCTGAAAAACGGCAACCAATGGGTAAAAAGAGTGATCGATACCGCCAACAGCATCCGCTCGCTACTTGCATCGGCATCGACCGAGGCAGAGCTGTGCCAGTTGGTCCAGCCCGACTTCAGCAAGGCTTTGTGGCGCTATCGTCCCAACAGCCGTGCGGCAGCAAAATCGCTTTTTGAGTGTTGATCAGAATTCTGGCTGGTAAAGGTCAGCATAAAACGACTGGATGACAGGGTCGCAACGAATATCTTCTGCACGCATGGGACGATTAAAAGCAATACCTTCCAGAGTACGGCAACGACTGAGTGCGACATAAGCCTGTCCAGCCGCAAAAAAACCACGACCAAGGTCGATGTCGATGTTATCCAGCGTCAGGCCTTGCGCTTTGTGCACTGTAACTGCCCAGGCAAGAATAAAAGGAAACTGGGTATAGGTCCCAATAACCTCCATGTCGACGTGACGTCTTTTAGCATCCCAGTTGTAACGATAACGTTCCCAAGATTCACGCTCAACGCCTACGACCGCACCCGAGCCTGTCTCTGATAAAAGCTCGACCTCAATAGATTCGTGATCCAGGTCGACTACTCTGCCGAGAGTACCGTTTACCCAGTCAGGACCATTTTTTGTGAACATGACCTGGGAGTCGACCTTAAGGCGAAGCTGAGTCGGTGAGGGCAGCTGGGTTTCGTTCTCCAGCCAATCTCCCTTAAGCTCGGCACTATAGAGCCATTCATTTCCGGTCAGGCGACCGAGTTGCTGTTCATTGAACTGGCGCGCCCGCGCATTTACTGCTGTCAGAACCAATCGACCCTCTGCGTCACTCATTCTGTCGCCGATAGAAGCATTCAGAGCTTCGACGGTATGCTCAAGATTCTGACCTAACCGAATGTTATCCAGCAGTTGTATGAATTTCTCGTCGGACTGGCGGAAAGACTCAGTCAGTGTTACACATGTCAGAGGCTCATGCTTAAGACAATCGGCACTAAAAAAGTAAGGCGATTCGTAAACGTCTTCAAACAGCTGCCGTTCCTCGCTACCGGCGATGACGGGTGGCAATTGATGCATATCTCCAACCAGCACGACCGTTTTGCCACCGAAACGTGCCGATTTTTTCTTCGTGTTTAAGCGCAACGCTTCGTCGATGGCATCCAGCAAATCTGCCCGCACCATGGAGACTTCATCGATAACCAAAATGTCCATTTGTGCGATGACGTCCCGAGCCGGGCCGAGAACTTTTTTGGCTTTGGGTTGTGGTCCTGGTGGCAACTGAAAAAACGAATGAATTGTCTGGCCGCGAACATTAAGCGCTGCCACACCAGTCGGCGCCACAACGACCAGATGCCGGTCCAATTCAGCACGCAGGACCTCAATCAGGGTGGACTTGCCGGTGCCGGCTGAACCGGTTACAAACACCACCGCAGGCGTTCCCACACTCAAAAGGTCCAGCACTTGCTGAAACTGTGCTGTGATCTGGTAATTCATCGAATTAGGCATTATGGGCAACTGCCCGGGTCTCGGGTACACCAACAATAAGCCGTTTGTACACGCAACGGCGGCGTCTGTGGAACAGTTCGTACATCTCTACCCGTTATGATTCTAGGTATATTACTGAAATATGATCAGCTGGATCTTGGTCAGTCATCCTTATGTTCCCACATTGAACGCTGGATACAGACTGCGCAAACAATCACTCACCAAATAGTTTAAATTTCGAAGGCAATAATCATGGCAAGTCCAAACCGAAAATCTGATTTAAGCATACGAAAAAGTCTAACGACCACCGCGTACGAACAGCTTGAAGAGCTAATTGTTACTGCGGAGCTGGAACCAGGTGCTATTTTATCGGAAGCGACCCTTGTCGAGCAGCTTGGAATTGGTCGAACACCCATCAGAGAAGCACTGCAGAAACTGGAACGCGAAGGGCTGATCAGGATTATGCCGCGTAAAGGTATTGAAGTAACCGACCTTAACCCGGCCAAGCAGCTGTTGATGCTGGAGTTGCGACGAGATCTGGAAAAATTGCTGGCAAGATCAGGTGCATTGAGAGCTACAGAGGAAGAGCGTACGGCNTTTATANTCATCGCCGATGCGATGGCCGAAACAGCCGCTGCGGGGAATGATATCGCTTTCATNCGACAGGACTACGCACTCAACCAACTAATGGCGCAAGCAGCTCACAACGAATACGCGAGCCGGGCCATTGGCCTGATCCACGGACTTGCCAGACGATTCTGGTTCGTTCATTTCNAGACCACCGNCAATATGCCTTTGTGTTCCAGCCTACACGCCAACCTTGCCCGTGAAGTAGCTCAAGGCGACCCAGAAACAGCGGCCACTGCAGTTGACGCGCTAATGGATTACCTCGAGGAGTTCACGCGCGCAACCCTGAGGGCACCTGACCGACCAACCTAGACGCACCAACCAAATTCAGTTTGCCATCGATGGACGCCACCGTCACTTCTCTTTCGCAGGCTCGATGCAGCCTGACAACGCTTGCCTATGAAAAACTTGAAGAGTTGATTGTTACGCTGGAACTTAAACCGGGCTCAAGCCATAGCGAAAATAATTTACAGCAGTTGATTGGAATCGGGCGCACACCTGTTCGTGAGGCATTGCAACGACTCTCCAGAGAAAGCCTGGTTGAAATCCTTCCCCGCAAAGGCATCAAAATTACCGAGGTGGACTATGAAGGGGGATTTCTGCGGGTCGAGTTGGCCCGTACGTTGCTTGCTTTGATGGCCAGAACNGGTGCTGTCAGAGCCACCTCGGAACAAAAACAGGCTTTTTCTGATATTNCAGTCGCTTACGATAAGGTTGCCAAAACTCCAGACCTGGACTCGATCATGCAGTTGGACAAATCAATGTTCGAACTCCTTTGCGGTGCTTGCTACAATGAACATGTCTGTCGCGCGACAAGACTGCTTGTGGGCGAAAACCGCAGGCTTCGCTACATCCATTTTAAGAAACACGCCGACATCCCAGTCTTTGCTCGCATCCGGGCAGAACTAGCCCGCGCACTCGTCCAGGGCGACCCGGAAGCCGCGGAAGCCATTGTTCACCAACGAATGGACTACATTGAATCAACGTTAAAAGGCAGGACACAAACCAGCACCAGGTAAAACGCCCTGATTTTCGACCCGCAACACCTGTTCANCCTTTAGGCTCAAGATNTNNNACCTGCNGTNNCAACCCAGAAAAAAACCCTGCGCACAATTCAAGGGGGGCGTGCGCAGGGCTACAGGTTACTAAAGGAGAAATTATCCAGCCCCGCCAAGATACCTTGAAAGTGCGTTACCGCCTATTCAAAGATTCTTGTTTACCGCATAAGAAATTTTTATCTATTGATATATTTCACATAAATAGCGATATATCAGTTGGACCTAACGATCACTTGCCGGCGCTGGACCAACCGCATTGCGAGCAGTGTTACAGCACACACAGCATACGTCACTGGCCAGGCCCAGTCACTGCGTATCATAAGCAGATAGTGCACAGCAGCGAGTCCAAGTACCACGTAAACCATCGTGTGCAACCGTTTCCACCATCGACCCAGGCGACGCATCCACCGCCGAGTCGAGGTCAGCGCCATGGTCAACAGTATGAGCCAAGCGCTGAACCCCGCCAGCACGTAGGGTCGCTCGGTCACCTCTTCNCCCAGACGAGTGATNTCCCANCCTAATAGAAACGTGAGGAANCTCACGAGGTGCGCTGAAGCGTACGCGAAAACCCACAACCCGACGGCCCGACGGTAGNGTAAAAGTGTGCTCCACCGTGCCCAACGTGCGATCACTGGNANTANAAGNACCGTTATCAANAGATTGAAAGTCCAGATNCCGGTTTCCCAGATTACGGTCTTTTCGGGATCTACCCCCAGTTGATCCGTCTGCCAGCCACAGATCAACAACACGCCTGGGACTGACAGTAGTGCGTGAATCGCGAATCGGTTCACCGGTACTGTTGCTTGCTANCAGGGTAAAGNTNCGCGACCTGCTCAGCNTAACCGTTAAACGGNCGCGAAGGAATGCGTTCAATGTCCCCATCACCCCAGATACGACGTTCGGTTGCCTGACTCCATCGAGGATGTGAGATTGAAGGATAAACATTGCTGTACCAGCCATATTCCGACGGATTCTCCCGGTGCCAAGTCGCATTTGGCCTGTCTTTTGTAAAGGTGATCCGGACAATAAACTTAGGAGACTTAAACCCGTACTTCCACGGCACAGTAATGCGAAACGGCAACCCATTTTGCGGCAGATGCCGGTCACCATAAACTCCAAAAGTTGAAAATGTCAGTGGATGGACCNCCTCTTCCAGCGTCAGCGCTTCAACATACGGCCATNCAAGCGTANTGAAAGCAGAAGCNTGTCCAGGCAACTCATCCGGCCGATACACGCTGGTGAATGCCACATAGCGCGCAGACNCCATGGGTTCCACCACCTTGATAATGTCTCTCAGTGGCCGCCCGTTGTAGGGGATCACCATGGACCAGGCTTCAACACAACGAAAATCATAGATCCTTTCTTCCAGGTGACTAAAAGGCATTCCCATCAGCTCATCAATATCGAATGTGCCAGGTCTGTGACAAAGGCCATCAAAAGTTACTGACCATGGCGAGAGTGTGAAATCTGCTGATCGACGAAAGGGGTCTGTCTTGTCCCAGCCGAATTCATAAGCGTTGTTGTAGTGGGTGGCGGCGTACTTGGTCGTAAGGCGATGTGATTTGCCTGCACTAGCGACTGCGGCTGAGCCCTTGTCGTTGCCCGATAGGCGGGGTGATTCTGATGGATACCCCTGTACCTGACCTGCACTTGCTGTAAGTCGTTCNCCATAACGCAACGCCGTAAACCCGCCCACGGNNGACAACGCGAGCCCGGCGGCCAATATTCTGCGACGCTTGTAGGTGTGAGGATCAGTAACTCGGCTCATGCACGAATTCCTCGTGGTTGCGTTCTTGGCTCCTGATTATGCCTCCTCCAGGGTGGTCAAATGCAGACCGTCAGCGCTGCGTTGCTCTCAAAGGCAGTCAAGTCCGTCGAGCCCCATGTGAACAACCAGTCCTGCGCCAATCAACCGAACCCACGGCACAAACAAAGCAGCCACGTACACACCGACGGCAGGCCAGCTGTGCAGCAGATGGAACCCAACGCTGCACCGTTCAGGATCAAATATGGGGTCGGCTGCTAGGTGATCAAGGTCAACCAGCATGGTGGCCAACATGATCAACCAAGCACGTTTCCACCTATCACTAAAGAACAACCGGGCTATAACCAGAGGTAGCAACAGGTGTAGAACAATATGAATCAAAAAAGCTATCAACCGTGACTCAAACGTGAGTAGTGCCAATTGTCAGGCGGCTCTTGTACCATGTTGTAGACCTGATGTCGTCACCCAACTATTGTGGCAGCAAAAAAAATCCGCAGGCCAGACATGACATTTATAGCGAATGCGCCATTCCTGNCTCTACCGGAACTTAGAAAGGTTCAACAGAACAACTGGGCTCAGCAGCGCCGGCACTTATCCGGTTCAGAATTCTACCGACGGCACCACCCAGCGGCGCCGTTCTTATTCCCGTTAGATCTGGAAAATATTGCTGAACTGCCTCTGACAGATAAGGATATGTTGCGGACCGATCAGTCTGTACATCCGCCTTTTGGTAGCTACCTGGGGTTTCCATCTGACCGTGTCGTACGACTACATCGTACCTCCGGAACAACCGGCCAAGCGATGAACATTGCATTGTCGAGTGCTGACACCTTGATGCAGGCACACATTGCNGGGCGCAGTCAGTCTGCGGCAGGTTTAGGACCAGGAGACATCGTGGTTCACTGTCTAAATTATCAGTTGTGGATGGGTGGCCTGACCGATCACCTCGGCCTAGAAAGTACCGGTGCTCTGGTCGTGCCGTATGGCAGCGGGGGCAGCGAACTGCTTATACGTACAATTCTCGATGTTGGTATTAATGCGATCTCTTGTACACCGTCTTACCCGGCACGCCTGGAACAAGTCATCGCGGAACGTTTTCCGGAGTTGACCCCGCGCGAGCTCGGTCTGCACAAGGGATTCATGGGCGGTGAAGCCGGACTCGATGACCCAACGTTCAGACAACGCCTGGAAACCGTGTGGGGTATGCAAGCGATGAATGCCAACTACGGCGTCAGTGACTTCCTGTGTAACTTCGCCGGTCAGTGTACCGATCAGACTGATCTTCATTTTCTGGCGCTTGATGTGGCATTGCCTGAACTGGTTGACGTCAATACGAGCGAACCACAACCCTGGCAAACCGGGACCGAAGGAGANCTGGTTTTAACCAACCTAGCGAAGGACTGTCAGTCGCTGGTTCGGTTTCGGACGGGCGACCTGGTGCGCCTGACCAATACTGACAAGTGCCAGTGCGGTCGGACCGCACCGAGATTCCGCGTTATTGGCCGTACGGATGAAATGATTGTTGTCCGTGGTGTAAACACCTATCCCTCTAGCGTATCAGCCGCGGTCCTTTCTTGTCCCGAATTGAACGGCGAGTACCGAATTCGCCTTACGCACAAAGGACCCTACGATCGACTGCCGCTGGAAGCTGAGCTGAACAGTAATGTCTACCCGTCCGATCATCTATTGGCGAGACTCTCCCGTCATATTGGCCGAGTGCTGAGACTCACCGTGGAGCTTGAGCTCCTTGCACCGGGTAACCTGCCCCGTACCAAAGGAAAAACCAAACGCGTCATCAAGGAGTATTTATCATGAACACAACTGTGTTGTATTCAGTGTCTGAAAGTATCGCAACGATCACTCTGAACCGCCCACATCGATTAAACGCGATCAATCCTGAATTGCTTTCAGATTTTAAATCGGCTCTGGATCAGGCNAACGCTGATGGCGATGTCCAAGTGATTATTTTATGCGGTNCCGGCCGCGCGTTCTGTGCGGGTGATGATCTGAAGGAATTTGATCAGCAGGTCCGCAATCCGATCGAGACACGAGCGTATATCGAGCGNATTCAGGACATTACCCGCGGACTTTGTCTTAACGATAAGATGGTGGTCGGCGCCATTCATGGATGGGCCGTGGGTGGTGGACTTGAATGGGTCATTAACTGCGACTTTGTTGTGATGGCTCAATCTTGCCGATTCTTTTTTTCGGAAATCTCTCTGGGCGTGTTTGTCACGGGAGGCGTGACCCGTCTATTGGTTGAACAGATCGGCCTTCAGAATGCGCGAAAAATGATTTTGNTGGGTGAACGATACAGCGCAAGCGATGCTGTAGAACTGGGGTTTAGCTGGCAAATCGCAGGAGATGACGAGGTTACATCCCTGGCAAGGTCTCTCGCACAACAGATCGCTGTGTTGCCCNCCGGNCCGGTGAAAAATCTCAAACAGGCTCTGCGGGAATCACCGACCGCTAACCTGGAATCAGCCATGGCATTGGAAACGCAAGCCACACTCGAGGGATTTCTCGATCCATTATCCGCGGATCGGGTTCGTAATCGTCTGTCTTAGAGATATTTACGGATAGTATGGTGACGCCGAGGATCTATACGCCGAGCTATTTCCAGGTTTGATAATGTGCCATTTCGCTTACGCAGCGCTGTTGCTACCCGNCGCCACCAGCGTAAATCACCTCTTTTGACCTGTTGCCTTTTGGTCTGCGTACTGGCTGCGNGTTCACTGTCTATAGCATCCGTCAGCCCCGCTGTTAAGGCTAAATCCAGCAGGTCCAGCATACTTGCAGTTGCACGCTCAGCATCGTTTTCCTTTAGCCAATATTCCATACAATAGGTTTGGTAAAGCAAGCGCGCGGTGTCGATAACTTCCTTACGAGAGTAAAAAAGCGATCTGCCAGAATCGTCTGTTTCAGGCACTTGATGAGTATCCAGCAGGTCCAGGCAGGCAGNCCAATCACTGGGTAAACCAAGTGTTGTTAGCCTTTGTTCGGCCTGCCGTCTACACCCCAGCACAAGCCGTCGAGCTGGCGATGTTGTGTGTTTAATGGTCATTTTCCACGTCATCCCGGACANTCAAACCGATNCATCAAGGCACGTCAGTACGATAGCCGCATGCATCGCAACACCGACTGCCATTGCATCCTCATCCACCAGCATGTGATTTGAGTGGCACGGTGCTGCCTTGCCTTCCGTTCCNGGTGGCGCCACTCCAAGGAACGCGAATGCACCGTTATAACGCTGTAGNAGGTAGGAAAAATCTTCAGACGCCATGAACGGNTCCGGCATTAATCGATAGCCTTCTTCTCCTAGCAGAGCCTTTGCCGCCTTGGCAACGACTTCTGCGCCTGCAGCATGATTGATGGTCGNTGGGTATCCTCGTTTCAACTTGACCTCGCCCTGCAGACCGTGTGCGACAGGAATCTGCTCAACAAGACCGCATACGCCGGATGCCAGTCGTTCCCGGGTATCTTCTGACAAAGAGCGCAGGGTAATGTCGAGTTCCGCACTTTCGGGTATGACATTATTGGTTGTGCCGGCCTGTATTCGCCCGACCGTAGCTACAACTGGATCAAATACGCTGAATTGTCGGGTGACCAATGTCTGTATAGCCTGCACTACTTCGCATGCGATGGGTACAGGATCTGCAGCGTTATGCGGCATGGAACCGTGGCCCCCTCGACCGATAATTCGGCCGTGCACCGTATCGGCCGCGGCAAGAATTGGTCCGCTACGGCAGCCGATTACGCCTGAGGGTAGCTCTGGTGCGACGTGCAGAGCAAAAACCGAGTCGGGTTTTTCTCCCGCTTCTAGCACACCTTCATCCAGCATAATCTTGGCTCCGCCATATCCCTCTTCTCCGGGCTGAAACATAAACAAAACGTTGCCACTNATATTTTCTGCACGTTCACTCAACAGATGAGCGGCACTCGCAAGCATGGCGGTATGCGCATCGTGGCCACAGGCGTGCATACGTCCGGGTGCCTGGGATGCATACGGCAACCCGGTGTCTTCCGACATCGGCAGTGCATCCATATCACCTCGCAGCAAGATATTTGGACCTGGGCGAGCGCCGCGCAGGATTGCAACCAAGCCCGTTGTTGCCTGCGATTGGTGGATCTCAACATCCAGGCCGGATAGACCATCCAGAACCGTTGCCCGCGTTTGTGGCAGGTCCAGCCCTAGCTCCGGTTNCTGGTGAATTTCCCGACGCATTGCCACCGTCTGCGCCTGCAGNTCACGTGCGCCGGTCAGTANTTGCTCGTACATTCTGTTCTCATCCGTGTTATTGGAATAGTGTGACAGCCGGGTTTAGATGATAGTCCACATCTCGGGGTTCAGAACAGTCCCACCGGCGTAGTCGGGATAAGTATCCCTGGACGAATGGAGCTATCCACGTCTTCACAACAGTGTTACCAGAAATGCCGCGACCTCTCGNGCGAATCCGCGATCAGGCCAGTATCGAAGATGAGAAAATGGTGTTCGGCCGATCACCGCACCCCCAACATTTATCAATCGATCATCGCTCACGACCCGTGCATAGGCAGCGTTGACCGATTTCAGTGGCCAGGCCAGAACATCGTCGGGATCATAGTAATTCAGCCATNGAGCCTTTGGTTTCAAGCGTTTTGCTAGCCGCGGTGGTGGAAAACTGATCGGCACGATCTTTGGACAGGCAAACGTAAACAGTGGGATATTGCAACCGAACGTAATAATTCCGGTCAGCCAGTTCATTCGTTCAAAAGCAGACAACCCCTGCTGAGGCCGACGCTGACTGTCCCAGACATAATTTGACAGGATATGGCCGCCAAAAGAATGTGCCANAACAACCATCGGCACCGGGTGGCTAGCCAACTGATCGTGATAAAGCGTAGCAATGTTCTGCTGAATTCGTTCATGAACGACGCGGTAGACNNTTAACTCATCANCAGAAACTCGTTCGGCTGACAGCTGGCGATAACCGGTGGCATCTCCCAGTACCGTAACCACCAATTCGCGCAGTCGGTGTGCTCTCAAAGATGCCGTATCCAGACTTCGTTCGAGGTAGGCTTTCTCCGCAGGCGCGAGGATGTCATCCCAGTAGACCGACTGCCAAGCGATTGCATCCGGTTCATACCCTTGTACGACCAGNTGTTGTTCAATGTTACGGATCATGCGGGCGGCATAATCCGGTCGCTGACGACCGATACCGTGGATCATCACTACCGCCAGTTGCTTAGGCATGTCTTGATCAATCTGAAGTGTGAAGCAATATATTTACGAGCTTTCGTGATACAAGTATAAAGTCAGCGATTATCCAGTAGAATTAAATACCCGATCGGTGGTCCTTGTCAGTTGACACACCCACAACCGCAGCAAGCGATTGCGCAATGCTGCTTGCGTTGTTGGTTTGGTCCACTCTGGTATGACGCTACCCGAAAAAATACCGTGAACGCACCGAACCAGACGACTTACCGCATACTCGTCACCAAGGTCGGTCTGGATGGTCACGATTGGGATAGTCGCATTGTTGCTNCCTATCTGCGCGGTTGGGGGATTGTATAAAGGAATTGGNAAAAAAGTGCAGCAACACAGCTTCGCAAGATTTTANGAACTTAATTAGGAATTCCCAAATGATACTGAATGTCTCGAGGCTACGATGAGCGGCCCGCTCAATGGAATTCGCGTGTTTGATCTGACGCGCGTTTTGGCAGGACCNAGTTGCACACAGATCTTGGGCGATCTCGGCGCCGATGTCATCAAGATCGAACGACCCGAACTTGGCGACGATACTCGAAAATACGGCCCCCCCTTTGTGCTTGACGTCGATGGCACCGAAACCACCGAAAGCGGATATTACCTCTCTGCCAACCGCAACAAACGTTCAGTAACATTGAACCTCACTGGTGCCGAGGGCCAGTCCTTGGCCAAGCGAATGATCAACCAATGCCAAGTCCTAGCTGAAAATTTCAAGGTCGGAAATCTGGCCAAATTCGGTCTCGATTACACGAGCCTTAAGNCTGAAAACCCAGGACTCGTTTATTGCTCAATCACCGGATTTGGTCAAACTGGGCCTAAGGCAAAACGACCCGGCTATGATTTCATGGCACAAGGCCTGGGCGGCATCATGAGCATTACCGGGCCACCTGGCGGAGAGCCACACCGCGTTGGCATCCCTATTGCTGATTTGACGGCGGGCCTCTGGGCAGCCATATCCATCAATGCGGCACTACGACACCGCGAAGTGACTGGAGAAGGCCAGCACCTGGATATCAGTCTGTTGGACACGCAGGTGTCTTTGTTGTCGATCCAGGGCCTTAATTACCTTACTTCGGGGGAAGTGCCGGGACTACTGGGCAACGCACACCCGAATATTGTGCCTTATCAGGTTTTCCCTACCGCCGACGGCAACATCATAGTAGCTGTTGGCAATGACGACCAGTTTAAACGCTATTGCGAGTTTGCTGGCGTACCCGAACTGATCAATGATGAACGTTTTGTCACCAACAAAGCGCGCGTGCAAAACCGTGAAGCACTCACCCAAATCCTCAATGATGTGATGCGGCAAAATTCATCGGCTTATTGGCTGGAAGCGTTGGAGAAAAATAAAATCACCTGTGGCCCCATCAACAACATCGACCAGGTTTTCGACGATGCCCAGGTCGTAGCCCGTGGCATGAGAATCGAAATGAACCATCCCGCCACCGGCGGCGAGCCGCTCAGCCTGATTGGCAGTCCATCGAAGATGTCGGTAACGGAGGTATCCTATCGGCACGCACCACCCATGCTAGGCCAGCACACCGAGGAGGTACTTGAGGAACTATTGGGCCTCGATGCCGCCGAGTGCAATCGGCTCCGTGAACAGGGCGTGATTTAAGGCAAGACTTAATAGCACTTTTTTGAAGGATCAAACTTTAGTGCGGTACATAGTCGGGTCTCCTGCCACTCACTGTCCGACCGGAGAATCCAGCCTGTCCTGTGGGTAACGCTCAAGGTTGAGCATCGACTGCATGGCCTGGTCAGAGTTCGGTGTACTTGGCGGTCAGGCCTCGGGCCTTCTCGACCGGGTACTTGCGGCGGTTCTGGTTCATCTTATTAACCGTCGCCTGTTCCAGATCAATCCCTAAACGCTGGGCCACCATCAAGGTGTAGATCAGGATATCAGCCAACTCTTCGCCTACCGCTTGACACTGATCGCCAGACAAGTCTTCGCTCTGGTCAGGCGTCAGCCACTGAAAATGTTCTACAAGTTCAGCTGCTTCAACACTCAAAGCCATCGAAAGGTTCTTGGGTGAGTGGAATTGGTGCCAGTCTCGTGCCGAGACAAAAGCTTCGATATCACTACTGAGTTGCTGAATAAATGTATCCACCGTTATTTTCCTTTGCTTGTGAGTAAACTGATCCCATCCCGCCTATATGGNAAAACCAGTTGGCGGGGTTCACGACCGGCCTCGCGATATGACGCGTGGCCAAAGCCTTCATTTAAACAGATAAGACCTGCCGCGGCATTACTTGGGTTGATTCAGATTTGGCACATAACTGGGCCAGATGCGATGATGATCCAGATCACTCGCCCTGACGCCAGCGTCACACTAGAATAGGCCGCCACTAAATTCAGAAATTTCATTTCATGCAATCGGCCTGAACTGTGATTACAACCGGAGAAAACTTATGAGTGAATGCCCCGTATGCAGTGCGCAGATTACGCTGGCATCAGATACTGTCGTTGGAGAATTATTGGAATGCCCCGACTGTGGTTCTGAACTTGAAGTCACTGAACTCAATCCACCAACTCTCGCTGAAGCGCCAGAAAGCGAGGAGGACTGGGGCGAATGAGAGTCGGTTTACTTCACTCGCTGATCCGAAAGGAGGAAAAACTTCTACTTGAGGCGTTCAGGCAGCAGAGCGTGNCGCCCATAATGCTTGATGATAGAAAACTGACTTTTGACCTTGAGTCGGTTCCCGATATTGATATTGTCGTAGAACGCTGTATCAATCACTCCCGCGCAATGCATGGACTTCGACTTTTCGAGAGTCTCGGTATTCGTTGTATTAATTCGTCCGATGTGGCTCGGATATGTGGTGACAAAATTCTGACCTCTGTTGCTTTAAAAGAAGCAGGTCTGGCCCAGCCACCGATTCGCGTTGCCTTTACTGAAGATTCAGCGCTGATCGCAATAGAAGAACTGGGCTACCCGGTAGTACTAAAACCTGCCGTCGGCTCGTGGGGTCGCCTGTTAGCCAAAGTCAATGATCGCGAGTCCGCCGAAGCGATCCTCGAACACAAAACAGTTCTTGGCAGCTATCATCACTCGATTTTCTACATCCAGAAATACATCGAGAAACAGGGCAGAGATATACGCAGTTTCGTGGTCGGTAACGAATGTATCGCAGCGATCTACCGCAGTTCGTCTCATTGGATCACCAATACAGCCCGAGGCGCCGTCGCAACCGGTTGTCCAGTAACTGACGAGATCGCATCGCTTTCGGTTGCTGCAGCGCATGCAGTAGGTGGCGGTGTACTTGCCGTCGATCTCTTTGAATCGACGNAGGGCCTGTTGGTCAATGAGGTCAACTACACTATGGAATTTAGGAACAGCATTGACACCACGGGAGTTAATATCCCCGGACGGGTCGTAACATATGTCCTGGAACAACTAAAATGATTCGAGTATCGATTGTCGGAGGTTCTGGCTATACCGGTGGCGAATTGTTGCGGCTGCTGCTGTTTCACTCCGAATGTACAGTACAGCAGATCACCTCCGAACGATCTGCTGGAAAGTCTGTTCATAAAGCCCATCCCAATCTGCGCGGCATCACTCGGCTTAAGTTCTGCGCAGTGGATGAACTTGAGTCATGTGATCTGTTGTTTCTCTGTCTGCCGCACGGAGAAATCATGGCTGGCATAGACCGTTTTCAGGCATTAGCTCCGCGACTGATTGACCTCAGTGCTGATTTCAGGCTGAGCGATGCTGAAACCTATATGCGATGGTATGGCCGGCCACATTTACGCCCTGATCTGCTTGGAACTTTTGCTTATGGTGTGCCGGAAATCAATCGTGAAAACATCGTACAGGCAGATCATGTCGCCTGTGCCGGTTGCAATGCCACTGCCAGTACGCTGGCTGTNCGGCCACTCGTACGGCGTAATCTNGTTGAGTCTGTTGTTATCGAAGTCAAGGCGGGCTCCAGTGAGGGCGGTAATACACAGAGCGCTGCTTCACACCACCCAGAGCGCAGTGGGGCAGTTCGGTCCTACCAACCTACGGGCCACCGACATGTAGGCGAAATGAAACAAGTGCTCGGTGATATCGCGATTCANTTTTCTGCAACCTCTATCGAGATGGTGCGCGGTATCCTTGCAACCTGCCATGTCTTTTTGAACGATGACCTGGATGAAAAAGCGGTATGGAAGATCTACCGCGAGGATTACTCAGAGGAACCTTTTATACGGATCGTTAAAGAACGCGGCGGCATCCATCGTTATCCAGAACCCAAACTCCTGGCAGGCACCAACTATTGCGATATCGGGTTCGAGCGGGATGTGTCGACCAACAGGCTGGTAGTTATCAGCGCCATCGACAATCTGATGAAGGGCGCCGCTGGACAGGCCATACAATGTTTCAACCTTATGCATGGATTTGACGAGACCTGTGGTCTCGAATTTCCGGGCTTACATCCTATCTGACAACCTGCGATGTGTCGTTTACTGTGGGTGCGTGCTGCACAACCTTTCCGGATTTCCGATCACCTGCTGCATTTTGCCGCCTTGTCACGCGACAGCTCAGAATATCAGGGACATGGCTGGGGTTGTGCCTGGCTTCAAAACAATCAGTGGCAAATCTACCGGAATATCTCACCCATCTGGCAGGAAGACATTTCACATTTCGGCACCACTACTCTGCTTGTTGCTCATACCCGAAGCGCTTTTCGAGATGAGGGAATTTCAGTTGAAAATAACATGCCGTTTTTCGACGGTGAGCGGGTATTTATATTCAACGGTGAACTCCACGGCGTGCGGATCAAGGAGAAAGGCCGTATTGGCGCGGAAAAGATCTTCAACTACGTCAAACGATTTGACCATCATGATCTGCTCAAGGNTCTGACCAGAGGCACTGCCATCATCGAGAAAAGAACCCGCTACGTGCGCGCCATGAATTTGATTATTGCCGATACAACGTCTTCGCACCTCGCCACCTTGTACAATGAAAATCAGGCATACTTCCAAATGTACCGTGGCCAGGAAGGAACCGCCGACATTGTCTGCTCCGAACCCTACCCCGGCAGCACCCAGTGGCAACCTATTGGTAACCGTAGCATCTTGACACTTTAAACATGTTGATCATCAAAGTCGGTGGTGGCACCGATATNAATATTCCAGGCATCGTGAACGATCTTGCTGCGTTAGATGACCCATTTATTGTGGTACTTGGCGCCAACGCACTGCGCGACAGTATCGGCGAACGCCTGTCAATGACCAAACAGGANCTGACTTCGCTGTCTGGCTATACCAGTGTTTATTCTGACGAGCAAGCCATAGACCTCATCATGATGACCTATGCGGGCCTTCGCAACCGTCGTTTTGTCGAGCTTTGCCAACGACAAGGCATCAACGCGATCGGCCTCAGTGGTCTGGATGGCCGCCTCGTTCAGGGTGAAAGGAATCGTGGTATTCGAGTTCGGGAGGGGGGGAAAACAATCCTCAAGCGGGATTTTTCTGGTAAACCCCGTTCCGCAAATACTGCTCTGCTGGAACTGTTGCTGAAACACGACTATCGCCCCGTGATCAGCATACCCATAATCGACGAACAAGGCCATGCCATTAACTCTGAAAACGATGACATCGTAAATATTTTGCAGAAAGGGATTAATGCGACCAGGATTCTGCAGTTGATTGAGGCCCCCGGCTTTCTCGATAATCGGAAAGATCCGACGAGTGTGGTACCCCAGATGACTCAAGCAGAGCTGGTGCAGCGCGAACAGCAGGTAGAAGGCCGCATGAAACGTAAAATGCTGGCTTTACGCACCCTCTTCACCACTGGTGCAGCAGAGGTTGTCATCGCAGACGGCCGAGTAGAACATCCCGTTCGGGATGCACTGTCTGGCCGTGGAACGATTATTCGATGAACGGTAAAGATCTCGAAGAACGCTACGCTTTGCCGATCTATCCCCGCCGGGGTGTGACCATCGTTCGGGGGGAAGGTGCATTGTTATGGGATGATCAGGGAACTGAGTATCTGGACTGCGCCGCTGGTGTGGGCGTTGCCAACATTGGTCACGCCAATCCAGCGGTAGCGGCTGCTCTTGCGCACCAGGCAGAAAGTCTGATTACCTGCCCGGGTATATTTTTTAATGACACGCGCGGGCGGTTGATGAAAAAACTGGTCGAGGTCACACCGCCCGGTCTGGAGCGCGTGTTTCTCTGCAACTCTGGCACTGAAAGCACTGAAGCGGCGATCAAGTTTGCACGAAAAACGACCGGGCGCAACGGGTTGGTAACCGCGATGCGTGGTTTTCACGGTCGTACGTTGGGCGCACTCAGTGCAACTTTTAAATACCGTGACGCGTTTGAACCACTGCTGCCGAACTGCAGCTTTGTTCCCCTGAACAATATCGATAAGTTAGACGCAGCCATCGATGACAATACCGCGGCTGTAATTTTGGAACCTGTTCAGGGTGAAGGCGGTGTCCGTCCAGCCAACGCAGATTACCTGGCAGGTGCTCGTCAGTTATGCGATGCCCGTGGAGCGCTTCTTATTATTGACGAAGTGCAGACCGGCTTCTGTCGTACTGGTGCTTTCTTTGCCTGCCAGCATCACGACCTTTTGCCGGACATGCTGTGCCTAGCCAAAGGGATTGCTGGTGGCGTCCCCATGGGTGCCGTCGTGTGCTCTGCGCGTATCGATCCCGGCATAGGCACTCATGGGTCAACTTTCGGCGGTAACCCCTTGGCCTGCGCTGCAGCACTCGCGGCCATTGAATTCATGCAGACCCAGCAACTGGCAGAACAAGCCAGGGTACGGGGTGATTATTTTGCCAGTCAGTTTAACGCTCACCTGCCAGAGCGGGTCAGAGACGTACGCCAGATCGGCCTGATGATCGGTATTGAGCTCAAGGAAAAGGCCACCCCCTATCTGCAGGCCTTGCTGAACCAGGGCATACTGGCGCTGCCAGCCGGACCAACCGTGATCCGGCTGCTACCGCCGCTGGTCATCACTGAAGCGCAGCTCGACACAGTGATCGAGAAGCTACGCTTGGTGCTCACCTAGACCGTTTCGATTATCCGCCGGCTTTTAGATCCGACAATGTTCGGGCGGGTGTGATTGCTTCAGGATCGACAATCAGTTCTATCAGCGCGGGACCTGATATGTCGAGCGCACGCCGCAGGGTCGGTAGAAATGCTGCGGTTTCCTCAACCCGTTCTGCATGAGCACCGTAGGCCTGGGCCAGCGCACAAAAATCAGGGTTAACAAGGTCCGTGCCGATGACTCGGCCGGGGAACCGTCGTTCCTGATGCATTCGAATCGTACCGAACATCCCGTTGTTAACAACGACAATCACCACAGAAAGCTGGTACTGCACAGCGGTTGCAAGCTCCTGGCCGGTCATCATAAAACAGCCGTCGCCGGCGAATACGATTGCTGGCCGGTGCGGTTGAACCAGTTTAGCGGCCACTGCTGCCGGCAGGCCATATCCCATGGAACCTGCGGTAGGTGCCAACTGACTGCCTAGCGTTCGATAGCGGTAGAAGCGGTGAACCCAGGCGGTGTAGTTTCCAGCACCATTGGCAATAATGGCATTGTCTGGCAGGACATCGTTGAGCGAACAGATCACTTCCGACAGGTTGACCCGCCCCGGCGAAAAAACCGGTTTTGTCCAGGCCAGATAGGCTTGACGACCTTGCTTGCGAAGTGCCGACCATGGCGGATCTGCGGGTCGTCCTCCCAAGTCCGGCAATACATCAGCAAACTGGTTTACCGATGCATTGATCGCGAGCGTTGGGTAATAGACACTGCCAAGCTCTTCCATTCCTGGATAAATATGCACCAGCTGCTGTCGCGGAACGGGGATATCGATCAACGTGTACCCTGCTGTTGTCAACTCACCAAGACGAACACCCAGCACGATCAGCAGATCAGCAGCCTGTATCGCGTCGGTCAGCACAGGATTGGTGCCAAGGCCCAGTTCGCCGATGTAATGATCATGATCATTGTCGACACAATCCTGAAAACGAAACCCAGCCACAACTCGCAAATCCCAGTCTTCTGAGAACTGCTGAATTTTCTCTTTCGTGTCTGGTCTCCAGCCCCGCCCACCGACGATCATTATCGGCTTTCGGGCAGCTTTAAGTCTTTCTTCGAAATCCGCAACAGCTGCTGCGCCCGGCGCCGGTTCCACGCGCCGAAACAATGCAACAGGCGCAGCGGTCGTTGTATCCCGCAGCATGTCTTCCGGCAAGGCGACCACGACTGGTCCTGCACGGCCGTTAACAGCTGTATGAAAAGCACGGCTGACGACTTCTGGAATCCGATCCACATCTTCAATCTGCTCTACCCGCTTGGCGGCATATCCAAACATTGCTCTGTAATCAATTTCCTGAAATGCTTCACGCCCGGTCGTACTACGCTCAATCTGACCAACGAACATCACCAGAGGTGTCGAGTCCTGGGAGGCGATATGAATACCTGATGCCGCGTTGCTCGCCCCGGGCCCACGGCTGACAAAACACACCCCGGGGCGGTGGGTGAGCTTGCCGTAGGCATCGGCCATCATCGCCGCACCACCTTCTTGTCTACAGATGATGGTGCGAATCGATTCCATACCATGCAAACCATCGAGTGCCGATAGAAAACTTTCTCCTGGTACACAGAAAATATGATCTGTGCCCTGTTGCTGCAGGGACTCAATCAATAATTGACCCCCAGTTCTGTTTATTTCCATGTTGTTATCTCCTGGCACACTAAACAAAGAACGAAAAAATACCCGCCAATTAAGACAATGATCCCACTCAGGTCATCCTGACCGGCATCGGTTCTGTACATGTATTTCATTTCTGTGTGCTCAGGGTCGTTTTGAGACTTTCAGCCACAAGGTCTTAAATCCCATCTGCTCGAGTTTACGGTTTGCTTTTCCCAACTGTCCCATGGTCGCAAACGGGCCGACTTGAACACGAAACAACTGTCCTTGACCTTGAATACTGACTCTCTGTATCGCTGGCTCAAAGCCAGTAATTGCCAGATTCGCCTTCATTTTTTCCGCCATCGACTGTTTGCTGTAAGAACCCACCTGGAGCATGTAATAACCATTGCTATCCTGGTTCTTAACTGATTGCTTGACAGTCTCTTGGCTGGGTTGTGTTTGCGGTGTGGTCTCTTCGATAGACACCACTCGTTCGACATCAGGCAGCACCGTGTAAAATTCAAAGCTGGCCCGAACGGGATCGGTTGATGTAGCTCTCTTGCTGAGCACATTGGCAACCTCACTTTCCTGCGAATCTGTAAATAACTGTTTTAGCCCAGCACCCATTCCGTCTGGATCGTCGCTTTTCATTCCGTTGTACATGATGGTCCCCCCCCAACCAACCACCAGGCCCACGGCCAGTGTGAACGTCGCCGACACTATTCGGCCTGGTCGTAATCTTACGTTTCTTCGTCGCCAGGGGAACATCTGATCACATACTGCTCGGTGCTGAAACACCGAGCAGAGTGAGCGCGTTGGCCAATACGACTCGGGTGGCATCAATCAGCGACAATCTGGCGTTTCGGAGAGGTGCATCGGTAGCTATAAATGGATGTGCGTTGTAATAGGTGTGGAACTCGTTGGCGAGATCGCGAACGTAATAGGCGACGAGGTGAGGTTCGTAGCTGCGCGCAGCCGTTTCGACAATTTCTGGATAGCGTGACAGTTCACGCAACAGATCCAGTTCGCGCTCTTCTGTCAACAAACCAAAGTCAGAATTATCAAGGTCTACAGCTATGTCTTTTTCGAGCAGCTGCTTGAAAACGCTGCAGATCCGCGCATGGGCATACTGAACATAGTACACCGGGTTGTCACTGGACTGGGACTTGGCCAGATCCAAGTCGAAGTCCATATGCTGTTCGGGTTTACGCAGGGCATAAAAAAAGCGGGCTGCATCGGTACCGACTTCCTGCCGTAATTCCCGCAGCGTTATAAACTGGCCACTGCGTGTTGACATAGAGACCTTTTCACCGTTCCGGTACAGTACAGCGAATTGCACCAGTAATACTGTGAGCGCATCCGGCTCTCGGCCTAATCCTGCGATCGAAGCCTTGACCCGCTTGATATAGCCATGATGATCCGCACCCCAGATATTGATGGCATGATCAAAACCACGCTCAAACTTGTCTAGGTGATAGGCAATATCAGTTGCAAAATAGGTGTGGTTTCCATTAGCCCGGATTACAACGCGATCCTTTTCATCACCGTAGTCAGTCGTACGCAGCCATAATGCACCGTCTTTTTCATACATCAGACCGTTTCCGGTCAACTTCTCCACGGCCCGTGCAACTGCATTTCCTGTGACCAGGGTGTTTTCCGAGAACCAGTGATCGAAAGTTACTCTAAACTGTGAGAGGTCTTTACGGATGTCATCGACCAGTGTATCTCCGGCCAAGTCGTGTATTTGAGTAAACCGTTCCTTACCGAGCAACGTCTTTGCACGCAAAATTAGCGTATCGAGCAATTGGTCACCGTCTGCCGGCAAAGAGCCAGTGATTGCGTCTAACGGTTGTCGCAAATCCTCCCCCTGGTCGCGATGCAAACTCGCCGCAATATCGAAAACGTAGTCCCCCTGGTAGGCGTTATCAGGAAATTCGAATTCTTCGCCACACAGTTCCAGGTAACGTAAAAACACACTGACCGCCAGAATATCCATCTGGCGCCCGGCATCATTGATGTAGTACTCACTCGCGGCGTCGTATCCGGCTGCTCTGAGAACTCGGACCAGTGCATCGCCATAGGCGGCACCGCGGCCATGTCCCACATGGAGTGGGCCAGTCGGGTTGGCGGACACGAACTCCACCAGAATGCGTTTTTGCTCTCCAGCGGTGCAACAACCGAAGTTATCCCCGGCTTTTCGGACCACGGGGATCAGTTTGTAGAACGCATCATGGGTCAGAAAGATATTGATGAAACCCGGTCCAGCCACCTCCGTTCTGTCGATCAATGTGTTCTGTGGCAAACGGGAGAGCAGCAAACTGGCCAGATCGCGTGGTTTCATTCTGGCGGACTTAGCCAATATCATCGCAATGTTGCAAGCAAAATCGCCGTGATCTCGCTGTCGCGTTCGTTCGATGTGAACGTCGGCTGGAACATCTACAGAGATCACACCTTCCTCGATCAGAGCTGAAACGGAGATTTTCAGCAGGTCGCGAAGTTCCTGGCGCATAATGATTCTAGGATCTTGGGCGGTAATGTTGGTCGACAGTGTTCAGGTCACACATCGCGAGAGTGCCGGAACTCTGCGTACAGGCATTCTAACCGCAGGACACCAACGACTTAAACGTTGCAGCCTGTAGTACCCTTAGACAGGCTTAACTTTACTCATGTATGAATCACGTTGCCCTCGAGAATTCGCCAACCATGAACCACCTACAACTCAGTTCACTCAATCTGTTCTCAAGTCAGACCACTGACCGTGCCCCGGAGCAGCGCAGTACCGAAACAACACTGGCGTGTCTGATCAACAGTGAATCCAGTCGTTTCTTACCGGTCTCAGGCACAAATGTGTTTGTCCGGCGGGAAGCATCCGGCTACCGGGCAGCTTTGCTGTCCTTGATCGAATTCGAAAAAACCTTTGGCGTGCTTGTTGACTATGTTTACCTGGGGCGCGAATTTGATCAGCATTATTTTGCAACCATAGTCGAGGAGAATTCCTCTAATCACGGGGAATTCGTCGACCTCCGGTCTTGTGCTGCATTACTGGACGAGCGCCATGCTGCACTTTTGAGTTATGCCCGAGCTATCCTCAATTGGAGGAAGACTCAGAGTTTTTGCGGTTCGTGTGGTGCCCGAACGGTGGCTCGTTCCGGTGGACATATGCTCCAATGCACTGCACCACAGTGTACCCGTGAACACTATCCGCGAACCGATCCGGCGATTATCGTACTTGTTGAGCACGGCGATGAAGCACTTTTCGGTCGCAAAAGTGAATGGCCGGAGAAACGCTATTCCACCATTGCTGGATTCGTAGAACCAGGTGAAAGTGCAGAACAAGCTGTCATCAGGGAGGTCGCTGAGGAAACGGGAATACAGGTTGAAAGTGCAAGTTATCATTCATCGCAACCGTGGCCGTTCCCAGGTACGCTGATGCTCGGATACCATGCTCAGGCTGCTAGTCGTTCGATTTCCTTAAATGATAAAGAACTTGAAGACGCCTGCTGGCTGAGTCGCAAACAAATCAGCGAAGGATTGGCAACAGGGCGATTTCAGCTGCCCACAGATATTTCCATTTCGTTTAGGCTGATTGAAGATTGGTACAACAAAAAAGATGGAGAATCGCTGAGGACATTGCGAAATCGCTATCATAAAGATGGGTAATAAATGTTTGCGTTCAGAGGCAACACCGTTACAATGGGCGCCAGGGAAGCACCATATTGTTTGCTTTCTGGTATTGAAGTAACCCTGTTTGGAGGAGTTATGTCGGAACGACATTTAGGTACAGTGAAGTGGTTTAACGAGCGCAAGGGCTATGGTTTCATAGCGCAGGAAAACGGAGACGATGTTTTCGTTCACTACCGCGAGATCCGGGGTGAAGGTTTCAAGACGTTGACTGAAGGTCAACGGGTTGAATTCAGCCTTACTACCCGGGATAAGGGCCCAGCCGCTGAAGACGTAGCACCAGCGGACTGACCAGTTGTCCGCCGACCATTCTGGTCGGCCGGCTGTTCCCCGTCGCGATCTGGTTTCTTATGCCGTGCGAAAGCACGGTAACGGTCGGTTCTGTCCGTATGAAAAGAGTTACCGGTTGAAGCTTACCGAGCCTGTTTGTGATCAGCGGACTGGCGTTGGCGATTGCTGTCTATGTTATTGTCATCCTGACGCTAACCGAGCGCCATGACGTCAGTCAGATCCTTTTGTTCTCACCTCTGCTGACGGTAATTACATTTGCGCAACCTTTTGCTACCCTAGGCACTGTGGTAATGCGGGTCAGGTTCATCAAAATCTCTTAACGATGACAACCGAAGTGGCGCCAAGTTTGCACTGAGCACATCGCTGTACTTGTTGGTCATTATGTTATTGATTTTCGTACTCGACACTGAATAGTTACCGACATCACCTTTATTTTGCTTAACAGTGCACGGATCTATCGAGAGTTACCAATGCAGTATGCATTGCGCTTGAACTATTTCAATTGAGTGTTTTCAGTACCTGACGCGCAGATTCTAGCGTTCTATCAATCTCTGAATTCCCATGAGCTGATGAAATAAAGCCAGCTTCAAATGCCGAAGGGGCCAGGTAGATACCCTCTTCAAGCATGCCATGAAAAAAGCGACCAAATCGAACAGTGTCGCACGCCATGACATCAGCGAAACTGCTCACCGTATCTGCTTCGGTAAAGAACAACCCGAACATAGTACCCACATGGTTGGTGGTTAATGGGATGTCTGTGTCTGAGGCGACACTGCGCAGACCTTCAATAAGTCTGTCGAGACGCTCCCCGAGGCGTTCATAAAAACCCACTTCAAGTACCTGTTGCACAGTAGCTATTCCCGCAGCCATTGCCAACGGATTCCCGGAAAGGGTTCCAGCCTGGTATACCGCTCCCTGTGGTGCCAGGTGGGCCATGATTTCGGCGCGCCCACCGAAAGCTCCAACCGGTAATCCACCCCCAACCACCTTGCCCAGTGTAGTCAAATCAGGAGTCACGCTGTACAGGGTCTGAGCGCCTGCAGCAGCGACCCTGAATCCAGTCATAACCTCGTCAAATATGAGCACAGTGTTGTATTGATCGCACAAATTTCTGAGTCCTCCAAGAAACCCAGATTTAGGCGGCACGCAATTCATATTCCCGGCAACAGGCTCAACAATCACCGCGGCCAACTGTTCCCCCACCTCGTCGAACACCGTTGTCACCTGCTCAAGGTTATTAAATTCCAGGGTCAGCGTATGCTCAGCCATGGCTGCAGGCACACCCGGAGAGGTTGGCACACCAAGTGTAAGGGCGCCTGACCCGGCTTTGACCAGCAAACCGTCGGCGTGCCCATGGTAGCAACCTTCAAACTTGATTATTTTGTCTCTGCCGGTAAAACCACGTGCCAATCGGATAGCACTCATCGTTGCTTCCGTACCTGAATTGACCATTCGCACCTGTTCGATAGATGCCACAGCCGAGCAAATCAGTTCCGCCAGCTTAGTTTCCATAGTGGTCGGTGCACCAAAACTCAAGCCTTGCCCTGCCGCCGCCTGTACAGCAGCCACCACCAATGGATCGGCGTGACCCAGAATCATCGGTCCCCAGGAACATACGTAATCGATGTATTCTTTCCCATCCGTATCATAAATATAGGCACCGTGTGCATGGTCGATAAAAACGGGTGTGCCCCCCACAGCTTTGTAAGCACGAACAGGTGAATTCACACCGCCCGGTATGACTTTCTTCGCTGCGTTAAACAACCTTTGATTGGCGTCTTTCATTCTGATACTCCGGTGTTGAAGACTTTGATTGTGTTAGAAACAATTGCACCTAACTTGAGTGGGTTGAGTGGAAAGCTTTCGGTTAGAATGCCGTGCTTTGAGCCCTAAGACAAGAAACCAGTATGGACTATAAGACGTGGATGTGTGTCATCTGCGGCTTCATTTACGATGAAGCTGAGGGTCTGCCAGAAGACGGACTTGATCCAGGTACGCGCTGGAAAGATATCCCTGATTCGTGGCAGTGCCCCGATTGTGATGCGACCAAGATCGACTTTGAAATGATCGAGATCTGACGATCGACTATCTGAGTGTCTATACAAAACGCTGCCCAAAAGCATCTAGTTCATCAGCTGACAACACAAACACCACTGATTCGCCATTAGCTGACATAAGCCAGGTAAACGGTACCGTAGGCCACGCACTTTCGACAGACAGCGCCGCGCTACCAGCTTCAACGACCAACAATCCCCGCTGAGTAAGGTGTGCCCGCGATTCTGCCAAAACCTGCCGAATTATCGTAAGCCCATCTGAACCGCCACTGAATGCGATTTCAGGCTCATGACTATATTCAAGCGGTAGTTCATCCATCAGTTGGTCTGCAACATACGGAGGATTACACAGAATCAAGTCGTACCGATGATCAGGCAATGCTGTAAACAGATCGGATTGGATCAGCCGGATTCGATCACTCACCGCGTGGCGACGGGCATTTATAGCCGCCACTGCCAATGCGTCCGTGGAAATATCCACGGCATCAAATCTAGCCTGGTTCAGAACTAGAGCAAGTGCGACAGCGATACAACCACCCCCGGTACACAAGTCGAGCACATCTTGCACACCAGTTGGATCAAGCCAAGGTTCAAAACACTCCGGTATCCACTCACCAATGTGAGAACGCGGGACTATCGCGCGCTCGTCGATGTAGAACTCGGTCTCTGCGAACCAGGCGCTGTTAAGAATATAGGCCAATGGTTGTCCGCTGTGGATCCTTTTCAAGACCAGTTTTTCAGTTTCCGCTAACTGCTGTACTGATAGTTCCTGTGTCCAGTCCCCATCAAATGTACCGACATTAATGCCTGATGCTGCCATCACAAGCCAGGCTGCTTCATCACGAGCGTTGTCTGTACCATGCCCAAAATAAAGCTTCGCGTGCTGGAGCTGCTGCTCTACTTCGGACACACAATCTACTAGTTTCATTTGCCCACTGCCCCGGTCAGAATGAAGCTCAACTGGCCAACTGATTGCGCAGTTCCTGAACTATTTCCTGGCTTGTGGGTCCCCGCAGCAATTTCTGGACCTTGCCATCTTGTCCAATCAGATAGGTTGTGGCTGTATGATCCACGGTGTAACCCGTAGCCGAGCCCTTGGCTTCAACTTCCTGGTAAGCCACAAAATAGAGTTTTGCTACTTCTGAGATCTGTTCCCGAGTGCCGGTTAGGCCAATAATTCTGTCGTGAAAAAATGACGCGTAAGCGCTGACCTTTTCCGGTGTATCCCGATTCGTGTCCACGCTGACAAAAATCCCTACCACCTGTTCAATCTCAGAGCTGGAAAGATCGTTGAAAGCACCCCGCATATTTGCGAGCTCGGTCGGGCAAACATCCGGACAGAATGTATAGCCAAAAAACAACAGGACCACCTTGCCGTTGAAATCGGACAGTGAAACCTCACCATCCTTTGAGACCAGCGTAAAGTCACCGCCGACCGTGGCGAAAGGGTTTGTGACTTCTCGGTCCTGATGTTGGATCCACAGTCCGGCAACTAACCCGACCAGAACGACGATCGTTAGTGATACGAGCAGTAGCAGTTTTGGCATAAGCACTCCGAGGTTCATGTACGACACGTGAGTCGGCGCCAATCGGCACAACGGTAACACTCGGAAATCATACACACGCATCCTGTCCCTGGCTGGATAATACGGATCGAGCCTGGCTGCTTGGGCACAATCGTATCGGTTCGTAACCACAACGTTCAAGCATGAAAGGATGGTTGATTATCAGTCGATAGCGTTTGCCCGCCATCGAGACCCAGCCCCGAACTGCTATCCTTGCCCGGTCTAGGCTGCAGGGTTTGTAATCAAAGTGCCGGCTCCACTCCTGCCGCGGTATCAGCACAACAAAATTTTTTGCAAGAGCGAACACAAACCACCTTTCGGTGAGTTCCACGCGCTGAACTCGACCATAGACAAAAGTATAGCCACCTGCAGGTTTGATCATCGAAACCGAACTGGCACGGTAGTAGTCGATTGTCCACATTCCCTGGTTATTCGCCCGGGCTGTTGTCTCAGCTGAAATATATTCATCCAAATGGCGCAAGTTGGGCGATATGGCGACAACACTNGCGAGCCCCTTCAGGAGCAATTGTCGTTGAAGACTCTGACCAGCACTGTTGTAAAGATAGGCCAGGGTACGGCCATAGTGATCAAGCGGATCTTCAGCTTCTTCAAGTCCGACCAATTGACCACCAATCAGATCAAGCAATGTGCTCGATGCTTCCTTGGCAAGAGGCTCGGGAAGTTGTTCNCCACGCCTCACTTCCGGCGTATTGATTCCGGCGAGACGTACTCTTTCTCCACTTTGGAGAACGACAGTATCTCCGTCAATTACATCACGAACAGCTTCATACCTGAGGTCTGCCCCAACTTCAGTGCAGGTTGCGAAAAGAACAAAAAATATCGAAAGAGCAGCAGTTGTTGCTCNTACCGTATTCCGTGGAAAAGCGCCGACCACCCTTTAGTCTGGGGTTATGGTGCTGTACAAAATACCTTGGATAGTCAGTCTTTGCGGCCGTACTTTTTCTGAAACTTGCCTACCCGGCCAGCTGTGTCAATTATTTTTTGTTGGCCTGTATAAAATGGATGACACGCGGAACAGATTTCAACGTGCAGGTCCCGCCCCAGGGTTGAGCGGGTTTCAAACGAGTTGCCACACTGGCAACTGACTTTAATCGCCTCGTAGGCGGGGTGAATATCGGCCTTCATGTCACGGTTCTCTGGTGTGTACTGTCTTTAGTTCCAGCAGGTCTGGGACGCGCGATGATATGCGAATCGTCCGTCACCGGCAAGCCGGCTTATCGATTCATGGATTTAAAGAATTCCGCGTTGTTCTTGGTTGCACGCAATTTATCCAGTAGAAATTCCACAGCTTCCAGATCATCCATGGGGTGGAGTAGCTTCAGCAGCAACCAGATTTTCTGTAATTCTGTGGGATCGGTCAGCAGCTCTTCCCGCCGTGTTCCGGATCGGCTGATGACGATAGCTGGATACACACGTTTTTCAGCGATCCGCCGGTCAAGATGTATCTCCATATTACCGGTCCCCTTGAATTCCTCGTAAATAACATCATCCATTTTGGACCCGGTATCTATCAGTGCAGTCGCGATGATTGTGAGGCTACCGCCCTCTTCGACATTGCGCGCCGCGCCAAAAAAGCGTTTGGGTTTCTGTAATGCATTAGCATCAACGCCCCCGGTAAGTACTTTGCCCGATGCCGGCTGCACCGTGTTATAGGCGCGGGCTAGCCTGGTGATCGAATCAAGAAGGATCACGACATCCTTTTTGTGTTCTACCAATCTCTTAGCTTTTTCGATGACCATCTCAGCGACTTGCACATGGCGGGATGCGGGTTCATCAAAGGTCGAAGAAACAACTTCTCCTCGAACGGTACGCGTCATCTCTGTTACTTCTTCAGGACGCTCATCGATCAGTAACACCATCAGCACACAGTCCGGCTGCGACGCTGTGATGGAGTGCGCAATCTGTTGCAACATGACGGTCTTGCCCGTCTTGGGTGCTGAAACTAACAGCCCTCGCTGCCCTTTACCGATGGGTGATACCAGGTCAATAACGCGGGCTATGAGGTCCTCCGACGAACCGTTTTCCTGTTCCAGACGCATTCGCTCATCCGGGTGTAGAGGCGTCAGGTTCTCAAACAGNATTTTGTTTCTTGCTTCTTCGGGGGGCTGAAAATTAATGGTCTCAACCTTGAGCAGTGCGAAGTAGCGCTCTGAGTCTTTTGGCGGCCTGATCAATCCGCTGATTGTGTCGCCAGTACGCAGACTGAAGCGCCGAATCTGACTTGGTGAAACATAGATATCATCCGGTCCCGCCAGGTATGAACTGCTNGCAGAACGTAGAAATCCAAACCCGTCCTGCAGTATCTCAACCACTCCTTCACCCTTAATTTTTTCACCGCGCTTGGCTTGAGATTTCAGGATCGCAAAAATCTGATCCTGCTTGCGCAGGCGACTCACATGATCCAGTTTGAGAGACCGGGCAACTTCAGCCAATTCGGTCGGTGTTTTCTCTTTCAGTTCGGTTAGGCTTAAAGACATAAGTTGATCTCAAGGTGTGCCAGATTGGCATAAGTTCTAGCTATACCGTCCCGACTGGACGGTCTCCGGCTCAGTATTCGCCGGCGGTATCGCGGAAATTCAGTTGGAAGGTGGTGTAAAGGTAAGCAGGGTTAGCGTCGGGCCTGTTGGGTTCAATTTACCACCTCCAGTGTCCTTAAGTCCACTCGGACTGGATTCTGCACTGNCGGTGCGCTCACTGGGTCTAAAGGTTCTCGTCGATAAATGCGCTTAACTGGGCTTTAGATACGGCACCAACTTTGGTCGCTTCGACGGCGCCGTTTTTAAACAGCATCAGTGTCGGTATACCACGGATCCCGTACTTGGGTGGTGTTGACGGATTGTCATCTACGTTTATTTTAGCAACAGTCATCTTTTCTTGGTACTCGTCTGCAATTTCTTCTAGAACCGGTGCAATGGACTTACATGGTCCACACCATTCGGCCCAGTAGTCAACCAACACAGGTTTATCAGAAGACAACACATCTTGTTCAAAAGAATCATCGCTCACGTGTACGATTGTGTCTGACATATAGGTAAAGCCTCTACTCCGTTAAAGATCTTAAAAGAAAACAAACCGAACCAGGTAAAGCGGTATTGGGCGCTGTGTTATACTTCCCGCCTTCACCCTCTCGGGAAAACAAACGGCAATCACTCGCGCGAGCCACATGTCATTCCGGAAAGTGCTTTTTACCAGAACTCCACCCACATAAGCAAGACGCAATTTGTCGCGATTCAAACTCGCACCGCAACGCCCGATCAATACAGTTGTCGCACTGCAACGTGCACAAAGCCCCGATCGGGCTCTACGATGNCCAATTCAACGACAACATAACAACAAATCAAATCGGTTGGCCTGCGATTCTAACCGATCGCCCACACAGCCCCAACAGGCTCTCAATTCAGCAATATGGACGAAACTACATATCTGACGGACAAAACATTCGAGGAATTTGACCTTCCGACACCACTGGTCCAAGGCCTCAAGGACGCCGGTTTTAGCCACTGTACCCGAATTCAGGCTCAAGCATTACCACTACTGCTCGAAGGGCACGACGTAGCTGGACAAGCTCAAACAGGCACTGGAAANACGGCTGCTTTTCTGCTCGCGACCTTCAACCGACTGCTGACACTTCCGCCTTCGACAGACCATCGCCCCACCAGCGTGCGGGCCGTCATTCTTGCACCAACCCGTGAACTCGCGATACAGATTTACCGCGATGCCGAAACGCTCGGCAAGCACACCGATTTAAGACTCGGTCTGGTCTATGGTGGTACGGGATATCACAAACAGCGTGAGGATCTCAGTGAGGGTGTGGACATTCTTATTGGCACGCCTGGCCGGCTTATCGACTATTTCAAGCAGGGTATCTTTGACCTTAAAGGTGTACAGGTGGTCGTGCTGGATGAAGCTGACCGGATGTTTGATCTTGGCTTCATCCGTGACATCCGCTTCGTGCTNAGACGGATGCCAGCACCAACCGATCGCCTAAATATGCTGTTTTCTGCGACGCTCTCCCTACGCGTAAACGAGCTTGCCTATGAGCATATGAACAACCCCGCAGAAGTGAAAATCGAATCCAGTACACCGGTTGCCGATCGGCTTCTCGAGGACGTGTATTACCCGGCTAATAGTGAAAAACTGGCCTTGTTACTGGGACTTCTGAAACAAACACCTGGTGATCGGGTACTGATCTTCGCCAATACGCGGGTGACCTGTGATCGTTTAGGACAAAGCCTAAAGCGCGAAGACTATTCCGCCGGTGTGCTTTCCGGTGATGTCCCTCAACATAAACGAGAGAAACTGCTCAAGGATTTTACTGAAGGGCGGCAACAGATCCTNGTTGCTACAGATGTGGCCGCACGGGGCCTGCATATTCCCAGCGTGAGTCATGTATTTAATTATGATCTACCTCANGATCCGGAAGATTACGTCCATCGTACGGGTCGTACGGCCCGGGCCGGCGCCAGCGGCCATGCGATCTCTTTTGCCTGTGAAGACCATGCGTTCTCGTTGATGGATATTGAGTCCTTTATTGGCCACCCACTAACCAAGCGGGAAATTTCAGATGCCATCATATGCGCGCCACGCAACGCTGCAACTCAGCGCAAAGGACAAAGGCCAGGAGCCAAGCGCCCGCCGAAACAAGATAAAGGAAACGTCTCTGTAGCCCAAACGTCAGGCTCTCCAAAACAGACCGCCACCGCAAAGCCAACGGCGCACAAAAAGTCAGAAAGCCCTGACAACATAGACCAACGTGGGCTATCGACTCATAACCAATCGGTCGAACGAATCGTGCCCGCGGTCGCAAAACGACACTCTCCGCCCGTTAAAACGCGACAAACAGACTTTGAAAATCCTGCCGTTGGCTGAGCTAACAATCGCCGGTTGCCAACGGACCGAGTCAGTGCACCGTCTAGAATGTACCTGACCGGTTTCTGCGAGGTTTGGAAATCCTGAAAAGAAGGGGTTGCAATCTAGGGCAGGCGATAAACGATGACGGTATCACCACTTGGCTGCGAAAAATTTTCCACAAGCGTTGCACCAAGTGCCTTCAGTTGTTCTCTAGACTCCTCCAGTTGTTCTTTAGACTTTTCCTGCCCACGCTGAAACCGTAGCGCAATAAACTTTGTGCGCGGCCAGCGCTCGTTAGCCAAACCCCATAGGATCAATCGGTAATCACTGATGATCAAGTCGGGGTCCAGATACCGGTTACTGTAGAACGCNATAAGGCGGTCATTGGTCACCAAAGAACCGGTTTCAACCGCGTGTTGGGCGAGCCAAACGCCTGATGCTTTTACTGACTCGGCTCGGGTCGCATTGTCGAGTCCGCTGATCGACTCGCCCACGCCCCACAACAGCAACAGAATGACGGCAGAGCGTCTCACGATCGAAAGTTCGCGCCAGTTCAGGGGGAAAAAAAGTTTTTCAAGTACAAAAGGTGCTATCAACAGCACGGTCATACACAACGCCAGCGGGTACCGCGGTGCCAGAAAAAGCATAATAGACGCAAAAATTGCAAGAATGAACAAATGCATGGCAATCACGCTNAACCACAAGCGATCGAGGCCTGAATCCCAGAATAAATGCCTACCAATTGCTCCATAGACAAACAATATTCCCCAAGGTACNGTCAGTTGCGAGAGCGTCGCCGTTACAACAATCATGAAGACCCGAAAACCAAATAGTAAATAAACGTCGAATTTTGACGAATATTGGCCAAGAAATTCTGTTCTCAAAATAGTAAGCTTCTGCCCAATACTTTCTGAAATCTGATGCCACGCCGTTGTCAGGACCTGTAACGGCTGATCCAGAACCGACAGATGGTTCACCGAGACATTCGGTATTAGGAGCCACCAAGCAACCACCAGCAGTAGGGCGGCTCCTGCAACCACCATTACCATCAGAACAGACCAGCGTAGTCCTAAGGGCTTAGGTCTGAGAACGCTAAATAGAATCGGCGAACAGAGCAGAAAAATGAGCCCTTCAATACGAAACAGGGTGGCTACTAAAAGAGCCAGGATAGCCCCCAGCCCGTTGTAAACATCACCGAACATTCGATAGCGACCCAGCAAATAGAGTGCCCCTAGAAAACACACCAAGTATCCGGCGTCACGAATNATGAACGCCCGGTATTCGTTAAATGCCGGGTGNATCAAGGCAACAAAAGCAGCCAGAACAGTCAGTCTTTTTGAGTCACCACCNAACACCCGAACNGTCAGAACAAACAGCACNACCGCCCCGGTGAAAAACAGCGTATTCAGAATGTGCCCNGACACCAGGTAGCTGACGCCTGCAATTTTGCTGACCAGCAACATCAACAAGGGATAGAAAGGCCACCTGTAGACCGCTATGGCACCCGCCCAATCAGAATCAGCCAGACGTCCTGCCGCGCGAATATATTCAATCCCGTCATTGTTGATCACATGATCGATATGAATACACCACAACGACAACAGTACACTGACTACACTGCAGACCACCAGAACTGCTGCCACAAAACGACTTTCAGCATGTTGATTAGAAATCAGGTCCATAACAGTGTGAAATAAGTACTTAACGGGAAAAATAGTAACCGGACTTGTCGGTCAGTCGGGAAGAGTGCTTTCATTCTGGTATAACTGGCTGAGCGTTTCATGTCGACGAACCACATGGAATTTGTCGCCCTCCACGATCACCTCTGCAGATCGAGGTCTGGAGTTGTAGTTGGAACTCATCGCCGACCCGTAGGCACCGACCGACTGAACCACGAGCAGATCTCCCGGACTTATCGATAATCGCTGACTCCTGGAGAGAAAATCCGCTGTCTCACAAATGGGGCCGACAACATCATATGTCGTAGGTTCCACGTCGGCGGGCGACACTTCGATTACCCTATGGTGCGCACCGTAGAGCGCCGGCCGCAGCAAATCATTCATCGCCGCATCCACGACTGCGAATTGGTGGCTTTGCGCAGATTTTAGATATTCGACCCGCGTCAATAGTACTCCGGCATTTCCAACAATGGCCCGGCCAGGTTCAATGAAGAGTGGTAAATTACACTGTCTGGCGGATAGTGTATTGAGCAAGGCCTTGACGTAAGCGTCCGGCTCCGGTGGTGTCTCGTCTCCATAACGAATACCCAACCCACCACCAATATCTAGGTGTTTTAATTGCAGCCCCTCTTGCCGCAAACTGAAAACCAGTTCCAGAACGCGGTCCAACGCGGCGACAAACGGTGACAATTCGGTAAGTTGTGAACCAATATGGCAAGCCAGTCCGATGATATTCACATGGTTTGCATCATGGGCCTGCCTGACGAGATCAGGCACCTCGTCTATGGGTATACCGAACTTGTTTTCCCGCAGACCGGTTGCAATGTAGGGATGGGTGTGTGGATCGACATCCGGATTAATCCGCAGCGCGAGGTCCGCAACGGCCCCCAGGGTACCAGCTATACGATTGACCCGATCGAGTTCTGCAGCTGATTCGACGTTTATGCAGTGTATTCCGGCCTCTAGCGCTGTAGTGATTTCTGATTCGCGCTTACCAACACCGGAAAAAACCATATCGTCAGGTCGCCCGCCTGCCTTGAGCACGCGCTCAAGCTCACCGCCAGAAACTATGTCGAATCCAGAACCCATCTGGCACAGCAATTTGAGAATGGCCAGATTCCCGTTGGCCTTTACAGCATAGTGAATTCTGTGCGGATAGTCGCCAAAGGCATCGTTAAATAGTCGCCACCGCTGTTCGAGAATCGCTCTGGAGTAAACATAACACGGCGTTCCAACTGTCGAAGCGATGCGGGCGAACGACACTCCTTCGGCAAAATACTGCCCTTCACAGTAATGAAAATGATCCATTGCGGATCAGCCACCTTCAGATTCTTTCTTTTTGTCCTGATCGGATTGCTCAGCGGGCAAATAGAGTGGCCCTTTCTGACCGCAGGCCGAAAGTGATACCACGGCTAGCGCCAGTGTGAATGCGATCAGGGCCGGGATGGCTGACTTGAGTATCTTAATCCGGATCATCGGTGTATTAGAAATATCCAGGTCGCAATTTACCGTTGTGCGAGTCGTGTGCGTGCTTCGGCAACAGCAGACCACACTCTGTTCGGTGCTGTTCCACCAGGATGATCGCGCGACGCGACGGAGCCTTCCAGTGTTAACACCTGAAATACATCAGCATCGATCTTCTCCGAAAACTTCTGCAAAGTATCCAGTGACAGGTCGGTCAGAGCCAGTCCGCTCGCGTCTGCCGCTGCAACTGAACGTCCCACTGCATCATGGGCATCACGAAAAGGCACGCCCTTCCTAACCAGATAATCTGCCAGATCTGTTGCTGTCGTGTATCCTTTGGCTGCAGCGTCGTACATTTTGTCCTTGTCAAATACCATCTGCCCCACCATCTTAGTCAGAACATCGACGGAGGCTAGTGCGGTATCAACACTGTCGAACAGGGGTTCTTTATCTTCCTGATTATCGCGGTTATAGGCCAGTGGCTGGCCTTTCATCAAAACAAGAAGTGCAACCAAGTGCCCGACCATGCGGCCGGTTTTCCCGCGTAGCAATTCCGCGACATCTGGATTCTTTTTTTGTGGCATGATGCTTGAGCCCGTACAAAATGCATCACCGAGATCGACAAAACCGAAGCGCTCAGATGACCACAGCACCAGGTCTTCTGCAATACGAGAAAAGTGCGTGGCCATTATCGCCAGCGCGGCCGTGAACTCGATAACGAAATCCCGATCAGACACAGCATCTAACGAATTGCGCATGAATGTGGTAAACCCCAGTTCGTCTGCTGTCATCTGCTGATCGATAGCAAAACTCGTCCCCGCCAACGCAGCTGCGCCCAGGGGGAGAACATTTGTTCGCTCTCGACAACTTGTCAGCCGCTGCCAATCTCTTTCCAGCATTTCTACCCACGCCAGTAAATGATGACCGCAAGTCACGGGCTGAGCCGGCTGCAGGTGAGTAAACCCCGGCATGATCGTGTCAGCATGTGTAGCAGCGATCTCAACCAGCGCCAGCTGAAGTACTGTGATCCGAGCCTGCAGTTCGTCGATGGCATCACGTACGAAAAGGCGCATGTCTGTTGCGACCTGATCATTTCGCGAGCGGGCAGTATGCAGTTTCTTGCCGGCATCCCCGATCAACTCAGTCAGCCGTGACTCGATGTTCATGTGAACATCCTCTAGGCTGGCTGACCAAGGAAATTGTTGTTCGTCGATTTCCTTGCCGATCGTTGTCAATCCTTCGACTATGGCTTCTGTCTCTTTCTCTGACAATATGCCTTGGGCACTGAGCATGTGAGCATGGGCCACAGATCCTGCGATATCGAATCTCGCAAGTCGACGGTCGAAATGTTCGGATGCGGTGAACTGCTCTACCGAATAATCGGTACGATGCTCGAAACGGCCGCCCCAGAGTTTGCCTTTGGTCATTGTGAGATCACTCTTCGCATTGGACTTGCCCCGACAGGCTTTGGCCGTAACCGACTAATTTTGAAATTAAATCCTTGAGGTCGTCTTGGTTGAAGCACGACCACCGCGCCTCGGGTCAGGTCTACTGTAAGGCCGACATATACACCGCCAAGGTTTTGATCTGCTCGGCCGACAGGCGAAATGCAATGGGGCCCATGATCGGACTTGCCCGCTGACCGTCTTTGAACGCCAAAAGCTGATCTTCCAAATAGGTCGACCACTGACCTGTCAGCCTGGGATAGTTTGGCGGTATCCCAAACCCTGCCGGTCCATGACAGCCCATACAGGCTGGAACTGACATCTCGCTGTCACCACCGCGGTAAAGCTTTTCACCAGTATGGGCCAGTTCCAGATCGTCGGCCGAAACCGTTCTCGGCGGTGCCGTCTGTGAGGAAAACCAGGCGTCCAGGTCTTGCATGTCCTGTTCACTGAGTAGTTGAGTCATCCCGGCCATGATGGCATTCTTGCGTACGCCAGATTTGAACTGTGCCAACTGCTGTGCAATATAACCCGGCACCTGACCGGCCAGAACCGGGTTCTGTGGCATTAGACTGTTACCATCCAGCCCATGACACGCTGCACAGATTTGCGACTTGGCTTGACCCGCAGCTGGATCGCCATCTGCTTGTATCGCGCCCGCTGTGAATATGGCCAACGAGATCCAGATGGTGATCATTACCAGCCGTTTCATTAAACTGCTCCTTGTTGATTGCTCGACCCGATGCCCACAACAGTGTCCCCAAACTAAGATGCCCTGGGGGTTGGGGATCCAGTCGATCCAGATTTGATCGAACTGACGCTACAGGCACTAAACGCGGGATTATACCTTGTGAAAACCAAGCCCAGTGATTCGAACCTCTTGAGGCGGGCAGCGTATGTATTGTCTGCCCACCATCCCAAAGACTGGCCAGATGATACCGGCAGCGAAGTCGCTTTCGCTGGAAGATCGAATGTGGGCAAGTCCAGTGCGCTGAATGCAATCACGGGCCAAAATCGCCTGGCTCGGACCAGCAAGACACCCGGGCGAACCCAACAGATCAATTTTTTTTCCCTAGACAACCACTATCGACTGGTCGATTTGCCCGGTTATGGATATGCCAAAGTCCCTCGAGATCTGCAGATTCATTGGGCAAAAACGGTCCAGCATTATTTTGAAAAGCGTTCTTCCCTCCGAGGTCTGATCTTGCCAATCGATATTCGCCGGGGGGCAACGACGATGGATCAGCAGATGTTGGCGTGGTGTCAGTCACAGCAACTGCCCGTGCATGTTCTGCTCACAAAATGTGACAAACTTAAGCGCGGCACTATGACAGTTGCGCTGCGCGAAGTCAGTAAAAAGCTAGCAGCTGAACGCGGTGTAACAGTACAGCTGTTCTCAGCTACGCATGGCGTAGGTGTCGAAGAAGCGCGTCAACAAATTATGGCGCTCCTCCAAACTGCCGAATCCACGTAAAATGATGTCAGCTGTGTGCTTCTGCCCAGTTTGCGCCACTGCCAACGTCTACACGGAGCGGCACTCCGAGTTCTGCAACACCGCTCATCAATGCAGCGATGGCCTCCGGAACATCTTTGAGTTCACTATCCGGGACCTCAAATACGAGTTCGTCATGAACCTGCATGATCATGCGTGTTTTGAGCGCCTGTTCAGTAAGCCAGCTATCGATGGCCAGCATCGCCAGCTTGATCAGATCTGCTGCCGTGCCTTGCATCGGCGCATTGATGGCGGCTCGTTCGGCACCTTGACGTCTTGCGTGATTGCTTGAACTGATGTCGGGTAGGTACAGCTTGCGACCAAAAACAGTTTCGACAAACTGCTGCTCCCGTGCTTGTGTTCGTATCTGCTCCATATAGGCTTTCACCCCGGGGTAGCGATCAAAATAAAGCTCGATGTACGACTGTGCTTCGGACCGGTCGATCCCCAGTTGGCGGGCCAGCCCAAAGGCAGACATGCCGTAGATGAGTCCAAAATTGATGGCTTTTGCGCTACGTCTCTGATCCCTGTCGACATCTTCCAACGCAACGCTGAATACTTCTGAAGCCGTCGCACGGTGGATGTCCTGGTTTTCAGCAAAAGCACCCAATAGTCCCTCATCGCCAGATAAATGCGCCATGATGCGCAGTTCGATCTGGGAATAATCGGCAGCCAACAGCACTGAACCGGGCTCAGGTACGAAAGCCTCCCGTATTCGTCGACCGTCCGCAGTCCGTACCGGGATGTTCTGCAGGTTCGGATCAGTGGAAGACAAGCGTCCGGTCGCAACAGAGGCCTGGTGATAAGAGGTGTGCACACGGCCCGTATCGGGGTTAACGAGCAATGGCAGTTTCTCGGTGTAGGTCGAACGCAATTTGCTGAGCGCGCGGTGTTCCAGGATCAGTTTTGGTAACTCGTGTTGTTCAGCAAGTTCCTGTAGCACACTCTCTGAGGTGGACGGCTGCCCTTTGGGCGTTTTACTGATCACCGGTAGCTGGAGTTTCTCAAACAGGATTTCCTGGATCTGCTTGGGTGAGGCGATGTTGAAGTCGGCGCCAACCTGATCGAAGGCCTTCTGCTCCAGTGTGTCGATCCGCTCGCTAAGTTCGCTACTTTGTCGGGCCAACATGTCGCTGTCCACCCGTACACCCGTTCGTTCGATGCGTGACAATACTGGCAGCAGGGGCATTTCTATGTTTTCGAGCAGTTCATACTGTTTTTCGAACTGCTTCAGGCGCGGATAAAGCGTCTGATGAAGACGTAAAACCAGATCGGCATCTTCTGCAGCATACGGTGCCGCGGTTTCCACGGGCACCTGATTAAACGTCAGCTGCTTTTTACCTTTGCCAGCGACATCCTCAAAGCGTATTGGATTGAGTCCCAGATATTTCAACGACAAGGTGTCCATATCATGTCGGGAGCCGGTACTGTCCAGAACATAGGACTCAAGCATCGTGTCAAACCGGATTCCCTGGAGTTCTATGTCGTGATTAAGCAGAACAGACCGGTCGTATTTCAGGTTCTGACCAACCTTTGGCAGGGCTGGATCTTCTAGCAGAGGCTTCAACTGTGCCAGAGTATCCTCCAGCGACAGTTGATCGGGCGCACCGGCATAGTCATGCCCCAGCGGCAGGTAAGCCGCTTCACAGGGTCGGTCGGTAAAAGAAAGCCCAACAATTCGAGCCTGCATCGGATCCAGTGAGGTGGTTTCGGTATCGACTGAAATCAACTTCGCCGACTGCAGACGTTTAATCCAACGGTTCAGCGCCTTCTGGTCAAAAATCACTTGGTAGTCGACCGACGGGCTTTTTACTTTGTCATCACCCCCTGATAAGCCACCGAGTTCCGACAGCCAGGTTTTAAATTCCAGGCCTGCGTACAGCGCACAAAGACGAGATTTATCGGCGGGTTGTAACTGCAGGCCGTCCGGATGCACATCGAGTTGTACGTCCAGCTTGATTGTTGCCAGTGCCTTAGACATCGGTAATTGGTCCAGGGCAGCGCGAAGATTTTCGCCGACCTTGCCGCCGATATCGTCCGCATGCTGAACCAGTTCGTCGAGGGAGCCAAACTCATTCAGCCATTTGCTTGCTGTCTTAGGGCCTACTTTGGGTACGCCCGGAATGTTGTCGACAGTGTCACCCACCAATGTCAAAAAATCGACCATGCGTTCAGGAGGGACACCGAATTTGTTCACGACACCGGCGACGTTGTAGGTGACGTCTTTCATGCTGTCCATAAGCAACACTTTGTCTCCCACCAATTGAGCCAGGTCCTTGTCTCCGCTGGCAATGAGCGTCTCGATCCCTATCTCGGATGCCGCCACAGTCAGCGTTCCGATGACGTCATCGGCTTCAACTCCCTTGACACAAATCAGCGGCAACCCTAGGGCCGAGATAACGTCGTGTAACGGCTGTATCTGAACACGTAATTCATCAGGCATCGGCGGCCTATTGGCCTTGTATTCGGGGTACATCTGGTTTCTGAATGTGGGTCCGGATGCATCGAACACCACGGCAAAATATTCCGCTGGTTGCTCTTTAAGCAAACGTCGCAACATGTTCACAACACCGTAGACAGCCCCGGTGGGCTCGCCTTGGGAGTTCGTGAGATTAGGCATCGCGTGAAATGCGCGGTAAAGATAAGACGAACCGTCTACAAGAACGAGTTTGTCAGACACGCTTGATCCCCTCTTAGCAAGTTTCGTAGACAGGCAGTAGTCAATGAAGTATCTCGCAACTGTCTATGCCACGAGTATACGGGGCTGTCAGAACGAGAAACAGTATTGTCTTACTTGCATGGACAGGCTTACTGTCCGATATTCCGGCATCGGCAAAGAATCCACAAAACTTGAACTTACCGCCATAATACCGACGATGTTTGGGGCACACTTTTACTGGAGTAAACGTTGACCACTCGCCTGCGTCGTCAGTCGTTATTGATCTTTGTTCTTTTGTTATTGGCCGGTTGCCAGACACTAGATCGAAAACCAGATGCGCCCCGAAGTGAAATTCGCTTCTACACGATCAACAGCCTAGATCAGCAAAGAGAGCTTTTATGGCTGCCGAAAAGGCGCGCTGAAGGATGTTTTAACTTACCTGTAGCGCTGCGTCTTTTCCGCGTTGCACAGATCGGGTTCACAAGTTGTTCGGTCTATCACAGTAAGGATTGTGCAGCTGTCCATATCCAACCTATGGTTTGGTCAGGAAAAATCCGGAATAACTCGAACAAACAAGTGCCAACATTCGAGATGACTGAAGGCGCGATGTGGCTTTTCAGTCGTGGTCGAGAAGCATCAGTCCGATCCTGGCAGTGTAGCCACTAGTGCCGGGTAGATCGTAACCAGCTAAATACTCACACCGACTGATGGATCAGTAAAATACCGTTGCTGCGGCCACTTTCACTAACTCTACTGGCGTGCAATCACCATTCCCTTCAGGATATTCAAGGCCTCTCTAACCTGAGGATCGCTGACCAGTAACGGGTCGGTTTTCGTATCAACTGTAGCGTTTTTATCTTTTTGGAGCTCATTTTCCAGATGCCCGGCTAAATCCGATTCGCGGAGTCGGGAAACATCACCGTCCGGTGTCTGGCTAGATTCTGCAGGTTGACTCACCACATCCGGCGTGATGCCGGTAGCTTGAATCGAGCGATCGTTGGGAGTGTAGTAACGGGCAGTGGTTAGCTTGAGTGCTGCTCCGTTGAGCATGGGCAATATGGTCTGAACTGACCCCTTCCCAAAGGTAGTCGTGCCGAGGATCAACGCCCGACCATGGTCCTGCAGAGCACCCGCCACAATCTCCGATGCGGATGCCGAACCGCCGTTGACCAGCACCACCAAAGGGGCATCATTCAGGTAGTCTTTGGGACTGGCACTGAACGTGACTTCCGAGTCCTCTGCTCTGCCTCGTGTCGAAACGATCAAACCATCTCTGAGAAAAGTATCGCTTACCTGTATTGCACCATCCAGAACGCCGCCGGGATTATCGCGCAGGTCAAGAACCAGTCCTTTGAGCGCTGTGCCCGCTTCCCGTGCTAAACGAGCCAGTTGCTGGTGCAAGGAGGTCGCTGTACCGGTCTGAAACTGTATGATCCGCACATAACCAAAGCCAGTCTCCAGAAGCTCTGCTCGAACGCTTTCAAGCTGAATAATCGCCCGTTTGAGTGTCACTTCAAAGGGTTCTGGTCGGTCCTTGCGTACGATGGTCAGAACAATTTCGGAACCGGGTTTACCTCGCATCAATGATACGGATTCAGCCAGTGAAAGTCCTTTTACCTGAACACCGTCCATACTGATGATCAAGTCTCCTGATTTCAGCCCAGCCTTATGGGCAGGTGTGTCATCGATAGGGGCGACGATCCTGATCACGCCATTTTCCATCGTAACTTCCAGACCCAGCCCGCCGAATTCCCCATGGGTGTCGATGTTCATCTCACGAAAGGATTCCGGATCAAGGTAGACCGTGTGCGGATCAAGACCGTCCAACATCCCCTTTATGGCATCGTTCAACAACTGACTGTCATCGATGTCTTCTACATAGTCCGACTTTATCTTCCCGAAGATCTCGGCGAAGATCTTGAGGTCTTCAATCGGCAGCCGCACCCCATTTTCAGCCTGTCCGGCATGCGCTACCCACAAAGGACCTAAGCAAAAAGCCGCAACCAGTCCAATCAGCAGTCGTTTCAAAGCTCTACACAACACAATCATCCAATTTCTCCATAACGTCGACCCCACGAGCCTGGTTCGTGGCAACGTCCACAGTATACGTCCAGCCCAGCCAGCTGATGATCAGGCCGTAAAATAGCCGGATTCCTACCCTAGATCCCCCTTCTGAGGCCATTATCCGACCTGAAAAGCAATGACAGCCGCTCACCACTGGACAAATCGTACATTAGCGTATAAGGTAAGATTAATATTAACGTAATTTATTAGAAGTCGTCGATATGGCCTTAGTTTCAGATAGTGAAACTCCTCAAATAGAACGCGGAGATGCGGCGTCACTTTTGGCGGACGAACGGGATTTGTACGTGGCTTCCCGGGCATTAAAAGCCATGGGCCATCCGTTACGCCTTAAAATTCTCTGCATACTGGCCGGAGCCCAGGAAATCAGTGTCCAGGATCTGGTTGAGATGGTCGGCACCTCCCAGAGTAACATCTCCCAGCACCTTTCTATCATGCGCGACAAGGGGATTCTTGGTTCCCGCAAAGATGCAAACAAAGTCTTTTACCGAATCGGCGATGAGAAAATCCTTCAGCTGATCGGCACCATGCGCGACGCGTTCTGCCGGCCTGCTATCTGATCAGCACCTTGCGATAGAGGCACGCGGCCATTGGCGCGCCCTAGTACCCGCTTGCTGTACACTAGCGCCCCCGTTTAATCAGTACTTCCTGCCATGGACATTGAATTCATCACTACAAACTGGTATCTGTTTGCCGCGCTCGTCCTCATCTGCGGCCTAATCGCTGTAGACACGTTCAGACGTGGTGCCAACACGAGCCAAGTTACTGCCGTACAACTGCCTCAGCTGATCAATCATGACGGCGCCGTCGTGATTGATATCTGCGAATCTGCAGAATTCGAGAATGGTCATATTCCCGCTGCAATCAACATTCCGCTGGGTCAGCTAGACAGTAACCTGAATCGCTTGAAGAAGTATCGGGACAAAAAGAAACCGATCGTTCTGACGTGTAAGACTGGGACCAAAGCGGGAAGGGCCGCCGCGATATTGCGTAAAAACGAATTCTCGGACGTTTACACACTCGCGGGAGGTCTTGCAGCATGGGAAAAAGAAAACTTACCGGTCGAGCGCTAAGACTCTGAAGCACTAGGAGCCCTACCATGGCAGAAACCAACCCCACCGAACCGACTTTCGAGATCAATCAGATCTACGTCAAAGACCTGTCCTTTGAAGCACCGAATAGTCCTCGGATATTTACCCGCGAATACAAGCTCAAATATGATCACGACTTCGAAGTCGTCCAACTGCCGCTCGATGCAACCAATGGCATCTTTGAGTCACAACTGAAGTGGACTGTTACTGCGAAAACCGAAGATGGTGATATCGCCTACGTCACCGAATGCCATCAGGCCGGTATATTCACCTTGAAAGGCTATGACGAAGAAACTCTGAACGAAATGGTAAAAAAAGCATGCCCACAAGTGCTTTTCCCTTATCTGCGAGAAACAATCGGGCAAATGATCGCGAAAGGTGGATTTCCTGCATTTTACTTGCCACCAGTCAGCATTGCGCTGATGTACGAAAACAAGAATGCAGTGATCGGTCGCGCTGACAGCGGTACCGCCGGCTGAAATCCCCTACGGGGGAAACTCCACCAAACCAGACGCCCGGCCATACAGCGTGAACACCAAAAACCGGCTACCTCTGGCGGTGTTGGGTGCAGGATCCTGGGGAACCGCACTGGCTGGACTGCTCGCTCATCACGGCCATCCAGTGTTGCTGTGGACCCGAGACCGCCCCCATGCGCAGGAGATGATCACGACGGGCCGTAACCAAAGTTTCCTGGGCCCGCTAGCACTACCCCCGGGTGTCGAGCCTACCGCTCAATTTGACCGGGTTGTGGATGAGGCCCATCATTACATCATCGCTGTACCCAGCCATGCATTCCGGTCAGTACTTAACAAGTTGAACGAAGCGGTGACAGCATGCTCTGAACCGCCGACTATCTGCTGGGGAACGAAGGGCTTTGAAACCGGTACCGGTCTGTTGCTGAGCGAAGTGTTCGACCAGGTTCTAGGCCAAACTGCCCAACCTGCCGTGTTATCAGGTCCAAGCTTTGCCATTGAGGTCGCCCAGCGTTTACCTACAGCGCTTACCGTGGCCGCTCGCAATGAAACGGTTGCCGATACCGTGGCCTCGTGGTTCAGAGACAACCGGACACGGGTCTATACAAGTGCTGATCTGTCTGGTGTCCAGCTTGGGGGTGCCATCAAGAACGTCATGGCAATCGCCGCTGGAATCAGTGACGGATTGGGGTTCGGTGCAAACGCCCGCGCAGCCCTGATCGCCCGGGGCCTAGCAGAAATGAGCAGGCTGGGTGTTGTTCTGGGGGGTCAGATCGAAACTTTTATGGGCCTGACAGGGATGGGGGACCTCATCCTGACCTGCACCGACGATCAGTCACGAAATCGCCGAGTGGGCCTGGGGTTAGGCAAAGGCAAATCCAAAGAAGACATTCTGTCGGAAATCGGTCAGGAAGCCGAAGGCATCAACACGACCCGGGAGTTGTACCGGAAAAGCGCAGTGACTGCAGTGGAAATGCCGATTACTGAACAGGTATATAAGGTCCTGTTTGAAGACCTCGATCCAACGCTTGCGGTTACGGCACTGTTGTCTCGTCAAGCAACAACTGAAAATCCTTAAACAATATCCAGCTTAACGCCAGGCCTTCTGTAGCGCTGCGAGTTTTGCCGCGCCCGGTATCAGCTTGCTGGGCTCCAACGCATTGAGAGGTGTGTTGGGTGTGTTGTTCATGGCGTGCAGATCTTGAGCTTCTTCGTCCATATACAAAAGACCTGTCACAATTTCTCCCTGATCTTGGTGATCACGAATGTAAGCTGTTGCTGCGCCGGCATCGAATGGGTTGTAATCATCATCGACCTTGCGCAACGCGATCCGGCTTCCATCATGCAGTGTTACCGTCGTCACGTCCTGTACCAGGTCGGTCTCTATCGGCTCACGACTGGGAATGAAATCCGCATAAACAGTTGTGCGTTCTGACTCGCGAGTATAGGCATAACTTTTTGTCGAACCCTCATGATCGTTAAATGTTACACAGGGGGATATCACATCCAGCAGCGCAAATCCTGGATGTTGGATCGCGGCTTTGAGCAAGGGTACCAGGCTCTGTTTATCACCTGAAAATCCACGGGCGACAAAAGTGCACCCGAAATTGATGGCTGTCAACACAGGATCAATTGGTGGCTGCTGGTTGACAGCACCGCCTTTGCGGGCAGTACTACCGATGTCTGTCGATGCTGAAAACTGTCCTTTAGTGAGCCCGTAAACACCATTGTTCTCCAGTACGTAAAGCATGTTCACGTTACGCCGAATAGCATGGCAGAATTGCCCGAGCCCAATAGACAAAGAATCACCATCTCCAGATACACCGATGTAGTGCAGATCACGGTTCGCGGCGTTTGCACCGGTGACAATCGATGGCATCCTGCCATGTACTGAATTAAAACCGTGCGCCGGCCGTAGAAAATAGGTCGGTGTTTTGCTCGAACAACCAATACCGGATACCTTGGCCACCCGATGGGGTTCGATTTCAAGTTCAAAATAGGCTTGAATGATTGCGGCAGAGATCGAATCGTGTCCACATCCAGCACATAAGGTCGACATGGCGCCTTCGTAATCGACGATCGACAGGCCCAGTCCGTTCTGTGGAAGTCCCTTCGTAATTCTCGGTTTCTTGATAAAACTCACGCCGCTTTCCCCTGAGTGATTTTTTTCAGCAGCGGCTCATAAATATCTTCACAGGCAATGGGCATACCCCCATAGCTGAGAATCGGAATCAGTTTGTCCGCACTGACCCCGGCTTCCGTCTGCAATAAGCTACGCAGCTGTGCATCACGGTTCTGTTCCACGACAAAGATCTGACTGTAATCGGCTAAGAATTCGATCACGGACTTGCTGAACGGAAATGCTCGTATCCGCATGTAGTCCGTTTGCACCCCCTCAGCGGCCAGCTTACTGCGTGTTTCATGAACCGCTCCCTCACAGCTACCCAGTGTGACAATGGCACAACTGCTTTTGTTCGAAGTTTCGATTACCGGCTCTGGAACCAGCTCCGCAGCCGTATCAAACTTACGACGCAACCGGTCAACGACTTCCAGATACTCATCGGCGTTTTCGGTATAACCACCCAATTTGTTATGCCCTGAACCGCGAATCAGGTAGGCCCCTTTAGGGTGTTCTCCTGGCAATGTCCGGTAACAGATGCCATCCCCGTCAACGTCGAGGTAACGGGCAAAAACATCCATCTCGCTCAGCTCCCTTGCGCTATACACCTTGCCTCGATCAGGCCGATAGCTGTCATCCCATGTTAACTCCGGACAGGGCCAGTCATTCATCCCGATGTCCAGGTCCGTCATGACGATAATTGGCGTTTGCAACCGGTCTGCCAGATCAAAAGCGGACACTGCCATCCAGAAACACTCTTCCGGATTGGCAGGAAAAAGCAGAACATGCCGAGTATCACCGTGGGATGCAAAAGCGGCAGCGAGAATGTCACTTTGTTGGGTTCTCGTCGGCATTCCCGTCGAGGGGCCTGCCCGCTGAACGTCGAATAGGACCAGCGGTATTTCCGTGAAGTAAGCCAGCCCCAGGAATTCCGACATCAACGACACACCAGGTCCACTCGTAGACGTAAATGCGCGCGCGCCGTTCCATGCAGCCCCCAATGCCATACCTATTGCAGCCAGTTCGTCCTCAGCCTGGATAATGCAATAATTCTGTTCGCCGGTTTCAGGATTCTGTCGCAGCTGTTTGCAAAATTTACCGAACGCATCAAGCAGCGATGTCGACGGCGTGATCGGGTACCAGCTACCAACCGTAGCGCCAGCGTAAACACAGCCCAAAGCAGCCGCTGTGTTTCCATCAATCATGATGTGATTGGACATGGCATCCATTGGAACCAGCCGATTCTCCAGCGGGCAATTAAATTCTGTCTGTGTGTAGTCGTAACCCAGCTCGAATGCCTGCATGTTCGATTCGACCAGATCGGGCTTGTCGGTAAATGTTTCGCTCAATAATTGACGCACAACATCCCGATCAATTTCGATCAGTGCCGCAATAACACCAACATAGGCGATATTTTTCATCAGAATTCGTGCCCGAGCACCTGTGAACGACTCGTTACACATTTTCGACAGTGGTACTGGCAAAACACTAATATCTGGCCGGCTTTCAAGCTCAGCCCTCGGCCAGCTGCCGTCGTAGATCAGGATCCCGTTGCTGACCACACAGGCCAGGTCTTCCGCATACGTCTGCGCATTCATCGCAACCATGATGTCGACTTTGCTGGACCGAGCCAGATACCCCTCTCCTGTTACCCGTATTTCATACCAGGTGGGCAGGCCCTGGATGTTGGATGGAAAATAGTTTTTACCGATAACTGGAATACCCATACGGAAAATCGCTTTCATCAGTAGTGTGTTGGCACTGGAAGAACCCGTACCGTTCACCGTGGCGATTTGAACTACGAAGTCGTTTATCCGGTCTTTTGATTGCATGCTGCAACCTCTTCATCGATCGCGTAAGGAATCAACAGCTCAGATTTACGCATGTCCCACGCGCCAGTCGGGCAGCGTTCCGCACACAACGCACAGTGGACACAAAGATTTTCGTCCTTGATCATGACCCGACTTGTCTGCGGCAGTGAATCCGATACAAAAAACGGCGCATCAGGGTTTGTGACCGGGGTGTTCAGGCGCTGGACCAGATCGGTTCTGTCACCGTTCTCAATGATGGTCAAGCAACGGACTGGACAGACATCGATACAGGCATCACATTCGATACAAAGCTTCGCTGTAAATTCCGTCTGGATGTCACAGTTCAGACAGCGCTTGACCTCTGTTACAAACTGCTCTGCCGAAAACCCAAGCTCCACTTCTATGTTAAGTTCATCAAATCGTTGTTTGAGTTCGACATGCCGCATCCGACGGCGATTCGAGGGATCATAATCATTGCTGAAACTCCACTCGTGGAGACTCATCTTGGTACTCAGCAAGTTCATGCCATGGGACAAGCGCTTGGCCACCGGATCACCCGAGCAGTGCTTGTGAATCGAAATTGCTGCCTGGTGCCCGTGTTCAACAGCCCAGATGATGTTTTCCGGCCCAAAAGCTGAATCACCTCCAAAAAATATGCCTTGACGGGTTGATTCAAATGTTGCTTTGTCGACTTTCGGCACATCCCACTCGTCAAACACAATGCCGAGGTCTCGTTCGATCCAGGGAAAAGCGTTTTCCTGGCCAATGGCAAGGATCACATCATCACAAGCAACAAATACCTCGTCGATGACGGTTGACTGGAGATTGCCATCCGCATCCACGTGATATTCAAGGTGATCAAATGTCATCCCTTTCAACTGACCGCCATCGACCACAAACGCTTTGGGTGAATGGTTGACAATGATTTCAACCTTTTCTTCTTCGGCATCCTCCAGTTCCCACGGCGAAGCCTTGAAATAACCGCGCGGTTTGCGTGCCATCACCTTGACCGACTCGCCCCCCAGTCTTAGTGCAGTGCGACAACAGTCCATCGCAGTGTTTCCTACACCGATAATGAGCACCCGTTCACCGATATGGTCAGTGTGCTCAAAGGCGACCGACTCAAGCCAGTCAATACCGATGTGGATTCGCTCGGTTTCCTGCCGACCGGGCAGATCGAGATCTTTCCCGCGGGGCGCACCGGTACCAACAAATACGGCAGCAAAGTCTTCTTCCAGAAGAGCAGCCATACTGTCGATCCGGTGACCCAGTCGTAGGTCCACACCCAGTTCAACAATCATGGAAATTTCATCGTCCAGCACTTGTGCTGGCAGCCGGAAAGCCGGGATATTAGTCCGCATCAACCCGCCCGCTTGATCGAACTGTTCAAACATCACGATCTCATAACCCAGCGGCAACAAATCGTTGGCTACCGTCAACGATGCACAACCAGCACCAATACAAGCAATACGCTTTCCGTTCTTCTTTGCGGGTACAGCCGGTAAGTGCGATCTTATATCGTCGGCCAGATCTGCAGCGACCCGTTTCAACCTGCAGATGGCCACAGGCTCTTCTTCGACTCGAACACGGCGACACGCCGGCTCGCAAGGCCGGTCGCAGACTCGGCCCAGTATCGCCGGAAAAACATTTGAACGGCGATTGAGCAGATAGGCATCCGTATAGCGCCCCTGCGCAATCATTCGGATGTATTCGGGAACATCCGTATGGGCAGGACAACCCCACTGGCAGTCGACCACTTTGTGATAGTACCGAGGGTCAGATGTATCTGTCGGCTTCAAAGCGTTCCCTTTAAAGATAATCTATATCGGGTACTCAGCAGACCAGCCGACTACGCCCAACAGACAGCTCGTGATTCGCGTTCAGCGTATCGAGCGCACCGCTACTGGTTGAACAGAGATTTTCCGAACTAAGCGTGATTAACAGCTCAAGTCACCACTGGGGGTAGTGTTGTACATATAAGTAATGATTATACATACCAAAAGCATTACGTGATGTTAAAACTGCTCTTTCTAGTTAAATATTTATTCGACCCAGATCACTGGCTTCAGACTTCCCTCGTAGTGTATTGTCTTTGCCATGAATACCGAGCCAATAGCAGTGCGTTGTTTCAGAGAAGCAGACATAGCGCCGCTGGTCCGAATCTTGACCGCGAACGGCCAATATGATTTCCCAGAAGTTGAAGGACCCGAGGCCATGCGTCGCGTCGGGCTGTGCAGTGCGGCTGTTTTTCTATGTGCTGAGATCGATAACAAGGTCGCGGGATGCATACGTGCAACCTATGACGGAGCCCGTGCGATTATCCACCTACTCAGCGTTGATCCACAATTTCAAAAACAGAATATCGGCCGCACCCTGGTTCGTGCTGCTTGCACGGAACTCAAACACCGCGGTGCACCCACGGTCGCTGTGACTGCTACACAAGACTCACAGTCTTATTGGGAAGGCCTCGACTTTGAGCTACTGCCTGTATTTCTGATGCTCAAAACTGGAGCCCAGTAACGCTCCTCATGCTCCATCACTCGAAAGCGGAGTTTCAACCAAGCGTCGACCTTTGAATCCGGTACCGCCCAGAATGACAACCTGCTTGCAATCTGAGCCACCATCCTCGAATTGGCTTAGGACAAGACCGATGAGTCTGCAAACGGCATAGCACAACTAACTGTATTGTTTGCCGGACTGTTGACGAAAGTACTGACTGGATAAACGGATAGGTCGGTGTCGCCCGTCAACAGCAACTCTTGGACCTGTTCGGTCTTCGAGACTGACGGATCCAACCATTGTGTCTGGACCGCGCGCGGAAGTATGACCGGCATCCGGTGATGAATGGTGGCTGCCTCACCACTGGCCGGCGTTGTGATTATGCAGAATGTCTCCACCCCCTCGGACGCTGCATGCGCATTGTGTGACCACAGCCCGGCCATGACGAAAGGCGATTCGTCTGTCCTGCCCAGATGGTAAGGCTGCTTGCGGCCATTGGTGAGCTTTTTCCATTCGTAGTAACCATCACACAAAACCAGACATCGTTGGTATCTGAATGCATCTCGAAACATCGGTTTCTGGTGGATGGTCTCAGCGCGCGCATTGATGGGACGTATTTTCCCGGGTTCCTTTATCCAGCTCGGCACCAACCCCCAGGTGAGTGAGTCAACTCTGTGCGTACCAGTCTCATGTCGCACCACCAATGCAGCCTGCGAGGGAGCAATGTTGTAGCTTGGTGGCAATGGGTCAATACCCTCAGCCATCAAACCCTCCACGACCTTTGAAAATTCTGACAGCGCACTATGGCGCTCGAACCGTCCACACATTTTCGCCTCACTCACCGCTATTGACAGCTAAATCACGATAAACTCATCGACTGTACCACGAGCATACCGTGACGCAGTCGGTACCTTCCAGGCACCATGAGCAGCTACGAAAATTATACCCAGACCAGTGTCGTCTACGACCATACCCGGGTGCCGGTCGGTCTGGAGATAATCACAGCCGCTCTATCTTCTGGCTCCACAAAACCGGATCGGCAGATACTACTGGATGCCGGTTGCGGCACCGGGATTTATACATTTGCATTAGTCGACCAGGTTCACCGCGTAGAGGCCATTGACCTAAACCGCTCAATGCTGTTGGTGGCCCGGTCTAAAATGCGTTCGGCCGCGAAACACGACCGTATCGGATTCACGCAAGGGTCTATTAGCCAACTACCGTTTGAAACCCAGAGCGTCGATGGTGTGATGATGAACCAGGTCCTTCACCATCTGCCTGATCAAGCAGAAGACGGCTGGCCGTTACATCATCAAGTACTCAAAGAATGTGCGCGTGTTCTACGACCCGGCGGTGTACTCATTATCAACAGCTGTACACATGAGCAGCTGGAAAAAGGCTTCTGGTTCTACGAGCTGATCCCCAACGCACGAACAGCTGTCATGCGAAAGATAATACCTGAGAAAGAATTGGATGCCCTGATGTGCGGTGTCGGATTAACTCTCAACGATCGCCTGGTCGAGTTAGACGGTGTACTGCAAGGTGAAAGTTACTTCGATGCTGAAGCGGTACTGGATTACGCATGGCGAAAAGGCGATTCGATCTGGACCCTGGCCAGCGATCAAGAACTCCAAACCGCCCTGACGCAGGTCACCGAACTGGCCGCTAAGAATCAGCTGCAGTCCTTCATGCAGCGATACGATGCCGACCGACCGGCGCTGGGCCAAACCAGTTTTTCAGTTGCAATCAAGAATTAATATCGTCTGGATAGCCCTGAGTAATCAGCTCGCAGCAGCGATCGCTTTTGAGTCACCTCGCCCCTACAATGCTGAATCGACAATGTTATGCCACAGTCATCAGTTGTCTTCTAGATGAAAACAGTCCTTAGAATTCTCCTGCCAGTTATTGTCGTGGCATTGGGTATCGGGGGCTTTGCACTGCTGAAATCGAGCGCCCCGGTTGATCACCCGCTCGAACCCAGTGCGCGGGTTTGGTCAGTCGCTGGCGTCGCTGTCGAATACAAACACTTATCGCCTACGCTTCGTCTCTACGGTCGAGTCGAATCCCCCCGGGAAACTCGACTGAGCTCGGCGGTGACCGCAGACGTTAAGGAACTGACTGCCCTAACGGGGAGCGTGGTGACCAAAGGCGAGCTATTACTGCGGCTGGACGACCATGACCTTAAGCTAATGCTGCGCCAACGAAATGCCGAAGTTGCAGACATCAAGGCACAGATCGAAAGTGAAAAAAAGCGGCATGGATCAGACATCACAGCACTGAAACATGAGCGCGCGCTCTACGACCTGGCGGAGCGTGCCCTCAAAAGAGCCGAACGCCTTGCCCAGACCCAGGCTGGCACCCAAGCAAGGGTTGATGAGGCGCAGCGCGCCTTACACCTCCAGGCTCTTGCCCTGACCAAACGTCAGCGAGCTGTCAGCGACCACACCCCCCGACTGGCCCAGCTTGATGCACGACTGAACAGGAGCAAAGCTGTGCGCGACCAGGTTCGTAGAGACCTACAGCGTTCCGAGCTGACAGCGCCGTTTGATGGCCGCATTACTGCGGTACACGTTTCCCCCGGCGACCGCGTGCGTCCTGGTGATCGCCTGATCGATTTATTTGACACCAATTTCGTTGAACTGCGCACCCAGGTTCCTAATCGGTACCTGCCTACCCTCCGACAGGCTCTGAACCACGGCAGTGCCGTCACTGCGACAATAGAACTTAACGGCAACGCGATCGCACTGGAACTTGACCGGTTGGCCGGCAAAATTGAGAGGGGTCAGGGAGGAGTAGACGCCTTTTTCAACATCATTGGCGAAAAACACGTGATTGAACTTGGTCGCACGGTATCGGTATTCGTCGACCTTCCAGAAGAAGCCAACGTCTTTGCCCTACCGGCGACAGCCGTCTACGGGGCCAATAACGTTTACCGCATTCAGGACAACCGGCTATCGATGGTTCAAGTTGAGCGGGTCGGTGATTATCGTAATGGACAGTGGGGCAGCTGGATCCTTTTCCGCAGCAAAAACCTCTCCGACGGCGACATGATATTGGCCAATCAGTTACCGAACGCTGTAGAGGGCCTGAAAGTAGACATCCTGACTCAGACTGACTGATATGTCGTTAAAACCGAGAAATGACCTGCTCGGTCTGCTGGCACGTCATCCGGTTGCTGCCAACCTGATGATGGCTATGATGATCATCGCCGGTATCTGGGGTCTTTCAAAACTAAACGCCCAGTTCTTTCCTAATTTTGATATCGACTTTGTTTCAGTCAAGGTCGTCTGGGTCGGCGCAAGTGCTGAAGATATCGAGAAACTCATTACCGAACCGCTTGAACAGCAGCTGCGAGGGGTTGATCGCGCCAAGGAGCTGCGGTCTCGGTCTGTAGACGGACTGTCGCTGGTCACCCTTGAATTCAAAGAAGGCACCGATATGGGCCTTGCCGTCGACCAGGTCAAAGAGCAGGTTGACCTGGTTCGCAATCTGCCGGCGACTGCTGAAACACCGGAGATTGGTCGCATTATCAATTACGAACCCATTGCGAGCGTACTCATCGCAGGACCCGACGATCCCCGCGGTCTACGCAGCATCGTACGCCGTTTTGAACGTGAACTGCTTGAACGGGGTATCTCGAATATCCGAATTTTCGGCCTACCAGAAGAGGAAATCGCAATCCAGATACCCTCAGAAACGCTGCGCGAGCTGGGTATATCGTTGGAGGATATTGGCAGGCGGGTCGGTGCGGCGTCACGCGATTTGCCGGTGGGCGTAATCGGTCGGGGGGAGTCAGCCCGGCAGCTTCGCTTCAAGGATCAACGTCGGGGTGAGCTCGCCTTTGCAGACCTGCCTGTCATCGCAGCTGAGGACGGTCGTCTGCTGACACTAGGCGACATCGCCGATATCCAACGGCGACCGCAGAACGCCCAGACAACGGTCACCTATCGTGGCCGGCCGGCCGTAGAAATGAGGCTGTCGCGTTCCAAGGATGCAGACAGTTTGAAATCAGCCCGAATCATGCGCGAGTGGGTCGAGCAAACCCGGCCCTTGCTGCCGACCGGGTTTGAACTCAATGTCTACGATGAGCGCTGGGGCTACATTAAGGACCGGATCAATTTGCTGCTCAAAAACGGAGCCAGCGGTCTGGTCCTGGTCATACTGATACTTTACTTATTCCTGAACGTGCCGGCAGCCAGTTGGGTCACGGTCGGAATCCCAACCTCTTTCATGGCAGCACTGGGTGCACTTTATGTTTACGGTGGGTCAATCAACATGATCAGTCTGTTTGGCCTGATCATGACGCTCGGCATCATTGTCGATGATGCTATTGTTGTCGGGGAAGATGCTGTGACGCATTTTGAACGTGGCGACAGCCCTCTAACAGCGGTACAAAAAGGTGCGCAAAGAATGCTGGCACCGGTACTCGCATCGTCACTGACAACGATTGCTGCATTTATGCCGCTACTGTTGGTAGGTGGCATTATCGGCATCATCCTGCGAACGCTGCCGATGGTGGTGATCTGCGTTATCTTGGCCTCCTTAATTGAAGCGTTTCTTGTTTTACCCGGTCATCTTCGGGGCACTTTCGCTCGCGTCGGGAGCTATCGTCCGCGGCGGCTGAGAAAAAAACTCGACGACGGATTTGTCCGGTTTAGAGAATCCCTTTTTCGCCCCGCGATCGTCGCGGGCGTTCGCTATCGCTGGTTGACGGTAGCGCTGGCAAGTGCGATTTTCATCGTCAGTATCGGCTGGATCGCCGGTGGCCGTATTGCGTTCAATTTTTTCCCAGTTGCCGAGGGGCCTATCTTTTTTGCCAACGTTGATTTCGTCGCGGGGACGCCGCAGAAGCATGTCGCCGACCATCTTGCCAAGGTAGAACAAGCCTTGTGGGGCACGAATGATCATTTTGGAGGTGGCCTGGTGGTAACAGCGATTTCGCGACTGGGTCTGGGAGAAAGCGGGGATTGGGAACGACGCAGAAGCGAAAATATCGGTTCTGTACTGGTTGAACTGGTTAAACCGGATGCGCGCACAGTCCGCAATAGAACCTTCATCGAAGAATGGCGAGCCCGGATCCCTGACGCTCCCGGACTTGAAAATCTGTCGATCAAGGAACCGACTGCCGGCCCACCGGGACAGGACATAGAGGTTCAGATCACGGGCTCGAGCCTGGTAGCAGTCAAATCAGCAGCTGTAACACTCAAAAATGTATTGATCGATATCCCGGGTGTGTCGGGTGTTGAAGACGATATGCCGTATGGCCGCGAACAACTCATACTTCGCCTGACCCCAACTGGCGAAGCGTTGGGCCTGTCGGTCGAAAATCTGGGCCGGCAGCTTCGGGCTGGTTACGAAGGCTACCTGGTACAGGTCATGGCCGATAACAACGATGAAGTCGAGGTTCGTGTGGTCTTGCCTGACCTTGAAAGAAATCGGCTGGACAGCCTCGACGAATTTGAAGTCATGCTGCCGGGTGGCGGAACAGTCCCATTTGCCAACGTTGTTACGCTTCAGACCAGACGTGGCTTTGATTCTATCGGGCATGTCGAAGGCAACCTGGCCATAACCGTGACCGGTGACGTCGATGAGGCAGTCAACAACGATAACCGGATCATCGCCAACCTAAAGCAAAACACTCTGTCCGAACTTGAACAACGCCACGGCGTCAGGTTTTCGTTTGAAGGTCGGCAAGCGGACCAGCGTGAAACGCTGAGCGACATGAAGCGCGGCGCAATTCTAGCGCTGGTGCTGATCTATCTCGTTCTGGCGTGGGTCTTCGGATCCTATGGCTGGCCGTTGCTGGTCATGATGATTATTCCGTTTGGTCTGGTGGGTGCGATCTGGGGCCATACGCTGATGAATATCGACCTGACTATTCTCTCGATGTTCGGGTTTTTCGGCCTCGCTGGCATCGTGGTCAACAACTCAATCATCTTGGTGGTGTTTTACAAACAGATTCGAGGTGATGGTCTTAGTCCTGAACAGGCGGTGGTCGAAGCCGCCTGCCAACGATTGAGAGCCGTGCTGTTAACTTCGCTGACGACCATTGCAGGGCTTACACCGTTGCTGTTTGAGACCTCGCTTCAGGCGCAGTTCCTGATCCCAATGGCGACCTCCATTGCCTTTGGTCTTGCGTTTGCAACGCTGCTGGTTCTGTTCCTGGTACCAGCTCTGCTCATGATCTACGAGCACTCATTTTTTGCACGCCACTCGGCCTCACTAGCGACCGATTCATCGGGTTAGCGTCAACAGCATTCGTTCTCAATTAGTTGGCTATTGTTGTTGATTGCAATGGGCCAATACCTTACGGTTTTCCTGCGTTTCTGCCGGAATTTGACGAGACCCAAGGAAACAGTGAAGATGGGCACCTGTAGAGAAAATGACGTGGTTTAAGTAACCCTTGAGCACGGTCTAACGGCATGCTTACAAAATTTGATTCTTCTGGGAGGAAGGAACTTTATGAAAGAGATTAACCAACTTAAGGAACGGCTATCGCAAGGCCGTATTACTCGACGGGATTTCATTCGCAGCGCTATCGCACTGGGCGTTGCGCTGCCAACCGCCACATCGCTGTCGAGCGCTGTATTGGCGGCAACACCCAATAAAGGCGGCATGCTCCGACAGGCACTGACCGGTGGCGCATCAAGCGATAGCCTGGACCCGGCAACCTATTTGGACTCCTACATGATCAATGTCGGCATAGGACAGCTGCGTAACAACCTCACCGAAATCGATGAGAACAATCAGCTTATTCCTGAGCTCGCAGAGTCATGGGACTCTTCGGATGGCCAAACCTGGGTCTTCGAATTGCGTCAGGGCGTGGAGTTCCATAATGGCAGATCACTCAAAGCCAACGATGTGGTTGCATCGATCCAGCATCACCTGGGAGAGGACACCAAATCAGCGGCCAAAGGCATTGTCGCGCAGATCACCGACATCATGGCACACGGCGACCATCAGGTTATGATGGTACTGGAAGGTCCCAACGCAGATTTTCCGTATCTGATGTCGGACTATCACCTTGGAATCTGTCCTGCCAACGACGACGGTACCATAGATACGCAGTCTGGTCTTGGAACCGGCGGCTACAAACTGGAGTCATTCGACCCCGGTGTCCGTACGCTCACTGTTCGCAATCCCAACTATTGGAAGGCTGGGCGGGCCCACTTTGATTCGGTTGAGACGCTATTCATCTCTGATACCGGCGCTCGAGAAAACGGGCTGATGTCCGATGAGCTCGACGTAATCACATCCCCCGCGGCGGCAACTGCAGGTCGCTTGGCGAAACGCCCGGGAATCGAGGTGTTCTACACCCACGGCAATCAACACTGCACGCTACCCATGCTCAACAATGTGTCGCCTTTTAACGACAACAACGTGGTGATGGCGCTCAAGCACGCGATCGATCGCCAGGAATGGCTGGAAAAGATCTGGTTTGGCTATGCCTCACTGGGTAACGACATTCCCATCGGGCCGGCCAACCGGTACCGCGCGACCAATGAGGAGATCCCGCAGCGGGACTACGATCTTGACAAGGCCAAGTACTACATGAAACAAGCCGGTCGAACATCGGTTGATCTAACCATTTCGACAGCTGATACAGCCTTTCAGAACTCAGACGATGCCTGCGTGTTGTTCCAGGAAACGGCCCGACCTGCGGGTATCAACATCGAAGTGGTGCGTAAACCTGATGATGGTTACTGGTCGAATGTCTGGCTGGTCGATCCCTGGTGTGCATCTTACTGGGGTGGCCGCCCGACAGAAGACTGGATGTTCAGCCAGGTGTACTCTAAAAATGCAATAGACACAGGCTGGTCTGAAACTTTCTTCAATAATCCGCGCTTTGAGGAATTACTGCCGCAGGCAAGAGCAGAGCTCGATGATGCAAAACGTCGCGACATGTACGTCGAGATGCAGCGTATTGTGCACAACAACTGCAGCGTCATTATTCCGATATTCTCTGCCTATGGCCATGCCAGTAGTGACAAAGTCAAGCATTCTGAAAATATGGCTTCGAACTGGGAGTTCGATGGCAACAAGAACGCCGAACGCTGGTGGTTCGGTTAATCAGTTAATAACCCAAAGTTCATGGCGGCTGCTTCGGCAGCCGCTTTTTTTGGTGCCGGTCAAACCCCGTAACCGAAAGTTTTTCGCGGGACAAAAATCAGTTATCCACCCGGCTGGCAGTAACAGATCTTGTAGATTCAAATCCCGAAGTAGGTCTCTTTGATGTACTGCTCGTTGTGCAGGTCGTCCGCGGTCTCGGTCATTCGAACCCGCCCGGTTTCTAACAGATGAATCTCCTCGGCCAGACTCATTGGGAAGTTGACGTTCTGTTTCGTAATTACGATGGTCAACCCTGCGTGTTGGTTGAGGTTTCGCAACACTGTGGCGATGTCTTTGCAGACTCGAGGTGCCAAGCCAATGGTAGGCTTATCTACCAGCAACAATCTCGGATTTGACATTAGTGCTTTGCCCAACGATAACATCTACTACTCGCCACCGCTTTGTGTTGCCGCCTCCTGGTTCTGTCGTTCTTCTAATCTCGGAAACAGTTCACACACCCGCTGTAGACAGGACCTATAATTAGTGTATTCAGTATACAACCCAGCGAGGGCAGCATTATGTGTGGTATAGCAGGCAGAATTCTGGCTAAGCCTGGTCAGGTTGGCGCAGACCTCGTCAAGNTGATGCACGCCCAGCGCCACCGTGGTGCGGATTCAACCGGCTTTGCCCTTTACGGTAAACCCCTTGAGGCCGGCTATATCGTACGGGCGATGACCGCCCAACGACAGAATCTGTCGACGGATCTCGAATTTTTTCTCGACCTTCTGCGCGAGCACGGTAGCGACTTCATAACTGACCCGACCCACGACGAGGCTAATTCGGACCATGTATCTGTACGCATGGAGATTCGTGAGCCCACGTCTCTCACAGACTGGGTGCGTCAAATCGATGAATATTCTGATCGTATTGAAGTCCAATCGGTCGGTCGCGCGCTAGAAATAGTCAAGGACTTAGGGGGAGCGGCAGAAGTCGCTGAGAAACACGGCATCCGCGATTTCATAGGTTCACACGGACTGGGGCATGCCCGGATGGCAACGGAATCAGATGTCTCGCCAACTGCCAGCCATCCATTCTGGGCCCGACCTTTTCCCGATGTCGCCATTGTTCACAACGGCCAGATTACGGATTACTACACCTGGCGGGCACGGCTGGAACGAAAAGGCTACCGCTTCATGACTGAAAACGACAGCGAGCTGCTGGCAGTGTGGATCTCCGACCGTATGAGCCAAGGTGAAACACAAGACGATGCACTACAGCGCTCTTTGACACAGATCGACGGCGTTTTTACCTACCTATACAGCAACCAAGACCGGCTAGGCTTTGCTAAAGACAAGTGGGCCATTAAGCCGCTGGTGGCGGTAGACAGCAACGGTACCCTCTCGATCGCAACCGAAGAGCAAGCTGTACGAACTATACATCTTGGCGAGGTCGAGGTGGCCAACTTTGATGGTCCTAGCCTGACGCAAACCTGGCAGACCCACTCATCGCTGGACCGCGCAGCATGAACCAACACGAAGTTCAGATTGCCGACCGTC
>PCBE01000063.1 GCA_002731295.1 Acidiferrobacteraceae bacterium | reverse complement strand
GGCCGTCGTCACTTCGTCAAACAACGGGTAGACGCTGGTATCGGTGGGCTTTGCATACCAGACGCTGCCGGCACGGGAAAAATCCTCTGACGGCTGAATGTAGTAAGCCCCTAGCGTAGCGCCCGGCGGTGCGATCTGCACATCGATCTGATTGATCGGTAGAGGAACGTCAAACACTGTACCGTTCAACTGATCCAGGGCATCCATCTGACATTGCCGCATTTGGCTGAGAAATTCAGCTTCTGAGCACGCGACATAGTCGGCGCCTGTCTTCAGCAATTGCACGATCTCCTGAAAACCAAGCGTCGGGTCAATTTGCCGACCCGCTTCCGTCATCTGCTTTCGTAAGGCAGCAACTTCCTGCCACGCCCAGTGGTAGACGGCTTCATGATCGACCTCCGTCAGCAGAAAGTGACGGCTGGCTGTGCGGTAACGTTCAAGACCTACCCCGTCAGTCTCGACACTGTCGGACAGATACTCGCTTTCCAGGTAATTCGCTAGGTGCGCATATGCCGAGCAGGCAGCCGCGGTTCCCGTGTCGACCTCAGACCGCAGGGCATCGGACATCTGCGTATCAGAGACTCCCGCCAAGAGCTGATGAAAAAAAGAACCCGGACCTGAATTCACCCGGCACTGCTCGACACAGGCCTCGACCTGACGCCTGGCTGTGACCAGTCCGCGTCTACGACCTTCAGAGAGGCTCTCTATATAGCCGGCCACTGCCTCGTGCAGACTGCTGAGTCGGCTGGCAATCAATTCCCAGTCATCTGCTTCGACTTTCGGCATCAGATCAAAAGTTTCCCTGAAGCCCTGGACCGGCGAGGCGATGTTGTTCAGATCCTGCAGTGGGAGATCGTGCTCAATACGATCCAACCGGCCACTGAGATGGTCTTTCAGAACCCGGCGGCCGAGCCGCTCTCGATGTTGGTCAGATGGCGGAAGCGCCTCGATCGCCGACAGGGTACGCTTGAGCAGCGCACCGATGTCCTGCCACCCCGCCAGATCCTGTGCGCCCCATTGTCCGTCAAATCCTGGCACTCCCATTTGAGTGGCGAGCATTGGCTGGAGTGCTGCGAGCTCATCGACATAGCGATCAGCGAGTACAAAAATATTATTGGTCACCGACACCAGCGATTCCTTATCCTGTACTGGAACATCTCGATTCGACCCTTAAACACAATTCGCACCGTCATTAAGCGACATTGTGACATGCTGGGCATTACCGCGGTTATTGCCTACACTCAAAGCGTCTTCCCTCTTGATAGGTCCTATCCGGCCCCCACTACTCGGTAAAAATAATTGGAACCCGGTGATATTCTGGTTGTAGTCGGTGCATTTTTCTTCGCCGCACTGGTCAAGGGCATCACCGGTCTTGGATTTTCGACGACCGCACTGCCGTTTATCGTCTATGCCATCGGGTTAAAAGAAGCACTACCGCTGCTGATTGTGCCCTCGGTCGTCAGTAATCTGATTGTGATGCGTGATGCCGGGCATTTTCGGGCGACACTGATGCAGTTTCGCCTGGTTTATGCAGCAGCACCGGTGGGAATTTTCATAGGACTCGCCCTGCTGATGTGGCTCGATCCGGCCATCTCTTCGGCAATTCTGGGCCTGGTACTGATCATTTACTGTGTGATTACCATCACTCAACCGGCATTCAAGCTGCCAACAGCGCTCGCCANGCGTCTTGAAATACCGGTNGGATTCACAACGGGGCTGGTTAACGGTGTCACCGGTTCGCAGGTGATGCCGGTATTACCGTACCTGTTGTCGCTACAGCTTGACCGCAACGTTTTCATCCAGGCAATCAACATCTCGTTTACGATTTCAAGCGGTGTATTTGCCATCGGTCTGGCCTGGGTTGGTCTGTTCACTTTCGACACGACACAAATATCGTTTGTCGGGCTAGTGGCTATGCTGGTGGGGCTTAAACTTGGGATACCTATTCGCCGCAGGCTGTCTCAGAGCAGTTTCCGCCGGGCAGTACTGGGCCTGCTCATGCTCCTCGGTGCAGGACTCGTCCTTCGGCCATTGCTCTAACGGNCCTGTCTACAACACGACACAGTCAGTTAGCGTCNGCAAGTGANAGGGGCAGTGCNGCCGCAAATGCATCCAGCTCATGATCGAGNCCAGCCGTNATGCGNATACAGCGGTTGAGTGGTGNCACACCNGGCATCCGAACAAAAATACCGCGTTCAACCAGGCTNTTNAATACGCGGGTCGCGAAATCCCCGTCGCGGCCACAGTCNANAGCNACAAAGTTTGTGGCTGAGTCGACAGTCGTCAGTCCGTTGTCTGACGCGATCTCAACGATCCGACGTCGCGCTGCCTTAACCTGATCGATCACCCNGGCGAGATGGGNCTGATCTGCCANTGCAGCCAGNCCAGCTGCCTGAACNACCCGNCCGACNCCGAAATGATTTCGGACTTTGTTGAANTCGGCCACCAGANCNGCGTTNCCGANAACATAGCCCAAACGGATCCCTGCCAGCCCGTAAGCTTTTGAGAANGTTCTAAAGCGCAGCACCCGGTCACTGGATACATCGATCTCCGGCAGCGTNCCCGGTTCGGCAAATTCTCCNTAGGCTTCGTCCAGTACCAGTAANGCACCCGCGGGTACCCTAGCAATAATGTCGTCTACCTTCTCGGCGCCCCACCAGGTGCCCATCGGATTGTCCGGATTTGCCAGATAGATCAGCTTGGCCTGACACTCAGCAGCCGCTGCCAGTAAGGCATCGCCGTCCTCCCGGTCATCACAGTACGGCACTGTGACCAGTTGACCGTCATAACCGACGACATGGTAATTGAAGGTCGGGTAAGCACCCTGGGAGGTCACCACCGAATCACCCGGCTCCACAAACATACGAACAACGTAACCCAGCAAACCATCGATCCCCTCTCCTACCATGATGTTACCGGGCTCAACTCCGTGGTGCGCTGCGATTGCCTGGTGAAGCACATGATTTTCCGGGTCACCGTACATCCAGGCAGCACTGGCTGCCTCAGCGATAGCAGCCACTACCATGGGAGACGGGCCAAATACGCTTTCGTTTGCACCGATCCGTGCGTCAAAAGGTCCACCTCGGGCCCGCTCCTGCGTTTCCGGCCCCACAAACGGCACCGTTGCCGGCAGTGTTTTTGTGAGCTCTGCAAGTCGATATTGCGCCAAAGCTTTTCCCTCGTATGGGTGCCGTCTATCAGCGATCATGGTATCAGACAGGGTGGCGCTGTACCTGTGTGTAACGGCGCAGATTGACCACTGTCAACACGGTCACCAGCAGCATACTCCCAATAATATAGAAAACCACGGGTGCTGATCCATGGTCAAGCACCCAGCCCAGAATCAGCGGAATCAGGCAGGACCCCAGATCGAGCCCGGAGTAAACAAATCCAAAAACCCGGCCAGATGCACCCTCCGGCGTCACTTTGCGCACCAGCATATCCCGCGACGGCGTGGTGGTACCGGCGACAAACCCGGCGATGATGAGTGCCGGAATTAACACAGAGGAAGAAATCCAACTGGAGCCAATTACAAAAAATATTATCCCACCCAATGTCATGCCCAACATCGTGATGACGTCGTGCCGATCAGTCCAGTCAGCTGCAAACCCACCGCAAACCACACCGACACCTGACGCCACAAGAAACAGGGCCAGCCCAGTTGTCGCCAGTGTTAACGGCACCGAATAGATCTGAACCATCGCTGTGACGCCGAACGTCTGAATCCCGATCAGCGCTGTAGATAGAAATGTAAAGTAGAGAAAACAGGACACCACCGTGGGTGATAGCAGCATTCGGACGTTCTCACCAGCGGTGACTTCTGGACGCCGCGTGCTGACAGCGTGCCGTGCTGACTCCACCAGTTCGGTACCGGAAAAGAGCAGCACCAGCAACACCGCAAAACCGACGCAACCGGCCAACACCAGTGCGGTCCGCCAGTCACTGAACTGTACCACCGTCATGATAAACACTGGTGCGCCTGCCCAGCCTAGATTGCCCGACAGCGCATGGATACCATAGGCTCGGCCGAGCCGTGGCCGGCTGACCTTATCGGTCAGAATGGCGAGATCGGCCGGATGGAAAACACTGTTGCCGATGCCGCCAACAACAGCGAGGGGAATCAACATCCAGAACTCTGACACGAGCCCGCACAGCAGCATGCTGATCGACAGCAGCACCAACCCAGCCAAAAGTACGCGACGCGCCCCAAACTGATCCACCAGAAAACCACTGATAATCTGCATCACACCCGATGCTGCAAAAAACAATCCCGGCAAAAGGCCGAGTTGCGCATAACTGACATCGAATTCCTGCTTGAGTATTGGAAACAGTGGCGGCAGAACCAGATGGAAAAAATGGCTGGAAGCATGGGCCAGACCGACCAGACCCATAACTTGGGTATCTCGCCGCAGAGAAGGTGCCAACGCGCTCACGGCAGACTGCGGATCAGGTCCAGCTGAAGCCCGGTGTACGGGTGTAATAGTGGAGCGCTTCGTCCTGGAAAATCAGGCACTCCATCCGCTCCGGTCCACGGTTGTGATGGGAATGAAGCGCTGCGGGCGGTGTGATCTGTACGCCAAAATCGATCCAGTCGACCCGCTGATCTTCGATCTGCGAGTAAACACCCTGACCTCGGATGCACAACGTAACCGCGACACCGTTATGGCGATGAGGACGCTGGTCTTTACCGCTCTCCAGCGTGTTCACCGCACAGTTCACCGTGGGCAGGATATTGGTGCTCCCGCCTAGGGCACTGCTCGAGAATAGCACCGCGTGACCGGAAGTCTTTTCAGTAATCGGCCGCCTCAGGACCGGCTCAAACTGTCGAGTGATCTCGTCTGCTGGCCAATGCACCGCCTCAACTACAGCCTCGCCCGGTGGTGGAGGACTCAACCGATCAATACTGAGCAAAGGCTCGTTGGTTGCCAGGAACAAAAGACTGTCACGACCGCCTGCCTGGTGAACGGTCTTGCCAGCCCCGGGGAAACAAAAGAGATCCCCCGCGCCCCACTCGATAACATTATTATCTTGCGTTGAACAGCCCTCACCTCGAATAACGTAATACACACTACCTGCCGCCTTGAACGAAACCGATAACGCTTCGTCGGCACAGATCTTGGCGTAACGCGTCAGTAGGGTTGGCGTGGTGGCGGGATAATCAAGACCAAGTTCATTCCCCAGATCCAGCGGTATCAGTCCGGTTGGGGTATGCTCTGCCAACGCGTGGTCGCGTTCTTCAACGAACTGGTGTACCGGTACTGCAGGCCAGGAAAATTCAAAATTATTTTCACTGCTGTGGTAACGGGCACGTTGACTGAACAGCGTCTGCCCATGCTGTTGTTCGTTTGGGTCTGCTGCCATGGATGATTCCCTGAGAATAAGGTCGGTGGCAGTCTAGCAGAAAGATCTATCCGACCCTGCCGATCACTTAACAATCTGCCAACAAGCGCTCGACCTGTAATGCCCATGCCAATAATTTTTCATCACTGCCCGGCGCACTCATCAGTTGCAGTCCAGCCGGGCGACCTCCTTCGGGCGTTCGGCAGGGAATAGAAATCGACGGACAACCAGCGGCGTTGGCCAGTGCTGTGTAATTGGCCTGATTGACAGGCGCCGATGTATCACTGGCAAACGCTGTCTGAGGAGCCGTTGGCATCAGAATGACATCAACTTCGGCGAAGCACCCGATCAGATCCGATTTACTTTCAAGAACACAGGTTTGTGCTCTGGCCAACCGATCAGCGCTCGCTCCGCGACCATACTGCAGCATCGATTTCAGTCGGGCTGAATAGGCACTGGCCGGATCGGTCCAGTGACAGGCAGCATGATGTTCTGCCAGTAACAATCCCGAGCGACGCAGCGTCCCGGGGTCCCAGTGGCGAAATGTCACGGACTGCGGGCGCACGACAGCAGACAGATCTGCAAGCGCGGACTCAAACGGCACCTGGACATCCACAGCAAGCTCTTCCTCACTGAACCTATCCGGAACGCCCCAACGCAACCGGCCAAGTGGAGACTGCTGGATCGACACGATCCAGCCACCAAGCTCTGTCATCAGGTGAACAACATCGGCAACCGACCGGGTGATGGGCCCGACGGCATCCAGTTCGGGCAGTAGAGAAATGATGCCTTTGGTCGACAGACGGCCGTGACTTGGCTTGAATCCAACCAGGCCGCAGTACGCTGCCGGCAACCGGACCGAACCCAAGGTATCCGTGCCAAGCGCTGCACAGCAGAAACCGGCGGCGACCGCAGCAGCCGACCCATTACTGGAGCCTCCGCTTGCGTAGCCTGGATAACCCGGGTTCATGACGCGGCCATGATGGGGATTGACGCCATCGGCGGCCAACGCACCTTCGTCCATATTGGCGCTGCCGAGAATCACCATACCCTGCCGGCGCAGGCGGCTCACGATATCGGAATCTGTACTGGATGTACGCTGGACTGCCAGGCCATTGGTCATAGGCCACCCGCTGACAGCAATGTTGTCTTTAACCACGATTGGGAGACCATCGAGTAGGCCAAACGGGCGTCCAAGGGTATAGCGTTGTTGCGCTTGGGTCGCTTGCACAACCGCAGTTTCCGGATCGACAAAAACCAGTGCGTTTACCTGACCGTTAGCTGACTCGATCCAACCCAGACAGCTGTGGGTCAGTTCAACCGGGCTGACCTTACACCGGGCCAGAAGCTCGGATACTTCAGTCAGTGGCAAAACCGGCAGAACGTCAGCGGTCATCAATCAGTCGTCGGGGTTTCTGCCGATCTTCGAGCCCGGTTAAGGCAGCTGTCTCATCCTGACCTACAAGTTCTATGCCTATCCTGACTCCCAGTTGTTCTCTTAATGACTGCGCCAATGCCTGCTTAAATTTAGGATCGCTACCGACATATTCAACGATTACGGTGAGTTCGTCCTGATCATTCGAGGCATGCAGTCGACAGATGTATTCACCGGTCGTGCCTTCAAATTCATGCAACAATCTGCCGATGGCGGTTGGATAGACGTTGACACCGCGGAGCTTGACCATATTGTCACTGCGGCCGGAAAAACCTGTGATGCGCTGAAAGTTGATGCCACTGGTTGGATCGGGCGGCAAAAGGCTGGACACGTCCTGTGTGTCAAAACGTATGATGGGGTAGACCGTATCCTTGAAAAGCACCGTCACGCAGATGTTGCCGGACTCGCCAGGGTTGACCGGTTTTCCTGACCCCGGTACCACGATTTCCAGAAAGTGTGCATCCTCCCAGACGTAAAGACCTTCCTGACAAGGCCCTTCAGCAGCGATGATTCCGGTATCACCCACACCATACCAGTCGTAAACGGACACGCCGCCCCAGGCGCCTGACAATGCCTCACGGGCATCATGATCCAGATGACCGGAAATCATCCGCAGTGGAATATCCGTGCCGGGCGTCAATCCGGTGTCCTGCGCTGTCTGAGCCAGCCTCAGCATGTAATCAGCAAATCCCACCAGCACAGTCGCACCAAATCGATGCATCAATTCAACCTGTTGACGACTGCGTGTTTCCGTGCCCGTACCGGCCGGCAGCAGCAGCGCATCGGTATGGTGAAGAATCGCTTCGCGAATATAGTGACCACCGTTGACCATGCCAAAACCATAAATGGAGTGCACCACATCGTTCGGCTTCAGACCCTGTAGCAGGTAGGCACGCGCGAGAAGAATGTTCTGGACTTCCCGGTCGCGGGCACCGAAAAAAAGGGGTTGTGGCACCCCGGTGGTCCCACTGGTAGTCTGTAAGACAGTGCGATAGCGCCCACCGTCGGAACGGGTCATGCCGTGATAATCCCCGTAAGGCGGCACTGCTTCAACACTCGCCATCAGGTGTTCCTTGGTCACAACCGGTAATCGTTCTAGATCATCCAGGCTTGTAATATCACCCGGTTCCAAACCCGCTCCGCCCCAGTGCCGGCGATAGAAAGGAATTTGCCAGGCGCGTGCAACGACACGGGAGAAACGATCCTCCTGCAAATCCCGCAATCGCTCAGGATCGAATTGTGCAGGACCCGACAGAAAAGCGTCGCCGATAGGAAACGCCCTGTTCAGTTCGGGAAAATCAGCCTGTGTGAAATAACGGCTCACGGTAGCAGGTCATCGATAATCCGCGCCGTATCGACAATAACCGGTAGATTTTCCACCTGTTCAATGACGCGTTCACGAGCATCCTCACCCAGCGCATTGGCTGCGTGTTGCCAATTGTTCCGGAATTTCTTCAACCAGTCTTGCCGCGTCATCGGATTATTGGGATGACCGTACACCGTGTCGACAGCTATCTCATGATGAACCCCGTCGTGCGTTTCAATATCGACTGTCACAGGCGTTAGTGCGTTGGGATCGGGGTTGTCATCGACAATGATCCGGACTTTCTCGGCCAGTGTGAGCGTGTCGGGATCGCTGCGGCCATTGGGTGTGAAATCCTCAGTCACCAGGTCACCGGCAATCAGAATACGGGCAGCCGCGAACTGAGCACAGAGGCGGGCATAGTTAATGTCCATGTTCGCCAGGGACGGCCGGCCCACGAGGTGATGAATCAGTGGCGGCACCCGAGCGCTCACTCGGCTGATGGCCTCAGGGGGGATATCGTGTGTGCGTCGCAGTGTCATGCAGCCGTCGACAATTCCGTGTGTTGCACGGCCACTGGGAAACGGTTTGTGCGCCATCTCCGTGATTCGCCACTGCTGACCCAATTGGGGCAGAACGCTCGCCAAATCGTAGCTCG
>PCBE01000062.1 GCA_002731295.1 Acidiferrobacteraceae bacterium | reverse complement strand
GAAATCGACGGCACGCCCTGTAAAACTTACATCGATTGGTTTGCAATTACCTTTGCACTGACGATGACCGGTTGCCCTGTGATCAGCCTGCCTTGCGGCTTTACCGATGAGGGCCTACCTATGGGTCTGCAGATCCTGGCAAAACCCAGGCGAGAAGATGAACTACTGAGTTTCGCGGCCTTGCTCGAAGAACACTTTGATGTCCGCGATCTACTGCCTATCGACCCACGCGAGGCCAGTTGAGCGAAAACTACCGGGAAAGCCGACGCTGTCTGTGCACAATATACAAGCCGCTGGCAATAATCAGTACCGTGCCGAGTAGCGTCCACCAGTCGGGCAATTCCCCCCACAGCAGATAGCCAAGTCCCAGGGCCCATACAATGCCGGTGTATTTATACTGAGANAGTAGGCTTGCATCCCCAAATCGCAGCCCNTCTGTCATCAGGTAGATNCCAAGACTAAACGCCATGCCACTGACTGCCAGCAGCACCANGGTATNCCAGGANANCGGCACCCANCCGANCGGTGCTGTNGCCAGCGCGGTCAATGTAACTGCTGCACTGGAATAAAACAGCAGCGACTCTGAGGTCTCCCGGGCCAGTGCTGTACGGACNATGAGTTCGCGCACAGCAGACAACAGCGCCACGANTAAAGGNCCCAGCAGAATCCAANCNAATGCATCACCGANAGGCTTAACGACCAGCGTCGCACCGGCAAATCCCACCAAGACCGCGCTCACTCGCCGCCAACNCACTGTTTCGTTAAGAAACCAAGGTGCCAGCAGCGTAACAAAAAGCGGATTCGTAAAGAATATGATGGTGGCTATCGAGAGCGGCAGCCGGCTCAGCGAGAAAACAAACAGAAACAGCGGACCCACCAGCAACAGNGCACACCAGAGTTGCATACCCATATTGTGGACANCNAGCGAGCGCAGTCCCCCTGCTCTGTAGATCAGNANNGCCATCGGCACCAGNGCAAACAAACCCCGTACAAAGATCGCTTCGCCGATGGGNTGCTGCTCCACCACCAGCTTCATCATCGCATCATTGAAAGTGATGAATCCGATACCCAGTACACTNAGGGCTATACCCTTTAGCGGCCGCCACTCACGGGCATCTACTGTCAAGTCGTTGGTGTTTTCTATTGNTCTTCCTTCTCAGCCGGTATCGGCAGGCAGGNTCGACAGAACTCACCGGAATTGCGCTGTCAGCAACCGCCTNTCTGCATTGCCGTGATTGTTTTTTTCGGCCAGTTGCGGACAATAGCCCNCCCGAACTGGACAATCGCACTATACAGGACCCCCTGCTCATGTCACTGCCCCACATTTCNCCTTCTATCAGGGTACGACGGACGCCTTTTACCCGNCGCGTTGAGGAAGCCGGAGTGAAAGCTTATTCGGTGTACAACCGGATGCTGATTCCAGGATATTTTCATTCCATTGAAGAAGACTATGCTCACCTGAAGCGTGCAGTACAGGTCTGGGATGTATCCTGCGAGCGGCAGGTCGAGATCAAAGGCCCCGATGCACTGGCACTGGTACAGATGACCACACCGCGNGACCTGTCACGAATGACCGACGATCAGTGTTACTACGTACCGATGGTCGACGATGAAGGTCAGATACTGAACGACCCCATCGTTATTCGGCTGGCTGAAGAGCGCTACTGGTTATCGCTTGCCGACAGCGACATGCTGTATTACTGCAAGGGCCTTGCCATGGGCCNTGACTTGAACGTTGAGATTTTCGAACCTGACGTATCACCCCTTGCGGTACAGGGCCCNAAATCGNACGAACTCATTGAACGGGTATTCGGTACAGACATCGTCGAGACCCGGTTCTTCCGACATAAANCTGTCAATTTCCAGGGCCAGGATATGGTCATTGCCCGATCGGGCTGGTCTCACCAGGGNGGCTTTGAAATCTACCTGGACGGCAGTCAGCATGGCGAAGCCCTGTGGGACACNCTGTTTGAGGCCGGNAAAGATCTGGATGTTCGTGCGGGTTGCCCTAATCTGATCGAACGCATCGAAGCGGGTCTGCTGTCCTACGGTAACGATATGTCCATCGACGATACGCCGTTCGAATCAGGTCTTGCTAAATACTGCAATCTGGACACTGCCACCGGGTGCCTGGGGCACGCNGCATTAATNCAAAAGCAAAGCCCNGNCCGGCAGATCCGGCCATTGGCGGTAGCAGGCCCGGCAGTNCCANCAATCAGCTGGTCCTGGCCGCTCACAGATACAGCCGGGAATNCCGCGGGTCACGTCTCCTCGATCANATGGTCACCAGANTTTGAAATTAATGTNGCGATCGNNATGNTCCACAAGGACCACTGGACNGCGGGCACCACCCTGCATGTTCAAACCCCAGACGGACCACGCGCCGCCGAAGTGCGTGACTCATTCTGGATTTAAATTATCGATGACAGCGGGTAATCCTTCGTAGACACTACAGCNTCCACGTTAGATCGGGANAACGCCATGACAACCAGNGAACACACCATCCGACCACGGCGCACCTTTATCTTTGCACCGGGCCTTAAGCCAGAAATGTACCCCAAGGCCCTCGCCTGCGGTACCGACATTGTCTGTGTCGAACTCGAAGACGGCATCGCACCCAAGGACAAAGACGAAGCCCGGGAAAAAGGCATGGCCCTGTTTACCTCACCCCAGGCAGATGATGGTGTCGAGCGAATCGTGCGTATTAACTGCCTGCGTACGGCATTCGGCCTCGCCGATGTCAACGCCGTACTGGCAACGGATACTCCNCCACCGGCATTAATGCTGCCCAAAGTCATGACNACGGACGAGATTATTTGGCTGGACGATCTGCTGTCTGAACGCGGTCACNATACCCGACTGCATGTCATCATCGAAACCAACGCTTCACTGGAAGCNGTCCACGATATCGCGCAAGCGAGCACCCGTATTGATGCACTTTTTTTTGGCGGAGTCGACATGGCAGCNGANNTNCGCTGNNNNAANGCNTGGGANCCNNTGCTTTANGCACGATCAAGAGTTGTTCACGCCGCNGCCAGNGCAGGTATCGATGCGATAGACGTGCCTTATCTCGACCTGGAAGACCCCGACGGTATGGCGCGGGAGGCCACGCTGGCAAGGGAACTGGGGTTCAGCGGCAAGGGTTCTATCCACCCGAAACAGATTCCGATACTGAATGATGTCTTCACACCCAGTGAATCAGAAATTGCGCACGCGCGCCGCATTCTCGATGCGTTTGCCAAAGCGGACACGGGGCTGGTGGTCGTCGATGGCAAGCTGATTGAAAAACCGGTGTTACGTGACATGCAGCGCATCCTGTCTATTGCAGAGAGGCTAGGGTCGTAAAATTAACCGTCCAGACTGGCAAGTAAATCCCAGCTGATTTAGCCACTGCCTCAGACCGCCGCCACCTTCGCCCGCCGACCATTCCGGATAGCGCTCCAGGCCTCGGCGGTACCGTCATGATCAGAACCAAATAATTTGTCCATGGGTACCAGGCTATTGCCATAGTTGCAGTTGTACAGGCGATGGTGCAGTTGATGATGGAACGGACTCAGATAAATCAGAGGCTTCCCGCGGACTGTCAACGATTCGTAGCCGGTGTGACTCATACCGGCGCCGATTGCGTTCCACTGCAAATGGAAGAAGATATGTATCGGGTGGGAAGCAAACAGAATATGAATCAGTACGTTGCTCAGGTAAATGAGGTGTTCAAGGGGATGCATTGAAAAACCGGACCAAGGCCCGGTACTCACGTTGCGGTGATGTACCGCATGGGCGACTCGGTAGAGCGGCTTCCAATGAAGCAGGCGATGTATAAAGTAGAAGTGGACCGAGTCCCAAAACGGGATCGCAAATAATATCAGCACAAACCAGACGGGATGCTCGCGCCAGTCAAGATAGAACGGCAGAAGGCCGTTCGCATAACTCCACATAAAAAACACTTCATAGGCTGTCCACAACGTCACACCGCTGACACAGCTCCAAAAAACGTTGTCCCGCACCTGGTCACGCGTAAAATACTTTCGGTCATCCCGGCCGAGTGTCTGACCACTGAACTTGAGCTGTTTGCCCTGACGCTTGAAGGCAAAAAAATAAAGGTGAAGACCGCCCACGATCAGCACGAAGAGCATCAGATTACGCAGATACATCTGGGCGATCCAGCTGAACTCGAATGTGGCACAACGCGTAATGGCAGGCTGCAGGTAAGCCCAGGTAATCAGCGCAAACAACCCGAATGGTATGACAACTGAAAACAGGTAAGCCCTCGACAGCAGGTATTTAATCGCGGCTACCGGTCGCGGGGGCCAAACAAAAACCGGTACGCCTTCAATTGGAATCGACGGTTGATAATTCCAGGGGGGCTTATCCTGTCCTGCAATATCGTCTTTGGTTATTGCTCTTGACATCGATCCCTCCTTGAAGCCGGTTGTCATTGTGCAGAAAATCAGGGCCAAGTAAAGTACTATTCCGTCAGGAGTGGCTGAGTAAAACTATGAATGGCGCTGACCTGATTGCACAGATACTGAAGCGCGAAGGCGTCAAAATCCTTCCTGCGTTTCCACACAGCGACCTCATCGAAGCCGCGGCCAAGATCAGTGTGCGGCCGATCATCGTGCGCCAGGAACGCCAGGCACTGCACATTGCCGATGGCTACCTACGCGCGACCGGCGGACAGTCCGCGTGTGCCACCACCGTTCAGCATGGACCCGGATCTGAAAACGCAGCGGGTGCACTGGCACAATGCTTTGCTGACAACGTGCCCCTGCTGCATCTACCCGGCGGTTATGCAACGGCTGACCAGGGCGTCTCTCCAAATTTCAGTGCGGCGCGTAATTTTCAGCACATCAGCAAATGGTGTGAAGCCGTCCACCGCGTGGAGCGGATTCCACAGATGATGCAGAACGCCTTCGCACAATTGAGAAACGGAAGGCCGGGGCCCGTCGTCCTGGAAGTGCCGCACGACCTGTACACACAAGACGCGGATCCCGGACTCATCGACCAGTACCGGCCGCAGCGTCGATCAACGCCGTGTGCCGATGGTTCCGATATCTCCAAACTCGTGGACCGGCTGCTCGATGCCAGTGCACCGGTCATCATTGCCGGGCAGGGCATTCTTTATGCCGGTGCAACAGACGAATTGACACAACTGGCAGAACTTGCCCAGATTCCCGTGATCTCAACCCTGAACGGCAAGGGCTGCTTTCCGGAAGACCACCCCCTGTCGCTGGGCTGCGCTGGCCTTTCACGACCCGATGGGGTCGTTCAGTTCCTGAACAAAGCCGATTTGGTCGTGGGTCTGGGTACCAGCTTTACCCGATCAGAATACATCACGCCGTTTCCCCGCGCCGGGCGTACGTATACACAGCTGACCAACTGGGAGGGTGATATTGCCAAGGACTACCCCATCGATTTCGCCGTCATCGGTGATGCGAAGCCCACCCTGGCGGCCGCAGTCAAGGAACTCTGCGAAAGGCTGGGTACAAATGGCCGTCGGGGAAATTCCTCAACCAGAGACGAGGCGCTAGCCGCAAAACAGGCTTTTCTAAAAACATGGCAGCCTTTACTGGAATCTGACCAGATACCGATCAACCCTTACCGCGTGATCTGGGACTTGATGCACAGCATAGACCGACGTCGAACGATCGTCACTCACGATGCAGGCTCTCCGCGCGACCAGACCACAGCCTTTTATGAAACACTGGTCCCCCACGGGTACCTGGGCTGGGGAAAAACCACGCAACTCGGTACCGGGCTTGGCCTGATTCAGGGGGCAAAGCTGGCCAAACCCGACTGGACCTGCGTGAACCTGATGGGCGAAGCTGCTTTTGGCATGGTGGGCATGGAGCTGGAAACTGCCGTACGCAACGAAATTGGTACAACGACGATCGTGCTGAAAAATTCTGTCATGGGCGGCTACACCGAATATCATCCAGTTGCATCTGAACAATATGGTATTCACGAACTCGGGGGGGATTACGCGGATGTCGCCAAAGCCTTGGGTGGGCATGGAGAACGCGTCACTGAGCCCTCTCAGATCATACCCGCTTTGAATCGCGCATTTNCGCAAAACGCTGNGGGCGTGCCGGCGGTTGTGGAAGTGATCACCTGCGAGGAACCCCGAAAAGCGACTGCACTGCCCAATNACNTTTCCTAACNTNGNNCANANNCNANTNAACNTGCAGNATNTNGTTNAATGACATTCGACTATGTNGTAGTCGGNGGNGGNACAGCCGGNTGCGTGCTNGCCAGCGAGGCTNTCCGAAAANCNNNCCTGTCANGTNNTNCTNCTNGAAGCNGGNCCNAGATACCGNGGNCTCTCTATCCAGGTACCTGGTGCCGTTGGCCAGCTCTACCTCAAAGGCAAGTACCACTGGGATTATCGCTGCGAACCTGAAACCCACGCGTCCGGTCGGTCTTTACCCTACAAGATGGGCCGCATCCTTGGCGGCTCTTCGGCAATCAATGGAATGATGTGGGTCCGAGGAAACAGCGCCGACTTTGACGGTTGGGCGACCTCAGGCTGCAATGGCTGGTCTTACTCCGACATCGAACCTTTGTTCCGCCGCATTGAATCCTTCAGCGACCCAACCGATCCCTACATGGGCCACAGCGGTCCAATCAAGGTCACTGCCGACGATCCTGCAGTGTCTCCCTTGAATGTTGCGTTCCTTAACGCTGCCGAACAAGCCGGCTACCCACTGAATCAAAACTACAACGGTCCAATACAAGAAGGATTCGGAGCAATGCATCGCAATACTGACGAGGGCCGCCGATCAGATGTTTACGCAGGGTATCTTCAGCCCGCACTNAAAAGGCCAAACCTCACAGTCCTGACAGGCGTGCAGGTTGAACGGGTAATGATTGATGGCACAAGAGCCACGGGCATCGTTATCAGTGATGACAAGCAACGCCAGACAATCACAGCAACTGAGGAAATTCTCATAGCAGCTGGGGCCATCGCATCGCCGCAACTATTGCAACTGTCCGGAATTGGATCACCCGAACATCTTGAGTCGCTGGGAATACCAATAGTGCATGATCTCCCTGGCGTTGGCGAGAANCTACACACACACGTACTGATATCGCTTGTCTTCCAATGTAGTCAACCAGCGAGTGTCTACCCTGCAACACGATTTCCAGGGAATTTGCTTGCCGGACTTCAGTGGNTAANNTCGAAAACNGGTGCAGCAGCGACCACTCATATGGATGTCGGTGGATTTCTTAAAACGGACAGTGGCTCACCAGCACCAAACCTCCAATGCACCTTTATGCCCTTGGCATTTGGCGATCTCTACACTGATTTNGGGGGGCATGGGTTCCAGATATGGGGTGATCTGGTAGNCCCTAAAAGCCGGGGATCTGTAAAGATTTGTGATACCGATATAAAGGTCAATCCAAAGTTTAGATTTAACTTTCTAAGAGATAACGATGATCTGTTAGCACTGCGCTCAGGCTACGAAATATTGAAAGACCTGAGCAACCAAAAAGCATTCGCAGAATTCATGGGTAAAGAGATAAATCCTGGNCCACGGNTCACCTCGACAGGCGACATCGAACCCTGGATTCGAGAANCTTTCAGTGTAAGCCATCACCTGGCCGGCACCTGCAGGATGGGACCAAGTAGTGACCCGCTCACGGTAGTTACACCTGAACTTAAGGTAAACGGTCTAGAAAGACTTCGAATCGTTGATGCCTCAATTATGCCCATCGTTACGAGAGGGAACACACATGCGCCAGTGATCATGATCGCGGAAAAAGCCGCTGACATGATTCACCACGATCAGAGATAGATACTGGGTCATGTGCCACTATATAGCTGATAGGATAGTCACTCGTTTATTGTAGGAGGTCATCATGATACTTTCGGCCGATGAGATTAAGCGATATAAAGATGNGGGCTTGATCTTTCCTCAACGCGTGATGACTACCGATGACGCGGCCAACTACCTTGCTGAACTCGAAGCCTACGAAACAAATTCGGGCNGCCCAATCAATGGCAAGTGGCGTTANAAGTCACACCTTGTATTTCCCTGGTTTGACCAACTCATGCGGCACCCAGCAATCCTCGAATTGGTCCGGCCTATTCTGGGGGATGATCTAATGGTTTGGACTACTCACATCTATCCAAAAGAACCTGGTGACGGCCGGTTTATTTCCTGGCACCAGGATAGCGCCCACTGGGGACTCGACAGTAATCAAGTACTGACTGTGTGGGTGGCTCTAACGAACGCTACTCGAGAGAACGGGTGTATGAGAATGCTCCCTGGCAGCCACNACAACGGACAAGTTGAACACCAAGATACCNNAGATCCAAAAAACATCCTGACNCGTGGCCAAACCATATTGAATGGAATTGATGAAGACCAATCCGTCTGGGTCGAACTCAAAGCCGGCGAGGTATCAATCCATCATGTTGACTTGTTTCACGCGTCAACACCGAATCGTTCGGGGCAAAGGCGAGTTGGCGTCGCTATCCGCTACATCACACCCGCGGCCCGCCAGACCCGAATCGATGTGGACTATGCGACATTGGTCAGTGGAGAAGACCGCTTCGGCCACTTCAAAGAGGAGATCGCCCCGGTGTCCACTATGTCTTCCGATGCTATTGCCTTCCACGAACATGTGGCTGACCTCCAGGGTCAGATCTACCTGACCAACACGGACCGAAATAGCATTGCCGGACTCCAGGACCCATAAAGATCCGATGCAAACTCTTGAATCTGCGGTCTCGCCATAAGGACCCCTGACTATTGAGCCCATCACTTACAACACTTTTACTGAGTACACGCTATGACAGATAAACTCGGAATGACAACCGACGGCGCACTAACGACGTTGGACATTCACACACTGCCGGAAGAATCCACTTACGCCGGCGTGACCAGTTTTCTCCGCCGGCCCTATCAGAAAGATCTCAGTAATATTGACGCTGCCATAGTCGGCATCCCCTTCGATACGGCAACGACCAACCGCCCAGGTGCCCGCTTCGGACCTCGAGGAATCCGGAACGCATCNGTTAACCTGGCATTCGGTACCCGTGTTTACGGCTGGGATTTTCATCCCATCCGCGAACTACGAATTTGTGACCATGGTGATCTGCCATTCGACTTTGCACAACCCGCAAAGGTCCCGCAACAAATCGAAGAGTACGTCTCCTGGATGCTGGGCCAGGATGTCATGGTGCTGTCACTGGGTGGCGACCATTTCATCAGCTGGCCGCTAGTCAAAGCACACGCTGNAATACACGGCAAACCAATTTCACTGATTCACTTCGATGCGCACAGTGACACCTGGCCTGATGAACATGATGATGGTGTCAATCACGGCACCATGTTCTGGCACGCGACACAACAGGGATTCCTCGATCCTGCGGCATCCGTTCAGATCGGCNTGCGGACCGACAACCAGGACACCCTGGGTTTCAATATCCTCGATGGCCCGTGGATACAACGTCACGGGACGGATGCCGCAATCGAACAAATNCGNAAGATCGTTGGAGACAACAAAACCTACCTGACTTTTGACATCGACTGCCTGGATCCCGCCTATGCTCCGGGTACCGGTACCCCCGTCTGTGGTGGACTCACCACCAGCCAGGCGAGGGAAATTGTGAAAGGCTTGGCAGGTATCAACATCGTGGGAGCNGACCTGGTGGAAGTGGCACCGCCTTACGACCACGCTGAGATTACCGCGNTAGCCGGGGCAACACTGGCACTGGACTTCCTTTGNCTGTTCGCAAAAGCCCCCTGGCGTCAATAGGCCANTCACTACCCCCCGGATCCAGANCCATGCCCTGCCCCGGGTTGTCCTGAATTNGCNNGGNGTCATCNCGCGACTCGACCGTGGCGTCGGGCCGTACATTGCCNTAATCGATCTTCATTCAATTTAGTTTTTATAACAATAAACAAAGAATATATCGTTTGTCGGCACGCTATTAATCCAATAAATTNCGCGCCGCTTTAGTTGCNCACGTCTTTTCGCTCTCATTTTTCAGGATTAATAATACTAATATGTCTAAATCACCTCCCCGACACCTTGACCAAACGGTCGCAAAATGGACCCTCGCACACAATGATCACGTCCTCAAAGGACCTGAGGCGGCACTGCTGACCGTACTGGATTCAAAAGAATTCAGTATTCTCGACTACGACATCGTCATGCGGCGNGGCCGGCAAGCCCAGGCCCAAGCAATGCGCCAGTTCATCNGTCAGTTGGGCCGCACTGCCGGTCACGTACTGAACGCGTTATGGGTGAACCCCGTTAACAAGTATCGCGTAATTCGTGCCCATAGGCACCAAGGTGAACTGATTCGGTCACTACCCGATCACCTGCTGCGGGACATCGGTATAGAACCGCCGAGTCGGTTTCAGTCGCCGCTGGAATTTCAGACCTGGCTTGCCTACAACCAGACATCCTGGCGATAACCGGTCGTCCGGCCTGTACTGGCCCTTGGCCGGGTATTTGTACCGGTATGGTTGATTCCGCGTGTTTTCCGGCCGGAGTTTCCGACTAACCTGCCGGGCCAGTACTTCAACGAGGTGCGGGGTCGCCTCGTAACAATGGCAGCGCAAGTAGGGTCAGTCTTCGCCTCCCTCAAACGCTGCCAGTTCGCTCATAAATGACCCTGCAATATCCGCATTGATCTTGCAGTCGAGTAGTATAGGTCCTTCTGGTGAACGTATGGAGGGCGCTGCCTGCTCTAGGTCATCCATAGTCCGGATCGTAAAAGCCTCAAAAGCAAACCCTTCCGCGATGGGCGCAAAGTCCAGATCCGGAAATACCGACAGTCCAACTGGACGCTGGTGCATCTTTAAAAAGTGCAACTCGGCACCATAGGCACAATCGTTCATCACTACGATAATCAACGGCAGATCTTCGCGAACAACCGTTTCCAGTTCACTGATGGTCATTAGAAATCCGCCATCACCCACAATCAGCACGGTCGTGCTATCAGGCCGTGCACGGGCGACACCCAACGCCGTACCAAAGCCGAGGCCGATCGACGCAAAATTTGTAGTGAACTTGAATTGATCCGGGCCTGGTACCGAAATGTAAGGTACGATGCCGAGAAAATTACCCGCATCGTAGACCAGGTTGCGTTGTTCTGGCAGTATTCGATCCAGTGCGATCCCCAATGATCTGGGATCAATGGTACGCGCCGTATGTGCAGCCTGGAAATCACCCACAGGGTCGAATTCTGCAATGCGCTGACGCGTTTCGAGGGTATGAAAGGGCTTGTCTTCCGGTGACCGCGTTGGCAACAGCGTCATCAGTTGTTGGCAAACCTGCTTCGCATCGCCCACCAGTGCGACGTCAGCCGAATACCACTGTCCAATATGGGTTCGTTCGCTATCGACCTGGATCAAGGGCACAGCCGGAATCGCAGAACCAAAACTGGTTGTCCAGAAATTAAGGCTGGCACCGAAAACTATGATGCTGTCTGCCTGATCGATGTAATGTCGCCCCACCGAGTGAGTGAAAGAACCGATAATCCCAATCTGATAGGGGTGACCACGGAACATCTCCCTGGCCCGTGCCGTGGTGAGAAGCA
>PCBE01000061.1 GCA_002731295.1 Acidiferrobacteraceae bacterium | reverse complement strand
AAAACTGTTGAGTGATGACGGAAACAATGTGGTCATACGCCCACTATCCTATTGCAGCGAAAAAGACATCGCGCAATACGCCCAGCTGAAAAAGTTTCCGATTATTCCGTGCAATCTTTGTGGCTCACAGCCGAACCTCCAACGCCAAACTGTCAAACGAATGCTCGCTGAGTGGGAACAGAAATACCCCGGCCGGTCAGCGACCATATTCCGAAGCGTCACGAGCATCTCACCCAGCCAACTCGCCGACCCAAGTCTTTTCGACTTTGCCAGACTCGGGGCTCATCACGAGCCCGCAACATGGCTACCCGAAGGCAGCACAATTGACATAGAGAACGCCAGGCTATGAATGAATCAGATTTCAATAACGGGCTGCTCGAGTTTCTAGCTGGCTCACCCACTCCTTTTCATGCAGTGAAACAACTAAAGCAACTGTTGACAGCAGAGGGGTTTGAACAACTTGCAGAACACAGCAGCTGGTCGCTTAAACCCGGAGGACGTTACTTTGTCGTTCGCAATGGCTCTTCAATCGTGGCAATCAGAACAGGCTCTGTTCATCCAGCTGATGAAGGGCTGAGGCTGATCGGCACCCACACCGACAGCCCTTGTCTCAAGATCAAACCCGCACCGGAGATCAGGCGTCAGGGCTTTTTGCAGCTGGGTGTAGAAATTTACGGTGGAGTCTTGCTCTCGCCCTGGTTTGACCGAGACCTGTCTCTGGCCGGCAAAGTCACTTGCCGTATGGAAAACAAAGAGATCAACAGTGTGCTCATCGACTTTCGGCGCCCTGTGGCGACAGTGCCCAGTCTCGCAATTCATTTAAATCGAGATGTGCATAAAAACAGGACCATCAACCCACAAAAAGAAGTGGTTTTACTGGTGAGTTCAGGTGACGGCGACCGCAGAAGTTTCCGACAACTGCTTCTTGACCAGATCCAGCATGAGCACGCCAACATACCCGTTGCCGAGGTCCTGGACTATGAAATCAGCTGTTACGACGTGCAACCACCTGCAGTGATCGGACTAAATGATGACTTCATCGCCGCCTCAAGGCTGGACAACCTTTTGAGTTGTTATGCCGCTTGCCGAAGCATAATCGACGCCTCTGGAGATACCCCTGCCGTGATGGTCTGTAATGATCACGAGGAGGTTGGCAGCCTGTCGGCCAGCGGTGCCCAAGGGCCATTTCTACGTTCTACACTCGAACGTCTATGTGGGACTGGAGAGACGATGGATAGGGCCATGGACTCGTCCGTATTGCTTTCCGTTGATAATGCGCATGCGGTGCATCCTAATTACGAAGACAAGCATGACCCACAGCACCGGCCTTGCCTCAACGGTGGTCCGGTCATCAAATACAACGCTAACCAGAGATACGCAACAAACAGTGAAACTGCGGCGCTGTTTCGCAATTTATGCCAAACCCTTGATATACCCGTTCAACAGATTGCCATGCGAAATGATATGGCGTGTGGCAGTACCATCGGACCAATAACGGCAGCCGAACTGGGCGTCGCAACTGTAGATATCGGGTCCCCGCAGCTTGCCATGCACTCCGTGCGTGAGCTCACCGGGCGCAACGATCCAGCACTACTCTACCGCGCGCTCAAGGGCTTCCTTGATCAAACGTCCCTGTGGCGCTGATGTACATCAGTTCAACAATTTACTGGGACTGACTCACCATGTAGTCGACAGCCGCTTTGACATCGTCGTCGCTCAGATGAACGAAACCACCCTTGGCGGGCATCATGCCGGTCTGTCCTTGAAATCCCTGAATAGCGTTCTCATACATCACCTCGATGCCTTGTGCGATACGGGCGGCCCAAGCATCTTTGTCGCCCAGTTTAGGCGCGCCGGCGACACCGGGCATATGACAAGCCAGACAGCCACTGTTGTAGACTGCCTCTCCATCGGCGCTAACACTTGTCCATACAGCTGAGCCCATCATCACTGAGGCCAGCACCAGTACTTTGGTAAATCTCATCTAAGCTCTCCAGGGGTTTATCTCTCGCAGGGAAGTGTATCGCGAATGCTGCAAGGGTCGTAACCCAAGATAGCGTCGGTACTTTGATTTCGATCATGTTTTTCTAATCCAAAACCGTCAGACCCTGGCCGCGACACCGACATCCGGTTGCCCTGGTGCCCGCCATCAGTGGTATTAATCAACGGAACAACGACTAAGGCCGACAGATATTCAACCGTCGCTACTCCTTTATTAGTGATCGATTAAAGTTTTATACTTTAATTATTTATTAGTTTATTAAATAACTATATTACTATAATTCCTTGGTATTTCTGAACTGAACATCCGGCCAGCGCTCCATCGCCAGGCTTAAATTAGCCAGATTCGGTGCGATATAGGTCAGATCTCCACCCGCATCAAGTGCCAGATTCTGTCGAGCTTTTCTTTGAAACGCTTCAAAATCAGACTTTTTATCGCAGACAACCCAGCGAGCAGTCGCTATCTGCACCGATTCAAAGCTGCAGTCCACACCATATTCATGCCGCAGGCGGTGTACAACCACGTCAAACTGCAGAATTCCGATCGCGCCCAGTATCACATCATTCGACATCAGTGGCCTGAACACCTGAGTCGCACCTTCTTCGCTCAACTGGTCTAGCCCTTTGTGCAGCGCCTTTGCCCGCAATGGGTCGTCGAGGCGTACCCGTCGAAAAAGTTCCGGGGCAAAATTGGGTACGCCTGCAAACTTTAGATCCTCGCCCTCGGTAAACGTGTCTCCGATCTGGATAGTACCGTGATTGTGCAAACCGATGATGTCACCAGCGTATGCCGACTCCGCCGACTCACGCTTTGAAGCCAGAAAAGTGATGGCCCTGTGAATCGGTGTGGTCCGATCTGTCCGAACTTGATGAAGCTTGATACCCGGCCGATAAACACCGGAATTAATACGCAGAAATGCCACCCGATCATGATGTGATGGGTCCATGTTGGCCTGAATCTTGAAGACAAACCCGGTGAATTTTTGCTCGCCGCTATCGACTTCTCGGGAGCCGGCATCCCGAGGCCCCGGACAGGGCGCGTAGTCTACAAAACTGTCAATCAACTCGTCAGTACCTTCACTGGCAAGTGCTGAACCAAAAAAAACAGGCGTTAACTGCGCCTGCAGATAGGCCTGTAGATCGAAAGTGTAGCTGGCTCCAGTCAGCAGTTCGATCTCCTCCCGCAGGCGATCAGCATCCGCACCAATCGCGTCGTCCAGATCATGATTTGAAAGGCCACAGATTGTTCTTTCACCCGATACTGAATTTCCTGATTTTCTTTCAAACAGGTGAATGTTATCATCGTAAAGTCGGTAGACTCCACAAAAATGGCGACCAGTCCCCACAGGCCATGTCATGGGTGCACACCGAATTCCTAACACCGACTCCACCTCGTCCAGCAGTTCTACCGGATCCCGACCTTCCCGATCGAGCTTATTGATAAATGTCATAATCGGTGTATCGCGCAGCCTGCACACCTCCATCAGCTTGATGGTTCTATCTTCTACGCCCTTTGCTGCGTCGATCACCATCAGTGCGGAATCCACCGCCGTCAAAGTCCGATAGGTATCCTCCGAGAAATCAGCATGCCCCGGCGTATCTAGCAGATTGATAACATATTCACGATACTCAAACTGCATGATTGAAGACGTTACGGATATCCCTCTTTCCTTCTCCATCTTCATCCAGTCTGAAGTCGCATAACGTCCTGTCTTACGGGCCCGCACCGTGCCCGCCGCCTGAATGGCGCCACCGTAGTGAAGAAATTTCTCCGTCAGGGTCGTCTTCCCCGCATCGGGATGCGAGATGATGGCGAAAGTCCGCCGACGATTAACTTGGTTCACGTGTTCATTCATAACTCAAGCCAGCAAGGGCGTGAAAAAAGCGCAAATTATAGCCAATAACGAGCCATCGGAGTCTCCCATAGTGATTCTAGCCAGCGCTTTTTACGCAAGTCATTCAGGACCTTACAGCCGCCCAATGAGTACTATCAGACTTTTTGGGCATACAGATCATGGTTGTCGCTTCCGGTAATGCGGACATCAACAAACTGTCCCGGTTCAATATCAACACCATCGTGAATGATGACAACACCGTCGATCTCGGGTGATTCTCCAGTGCTGCGGGCGAGCACGCCTGACTCGGAGTGAGCATCGACTAGAACCGCACATGTCTGGCCAATTCTACGACGCAATCTTTCGGCAGAGACTTCTTCCTGTACAGCCATGAAACGGGCCAAACGTTCCTCCCTAACCTCCTCAGGAACCGCATTGTCTAGATCATTGGCAGCAGCGCCCTGTATCGGTGAATAGGCAAAACAGCCCACCCTGTCGAGTTGTGCCTCGGTCAGAAAATCAAGCAACAAATTGAATTCATCCTCCGTCTCGCCAGGGAACCCAACTATGAAAGTACTGCGGATAGTGAGTTCCGGACAAATTCTTCGCCACATACGAATACGTGCCAGATTGTTTTCAGCATTTGCCGGACGTTTCATACGCTTGAGAATACGCGGTACACAGTGTTGGAACGGCACATCCAGATATGGCACGACAAGTCCTTCACTCATAAGCGGTATCAATTCGTCGATATGGGGATAAGGATACACATAGTGAAGTCGTACCCAGATACCCAGTTCACCGAGCGCCCGGGTCAGATCAGTAATATGCGAACGCAACGGACGCCCGCGGGTCAGTTCCGTACGGTACTTCACGTCCGCACCATACGCAGCAGTATCTTGAGAAACCACCAACAACTCCTTGACACCTGCACCGACCAGTGTGCTGGCTTCATCAACAATGTCGTGGATGGGCCGACTGACCAGACGGCCACGCATTCCTGGAATTACACAGAATGTACAAGAGTTATTACACCCTTCAGCGATCTTAAGATACGCGTAATGGCGCGGCGTTAATTTTACTCCGCCGGGCGGCAACAAATCGTGAAACGGGGCATGGCCAGGGGGCAACTCCGCTCGAACTGCCTCCATAACGGACTCGGCAGAATCGGGCCCAGTTACAGCAACCAATTCAGGGAAGCGTCTCAGAATCTCCTGGTTTCGAGTCCCCAAACATCCAGTAACAATGACTCTCCCATTCTCATCCAATGCTTCGGTTATTGCCTCCAGGGATTCTTCAACGGCAGCTTGGATAAAGCCACACGTATTAACCACCACTATGCTCGCATCTGAATAGCTGTCCGAAATAACATAACCTTCAGCACGCAGTTGGGTCAGTATCCGCTCAGAATCAACCAAGGCCTTGGGGCAACCAAGGCTGACAAATCCAACCCGGGGGCTCTTCATTTATTCAACACTCGTTCGAGGCGAGGCTCAGCCGAGCAGTTCGCGTCGTATTTTCATCTTCTGAAGAATAGTCGTGCCTATTTCTTCTATCGACATTTGAGTTGTATCCGCAAATGAAATTGCGTGGCGCCGAAAAGTAGCCTGGCCTTGGGCCAACTCATATTCGCACTGTTGTCGGGATGAATAACGGCTGTCCGGTCTGCGCTCCGTACGAATTTGGCAAAGTCGCTCAGAATTTATGGTAAGACCAAACAAGCGCCCGCGAAACGGCTGCAAAATGGGGGGCAATGCACCGTCATTAAAATCTTCTTCGGTCAGTGGATAATTGGCGCAAAACAGGCCGAAATGAATGGCTAGGTACAAACAGACCGGGGTTTTACCAGTTCTCGACACACCCAAGATGATGAGATCTGCCTTACTATAGTCATCGATACTGACACCATCGTCACAGTCCATCGCATAGTGGACTGCACTGATACGGGAAGTGTAGCGGTCGCGGTCGACTACACCATGGCTATGGCCGATTTCGTGGCTCGATGCCGACTGCAGCTCCATCTCTAACGGCTTCAGAAACGTTCCAAATAAATCAACGAAAAACCCGCGGGCACGCCGAACACCGTCAAAAAGCTGTGGACTGACAAAAGTGGCGAAGATCAAGGGCCTCGCCTTGTCATTATCAGCTGCTTCGTTGATCTCACGAACAGCGTCTACCACCTTTTCGGGGGTGTCAACAAATGGCAGGGCCCTTGTGTGAAATATTACGTTCGGGAACTGAGTCAACAGGCTGTGACTCAGGATCTCTGCAGTGATCCCGGTTCGATCGGACACAACAAATACGGTTCTTTTTGACAATTTGGTCTAGCCTCGCAATGGGTTCGTCAAGCAAAATAGGCCCTGGCCGGCAAGTGTTTGGTTCTGCTCGAGACAGCCGGGGCATAAGATCGCAGCGGTCCGGCCACTAATATTGTCTAACATATGGTGGGCAAGTGAAAGAATATATTGTTTGGTTCAATCAGATAAACCTGAATGACGTAAGCCGCGTTGGCGGCAAAAACGCATCATTGGGCGAGATGATTTCCCGTTTTTCTTCTGCCGGAATTCATGTTCCTGGAGGATTTGCGACCACTGCCCATGCCTACCGGGATCATCTGGTGACCTCCGGATTGAAAGATCGGATTGAAGCTGCCCTGGCTCAACTGGACGTCAGTGATGTGAAACAACTGGCCGAGGTGGGAGCTACAATCAGAGAATGGCTTGTCAACGCGCCACTAACAGGTGATCTGGAAGATGCGATTGAAGCCGCGTACCTGAAACTGGGGAATTCAGCTGAAACACCTGTCGCAGTGCGGTCGTCTGCCACTGCCGAGGATCTCCCCGACGCATCTTTTGCTGGCCAGCAGGAAACTTTTCTCAATGTGCGAGGCATAGCCCACGTACTGACAGCCGTCCGCGAAGTATTTGCATCGCTTTTTAATGATCGGGCGATTGCTTATCGGGTCCACCAGGGCTACGACCACAGTGACGTGGCTTTATCAGTTGGCATACAGCAAATGGTTCGCAGCGATCTTGGATCAAGTGGTGTGATGTTTACACTTGATACTGAATCTGGTTACGACGATGTCGTGTTCATCACAGCCTCATGGGGGCTTGGCGAGACCATCGTGCAAGGCGCTGTGAACCCGGATGAGTTCTATGTGCACAAACCTACACTGCGTGCCCAGAAACCAGCTATCCTTCGCCGTAAAATCGGCAGCAAAGCCAGCAAGATGATCTATGCGGACGACTCCGCAACCGAGACCACTCGGGTAATCGAAACAACCGCAGCCGAACGACAGCACTTTTCGCTGTCCGATGCGCAGATCGAAGAACTGGCACAGCAGGCGATCCGAATAGAACAGCACTATGGCCGCCCTATGGACATCGAGTGGGGCCTCGATGGCGAAACGGAAGAACTCTGGATCCTCCAGGCGCGACCGGAAACGGTAAAAAGCCGTGTCACACAACAGTCGCTTGAGCGATATCATCTTCAAGAAACTGCGCTAGTGCTGACAGAAGGTCGCAGCGTTGGTCAGAAAATCGGCAGCGGTACTGTCCGCGTAGTGAACTCCATCAGTGAACTAGATTCGGTTAAAACGGGTGATATTCTGGTGACTGATATGACCGACCCAGACTGGGAGCCGGTCATGAAACGAGCAGCAGCAATTGTCACCAATCGGGGTGGTCGCACCTGCCACGCTGCGATCATTGCCCGGGAGCTCGGTATTCCGGCCGTTGTTGGCTGTGGAGATGCCACACGACAACTCTCTAAAATCAGCACCGCCACCGTCAGTTGTGCTCAAGGAGATACCGGCTATGTTTATCAGGGAGAACTGGATTTCGAGATCGAAACTGTCCAGCTCGGCGATATGCCGAAACTACCGTTCAAAATTGCCATGAACGTTGGCAACCCCGACCGAGCTTTTGATTTTCAGAAACTACCGCATGCAGGTGTGGGCCTGGCGCGTTTAGAGTTTATTATCAACAACACTATTGGTATTCATCCCAAGGCTCTGCTCCACAGTAACCAGATCCCTCAGAACGTCAGGGATCAAATTAATACCGCGTCGGCAGGTTATGCCGACCCCACAGACTTTTTTGTACGCAAGCTTGCCGAGGGCATCTCTACAATTACAGCCGCCTTTTCTCCACATCCCGTGATTGTTCGGTTGTCCGACTTCAAATCCAATGAATACGCAAATCTCATCGGTGGTAGTGCCTTTGAACCCCATGAGGAGAATCCAATGCTCGGTCTGAGAGGCGCATCTCGATACCTAGACGCGGGGTTTCGTGAATGCTTTGAGCTAGAATGCCGCGCCCTCAAATATGTTCGTGAGGACATGGGGCTAACAAACCTCTGGATCATGGTGCCATTCGTTCGCACGGTGGTGGAGGCAGAACAAGTGATCGCCTTGCTGGCAGAAAATGGTCTTAACCGAGGTCAGAATGATCTTAAGATCATCATGATGTGCGAGCTGCCATCAAATGCACTCCTGGCAGAATCGTTTCTACAGCATTTTGACGGTTTTTCGATCGGTTCGAATGACATGACCCAACTCACTTTGGGGCTGGACCGCGACTCGGCTGACATTGCTCATCTGTTCGATGAACGCGATGCAGCTGTCAAAACGCTACTGAAACTAGCGATTTCAGCCTGTCAAAAACAGGGTAAGTACGTTGGGATCTGTGGCCAGGGCCCCTCTGACCACCCTGATCTGGCGCGCTGGCTGATGGAACAAGGCATCGACACCGTGTCTTTAAATCCTGACAGCGTCATTGAAACCTGGTTATTTCTCAGCGGTGAACAATCCTGACACAGTTTTGTCAGCTACAGCCAACGTCGATCCAGCCCTCACTGATCATCACACAAGTACCGCCAACCCAGCTGGCAACAACACAACCGTTTTCTTTCCGTGCACGAATCCGTAGAGCACTCGGCCGACCCAGTTCTATTCCTTGAAATACGCACCAGCTGAATTCACCGTCACGCTCCGATCGATAATGTGACAAAAGAGCTGCCAGTGCGCAGTTTGCACTACCCGTTGCCGGATCCTCGGCAACACCATCAAGAGGAGCAAATACGCGGGCCTGAATATCAGTACTACCTGTCTTGGGTGTATAAACATGTACATAAGGCACTGCGCCCTCAACAAGAAGACGGTCGAACCCAGCCATATCTATTCGTACCTGGGATAGGACGGACAAGTCCAAGACTTCCACAAAAAGAAAAGGAAGCCCCACCGATGCGACCGTTGGAGCATGTGTGGTGACAACGATTTCGTTTTCTCGCAAGGACAAAGCTTTAGCCACCGACCTGATCGCTGGGAATTCTTGCAGTGTCAGGACCTGTGGTGCCTTGAGCTCAAACGAGGTTGGAGAGTCTAGATTAGCCTGAATCTCGATCGACACAAGACCTGCCTTCTCTTCAAATAAGACGGTATCGGGAATCTCTTTACCCAGCGCCCCGGTTTCGGCTAGAACAAATGCAGTCCCAATATTTGGGTGGCCGGCGAAAGGGATTTCTGTTGTGGGGGTAAAAATTCGCACCTTTCGTGTGTGGCCAGTTTCAGCGGGCAATACAAATGCTGTCTCTGAAAAATTGAACTCCCGCGCAACCTGCTGCATCTGCCAATCTGATAGTTTCTGAGCATCTGGTAACACAGCCAGCTGGTTTCCACCGAACCGCTGTTCGGTAAACACGTCACAAATAAAGTAGTGGTATTTCACAGGTGATTTACAGAATTGTCTCGGTCAATTCGATTGCATTTATGCCACGATGAATTCCCGGACGCTCCATCGAGTAGATTTTGCAGTTAGCACAAGACATGATGCGCCTCCTTTAGTTCTGACCCGTCCTGCGGCACCAGGGTTCATAACCCACGGATGAATCGTTGTATCTATTCGCCGGATGTGGGTATGACCGTAAGCGATCGCTTGGGTGTCAGGATACTTGTGGCGTAAGCGGCTATGGTAATTGGTGGTGTCCCAGATCTGGTGGCCGTGTTCGATGGCAAGAACACCGCCCGGTAGATCGATCTGCAGGCTTTCCGGCAGTTTGGATAAGGCACGATGTTCATCATCTGGCCACTTCTTAGGGACATCGTTGTTGCCTGCCACCGCTAGCACATTCCCACACCTGGATTTGAGCGCTGCCAGCACCGAAGCACTGCCGATGTCACCCGTGTGAACTACCAGTTCCATACCGACGGCCAGTTCCACGATTGAGTCATCAATCCAGCCATGGGTGTCACCGAGCAGCAGAACCTTCATTTCACCACTACGACATCAGGATCATCTGTATCGGCGTGTTGTCTAACGTCGTCCCTGGGCGAAAGACTCATTATTCGTACACCCGGTTGGGTTACAACCGTCACGTCATCGCAGAAAACTGTTTTGAAAGATGGACCCCGCTCAATCAACAATGTGATACACGGGGGCTTTTTCCATAGTCCACTCTCCGGACTCTTGGTCGTAATGGGATAAGGTAAAGCAGTGCCAATCGGTATCATCCAGTTTTGGATGATCGGCGCGATAGTAATACCCGGGCCAACGGGTCTCAGTGCGGAACATTGTGTGGTGGGTCACTGATTCAGATGCCAGAACCCGGTGCTGTAGCTCCCAGGCTCGTTGCAGTTGGTGAAGATCTTCCGCCGCGAGATGGTCAAGGTCGTCTTTCAGCATATCCAGCAACTCTAATCCACGAGTAAGCATTGGCTCGTTGGTTATATAGTTGGCACTGATACCGCCGCAATACTCATCCATGATCTTCTCGAGTCGCTGTAACCCACTAAGCGGCAGGAGGTAACTCGGCGACACGGTTCCCGCGACAATCTCATTTCGACCGACCTGGTAATTCTCCAAAGGCTGGAAGATCGTTTTCTTTAGGTCTTGGTACTGTTTTTCACTGACCTGAAACTTGTCGTTCTTCATATCATTCACATAGTTTACCGCCGCCTTTGCGGCAATCCGGCCTTCCGTATACGACCCCGAGGAGAACTTGTGCGCTGTACCACCGATGGTATCGCCAGCGCCGAAAAGCCCGTCGACGGTCATCATCCGGTTATACCCCCACTGGTAATCCGACGGTGCGTAATCTGAAGGTCCGCTCGCCCAGGCGCCCGAACAGGTCGCGTGAGATCCCATGACATAAGGCTCCGAGGTGGTCAGTTCGGGATTAACATGCTTAGGGTCGATGTTCTGTGATGCCCAGACGATGGCCTGCCCAATCGTCATTCCCAAGAAGTTCTCCCAACCAACCTGCTCCTTGTGTGGATCCTGGAAGGCTTCTTTAGTCACCATGCGAATAGGGCCTCTGCCAGCTTTCGTTTCTTCTAGGAAAGCATGGTTACGAAGGCAAGTAGGTACGGGGTGCCGATCGATGTAATCTCCGACCAATTCCTTCGTATGGTCATACCACTTAGATTCGTATTCTTCTCCGTAGGCATTCTCGGTGTACGTCTTGAGGTGAAGAAAATAGGCACCAACCGGTCCGTAACCATCCTTAAATCGGGTCAACGTTATCCGATTTTCCATCTGCGTCATTTTGGCACCGACAAGAATCGGCAAAGCATAAGCCGATGCACTGCTCCAAGGGGCGTACCACGTCCGACCCATGCCCTCGCCGACTGCCCGCGGCTTATAGATATGTGAAGCACCGCCAGCGCAAACAATGACAGCTTTGGCACGGAAGACATAGAAATCTCCCGTACGTACATTGAAACCGACCGCACCGGCAACTCGATTAGGCTTTGCTTCATCCATCAGTAGGTGGGTCACCATAATGCGGTTGTATACCTCGGAAGCAGCTTTCCTGGCCGCCTCGGCCACGATCGGCTTATAACTTTCACCATGTATCATGATCTGCCATTTCCCTTCACGCAGATATCGTCCGGTTTCCGGATCCTTCATNATCGGGAGACCCCACTCCTCAAACTNGTGCACACTAGAGTCAACGTGGCGAGCGATGTCATAACCCAGNTCTTCACGGACAAGACCCATNAGGTCGTTGCGGGCGTAGCGGACATGGTCTTCNGGTTGGTTCTCGTCCCATTGCATACCCATGTAACAGTTAATTGCATATAAGCCCTGTGCAACAGCACCACTGCGCTCAATATTTGCTTTTTCGACGCAAACGACCTTTAGATCTCGACCCCAATACCTGGATTCGTAGGTAGCACCACAACCGGCCATACCACCCCCGACCACAAGAATATCCGAATCGACGAATACAGTTTTTCTATTCGAAAACAGGCCCACTAGACCACCCCCTGTTTGAGTTGATCANCTCTAAGAGCTGGTAATCCGCCCGGAACATTCAGCACCTCCGGTTCGTGGGCCAGTTCTTGTGAATGAATATCTTCAGCACTAGGTACTGGAAGTTCAGCTGGTGACTGGATAGAACCCCATTTCGTAGTCCGGATCGGCGAGACGAAATTCTTTTCGCGACCGTCACGGAACTTGATCTTCCAAGAAATCGTGCCCTTTTCTTCTTCCCGAAGTACTCGCACACTGTGNCCGAGTGGTGCGAAATCCGCATAACCGCGTGCATCTATCGCATTTTGTGGACAGGCCTTTACGCAGGAATAACACTCCCAGCACATATTCGGCTCGATGTTGTAGGCACGACGGGTAGTTTNATCGATATGCATAATGTCGGAAGGACATATATCGACACAATGTCCACAGCCATCGCAACGAGTCATATAAACAAAAGTTGGCATGANGTTCTGTTATCTCCTGTATCGCGTAATCCAGTGATGTATCGATCAATACTGCCGAGGNAGCCTGTTGTTACTNCCAAAGATTTCAGGTTTATCTGCGGGGGCTGGCAAGTTACTTCGTGAACCGTCCGCTTCTGCGATACGTTTCTGCAGAGCAGCGGCTGGCTTGAAAAACATGTGCGAGAACTTTGACCACGGCACAGATCCAAAAAGCACTGCGGTCGCGATCAGGTATAACGCAAACATAAAGTTTGCCCCTGATGTACCTGTTGCCTGCATCCACCCCCAAACCAGACCCAACGTCACGCTGATGAGGAGCGAAAGGATGAACAAGTCGGCACGCACAATACGAAATGGAGAGTGACCTTCTGCGGCAACATCCACTCGAATNAAGAACCAAAACCAGTAGCCACCAACACAAACCAGNAGACCTCCGATATACCAGATTAAGGGCCAGATGGCGGGCGCAGGAGTGACAGACGTTGGGTAGCAGAACACCAGAATGGCTGTGGTAATGACNTGGGCAAGGAAGCCGTACATGGTCAAAAGATGGGCAATTCTGCGCCGGACATTACAGAATTCACCAGACATTAAGCCGTCGACCACGGCTGATCGTACCGCCAGGGCCACGACTTCCCCACCACCGACCTGTCGCGCCCCACTGTTTTTTTGTTGTTGCCAGTTTTTAAAGAAGTACTTGGCACTTTTCTTATGAATAATGTCATAGANCGTGCCACCGGCAACCAGTACTACCATGATAANGACATACGCCTGCATGAAGTCCGGTGACAGAAAGCCCGAAATTTCGGCGAAGGGATTNCTGGTGAACATCACATCACTCCATGATTTCCTGGTATAGCGCCCGTATTAGATTAGGCAGTGGNCCATCAGGGGNTCGCGTGATCTGCTGAAACCCCGTGGAAAGACCGAACTCTACGCCTTTGTTTGTGGCTAGACTAATCAGAATTTGTCACAACCGNGATAAATAACGTTTATTTCTACTGAGCACTCCGGCGTGCTATGTCCCATAACTAACCAGCNCCAGCAGCAATCGANCGGTTCCGNACGAATCCGACATCTGTCAAGTCATACGGGACCGNCTGGCCAACAAGAGCCAAAGTCCTGCGACCAGCATTGGCAAACACAACANTTGCCCCATCGACAGTCCATCGAGAAAAACCAGTCCAAGATGGGCATCGGGCTCTCTAAAAAATTCAACCGTGAACCGCAATACCGCGTAACAGATAAGGAAAAGTCCCGACACACTCCCCGCAACTCTTGGCTTCGACGAATGGATCCAGATGATCAGAAACAGCAACAGCCCTTCAAGTCCCGCTTCATAAATCTGTGACGGGTGTCTTGCTAAAGGGCCTGCAGATGGAAAGATCATCGCCCAGGGCACATCCGACACCCGCCCCCAAAGCTCCTCGTTGATAAAGTTCCCCAACCGTCCCGCACCCAGTCCCAAGGGACACAACGGTGCCAGAAAGTCTGAAACTGCCAGGAAACTACGGCCAGAACGCCTGGCGTACAAAGCGAGCGCAATACAGGCCCCGATCAACCCACCGTGAAACGACATACCCCCCGACCAGATATACATCAAGGCAACCGGATGCTCCAGATAATAACCGACGTTATAGAAAAGAACGTAACCGAGTCGGCCACCAACAATCACGCCCACTGCCACATAGAACAGGAGATCCCAGACCTGCTGTGATGACCAAGTAGAGCCAGGTGCTCGGGCACGCAATACACCCAATGCACCACCGCCAAGGAATCCGACCAAATACATAACGCCGTACCAGTAGACCGTTAGCGGCCCAACAGCAAATACGACCGGATCAATTGAGGGGTAGGTCAACATCTATAAGAACCAGGTGGCTTCAACCCAGTGTTATGAGTCCACATCAACTGACTTTAAATAGCTCAATAGAACACCATCAGCCAGGCTCTGCGGGAAATCGCTCGGGGTCAATGTTTTAGCTCCGGCAAATCTGCAAAAAGGTCGAGTGCCTCTGGGTTTGCGAGTGCCTCTCGGTTTTTCACTAGTTCGCCATGGATGACTTTGCGAACCGCAAGTTCAACGATCTTGCCACTCTTGGTGCGTGGGATGTCAGATACTTGTACGATTCGCGCCGGCACATGACGGGGTGTTGTGTTTTGTCGAATCTTGGTACGAATGGCATCAGCAAGATCACTATCCAGGACAGCCCCATCTCTTAAACGCACAAACAGTACAACTCGGACATCGCCGTCAAATTGCTGGCCGACCACCAGGCTTTCAATGACTTGATCAATCTGTTCGGCCTGCCGATAAATCTCGGCTGTACCGATCCGAACTCCCCCGGGGTTAAGGACTGCATCAGAGCGTCCATAGATAATCATTCCGCCATGCTCGGTTTCAGCGACATAATCGCCATGACACCAGATGTTCGAAAATTTATCGAAGTAGGCTGCATGATACTTCTGACCTTTCGGGTCACCCCAGAAACCGATGGGCATACAGGGGAACGAATTTCTACAGGTCAATTCACCTTTCTGACCCGGTTCCAGAATCTCGCCCGAGTCGTCCCGAACCTCCACCTGCATCCCCAACCCCTTACACTGGATTTCGCCACGCCGTACGGGCAGTGTCGGATTCCCAAGAACAAAGCAGGACACGATATCGGTACCCCCTGAAATCGATGACAGACACACATCTTCTTTGATCGACTGGTAAACATAATCGAAACCTTCCGGCATCAGTGGTGACCCTGTGGAAAGTACGCTGCGCAAGTCAGTCAGGTCGTGTGTTTCTTTCGGATAAATACCAGCTTTGTTTGCCGCGTCAATAAACTTAGCCGAAGTGCCGAAGATGTTCATCTTTTCCTCGGATACAAAATCGAAAAGGACGTTTCCGTCAGGGTAGAACGGTGATCCATCATACAGCCCGAGAATCGCGTCACTGGCAAGACCCGACACGAGCCAATTCCACATCATCCAACCACAGGTCGTAAAGTAAAACAACCGATCACCCGGGTGGACGTCAGCATGCAACCTGTGCTCCTTGAGATGCTGGAGCAGCGTACCACCAGCTCCATGGATGATCGCTTTCGGAACCCCCGTCGTACCCGAGGAGTACATGATATAGAGGGGATGATTAAATGGCAGTTTTTTGAATTCGATAGAATCAGTTGGAACCAGAAACTCCTCCAGTAATACCCCGTCCGTGATCCGTCTGACGTCGGGTTGATCGGTCACCAGGGGGACGACCACGACCTTTTCTAGCGATGGTAATCCTGCCCGGATAGCGTTCAGTTTGTCGAGCGAGTGATGTGAATCGCCGTTGTAGAAATAGCCATCCGCACTGAACAACACCTTCGGTTCAATTTGACCAAACCTGTCGAGCACACCCTGGACACCAAAATCCGGTGAACAGGATGACCAGATAGCGCCCAGCGATGCAGATGCCAGCATGGCGGAGATGGTTTCAGGCATGTTCGGCATGAATGCACAGACTCGATCTCCGGCCTCAACGCCTATTGACCGCAGGGCGGCGGCAATATCAGCCACCTGCCCATAGAGTTCCGCGTGGCTGACCACCCGTCTGACTAAATTCTCGGAACGAAAAACCATCGCTGGTGAATCGTCCCGTCTGGTCAACAAGTGGCTGGCAAAATTTATCCGGCTGTCCGGAAACCACCTGGCGCCAGGCATGTGATCACGGTTTTCTACCGTGCGTTCATCGGGTGATCTAGGCGGCAGGCCACAGAAATCCCACAGGCACTCCCAGAAGACACCCGGTTGTGCCACTGACCAGGCGTGTACTGCATTGAAATCTGGCAACGACTGACCAGTTTTTGACTCAACTTGACGAACAAATGCCGTGATGTTCGCATTGGCGATTCTAGAAGAAGAAGGCTGCCACAGAATTTCTGATACCGAGTCCATGTCTTCGAAGACCAACCGTTAACTGACCCATTAAGGTCAGTGCGTTAAGATAAAACCAGTAGAACCTGGCGACCCCCAAACTGGATATTCTAACAATCTTAATGGGCGAGACTTCAGCCAGCCATCCTAGAGGGATCGGCGCAAACCGCTTACACTAGCGATTCTCGTCAACCCAGGCAAAGCAGCAACCATGCGAACTTCCCAGTTTCTTATCGCGACCCTTAGAGAAACCCCAGCCGACGCGGAGATTATCAGTCACCAACTGATGCTCCGAGCCGGACTGATCAGGCAGGTCGCAGCCGGTGTCTACAACTGGCTGCCACTGGGTCACCGCGTGCTTCGCAAAGTCGAAACTGTGGTGCGTGAAGAAATGAATAGAAGTGGTGCCCAGGAGGTCCTGCTACCTGCCATCCAACCCGCTGAACTGTGGCGTGCATCGGGGCGCTGGGAGGACTATGGGCCGGAATTGCTGAGACTGACTGATCGGCATCAACGCGATTTCTGTTTCGGCCCCACCCATGAGGAAGTGGTCACTACCCTAGCCAAGTCCGAAATACGCAGCTATCGCCAGCTACCTCTCAACCTGTACCAGATTCAGACCAAGTTTCGAGATGAAATTCGGCCGCGGTTTGGTGTCATGCGCGCGCGCGAATTCATTATGAAAGACGCCTATACGTTTGATGCCGATGCAAAGGGTATGGCCGGTAGTTACCAAACCATGTACGATACTTATCAGCGAATTTTTGATCGCCTGGGATTGGAAGCCCGTGCTGTCGAGGCAGACAGTGGCAGCATTGGCGGAAGCTTTTCCCATGAATTCCATGTATTGGCTGATTCAGGTGAAGACGCGATTGCTCTTTGTCCCGACGCCGGCTATTCAGCAAATATCGAAAAAGTAACCCTGGAGTCGCTACTGGCTGAAAGACCGTCTCCTGGTACAGCGATGGGCGAGATTGACACCCCTGGCCAACACACAATTGCCGATCTATGTCAGTTCCTCGCGATCCAGCCCGATCAAACGATTAAGACGCTGATTGTCGCAGGTGCTGACGGTGGTGTTGTTGCACTCGTTCTCCGCGGCGATCATGAGCTCAATAGCGTAAAAGCAGAGACACTGAACGAGATTGCCAAACCACTGCGGATGGCCAGTGCAGATGACATCCGCAGGGCAACCGGTTCGGAGCCCGGTTCGGTCGGTCCGGTAGGACTTTCGTGTCCTGTCGTTGCTGACCACAGTGCTGCTGTACTCGCAGACTTTGTTTGCGGCGCAAACCAGAACGATAAACACCTGAAAAACGTCAACTGGGTGCGCGACCTTCCGGAACCCGCAGTAACGGATATCCGACAGGCTATAGACGGCGATCCCTGCCCCACCGATCCGTCAAAGACGATCCATGTACGGCGGGGGATTGAAGTAGGGCATGTCTTTCAGTTGGGCACCAAGTACAGCGAAGCACTGGGGGCCACCTATCTCGATAAAGAGGGTAAAGCGCAACCGATATATATGGGCTGTTATGGGATCGGCATCACTCGTATCGTGGCAGCGGCGATCGAACAGAATCACGATGAACACGGCATCATATGGCCTGACCCCATCACACCGTTCGACGTGGGCATCGTGCCCATTGGCCTGCACAAGTCAACCACTGTCGCTTCTGCAGTTGAGCGGCTTTATACCGAACTGAAAAGTTGTGGATTTGAAGTTCTGATCGACGATCGGAATGAGCGTCCCGGCGTCATGTTTTCAGAGATGGACCTGATGGGTTTTCCGCATCGGCTGGTAATCGGTGAGCGCGGCCTCAAGTCCGGAACAATTGAATACCGTAACCGCCGCTCCGGTGTAACCGACAACTATCCACTCGACGAGGTCGTACAAGCTCTCGAGGCTTTGCGCGAACTATAGCCGCCAGTTCACGACTAACAGGCACACAAGACCCAGCGTTTAAAATATCTTATTCGAGAGCCTTGTTCAGGTACTCAATATCTGATTTCTCGATCACGCCTAGAGCCCATGCTCCGCGAGATTTTGCGTGGTCTATCGCCAGCTGAATCTGCTGCTCGCTGGCCTCTCGGTCGATATGCAAAACCTGGCCCGGATANATCAAGTCGGGATCGTAGATGTCGTCGCGATTTCGTTTGTACAGCAAAGGCCACTGGTAGGAGTCACCATAAACCTGTGCCTGTCCAGAGATTCCCCACAGATGATCGCCCGACTGAACAATGTAACGACTGATCGGTGCCGGTCCGGTACTGCCTGAAGAGGCAGTGGTGTCGGANTCAGGCGCAGAGGANCNNGCCGNCAAGAGCTCNNCGNTNGNCGNCAGGAGATCNGCAGTGTCNGNNGANGCGTGCTGGTAGNNGGTGCTGGTGCTGCAGCCGTAGCAGTTCCTGCCTCGGCTTCTGTCGGCTTTGCGGTNGTACAGCCACTCACTACAAAAACAATAGCGAACACCGCCAGGAGGATTCGAACTGCACTGAAGGAATTGTTCATGAGGTCTCTCGGGGGTTCAGTTTTCTTGTAAAATCAGGGTTCTGGATACGAATCGTAATACGGTACTTACACCAGTCGCAAACTAACACTCGCGTTTACCAGTGTCAAGAAATTTGGAGTATTCAGCATGTCAATCACCATCTATCACAACCCTCGCTGTTCGAAGTCCAGGGCAACCCTGGCACTCCTGCACGAACATGGGCATTCTCCTGAAATCATNGAGTATTTGAAATCACCCCCTGATAGCTCAACNCTNCGCAGGCTCGCGAACAAATTGGGCCTACCTCTATCTGACATGGTGCGTACGGGAGAGCAGGAATTCAAAGACAACAACCTGACCAATGCGAATGATGACGCACTGGNAGCCGCAATCAGCGAACACCCGATCCTGTTGCAACGGCCGATCGTTGTCTCCGGCGACCGGGCAGCCATAGGTCGCCCGCCTGAATCCGTACTCGATATTCTCTGANTGACAGCGCCGCCCACGGGTACCGACTAAGCCACTGGGCCGACAGCTTCCCTTAGACGCCAATGTTCTGGGTTGAACTGCAAATATTTGATTGAAACTCCCAAGTCAGTACTCAGAAAAAAATTCTTTTTCAAGTTCCTTGACGAAAGGTACCGTGATTCGCCGCTGACGGGAAAAAGCGGCTTTGTCGATACGATCGAGCAGGCTGAACAATACAGAGCTGTTTCTGGGTAGCCGCCGAATGAGGTACTGGATAACGCTATCGGGCAGATCCAGACCACGCATTCCAGCCCTGAAACGCATCGCCGGCGGCAGATCCGGTTCCGCCAGTGGTTTTATACTGTAGACGCCGCCGGCAGCAAAACGCGTTGCGAGATCGGCTAGATCAAGTCCGACCAGTGACGGCGGTTGCTTGGCACTAACGATCAGCACACCATCACCACCATTGAGTCGTTCATACAGTTCCAGGATACCCTCTTCCCACTCCCTGTCCCCAACAATCTGCTCTAAGTCATCCAGGCAGACCACTGTATCGGCATTNAGCTGGGAAACGAGATCCGGGCTAACACCGCTTGCGCCGGCGGGCACATACACATTTAGCCCATGCTCCTCAATTGTCAGGCGNCTCAACGCCTGCAACAGGTGTGACTTTCCGCTGCCTGGCGGACCATGGATGAAAAGCGATGGCTTATCATTGGCGTGTTTCGTCACCGATCGAACAACCTCGACCACCTCTTCATTTCCGATCGGGTAGAAGTTGTCGAACGAAGCTGAATCACTCAATCGCAAGGGCAGGTTNAGCTGTCCTGTCATGGCTATAGCCCCTAGCTGCCTACAGTATCGTCGAAGTCAACACCCCGGATAAACCATAAATAACCGTAATGGATGCCACTGATCAATGTCGTCAATCCCACCAGCACAATCAGAAATTCNTTTAGCCAAGGCAAATGGACCCAGCCAGCACGGTCTATCAGGACAACAGCCACGAGAATGATCTGTAGAAGCGTATTGACTTTGCTCAAGAAACTGGGGTGTAGGGGCACGGAGTCATGAAGCGTATCGAGAATCAGGTAACCGCCAATAATGCCCAGNTCGCGGAACACAATCAGCAGCAAAAGCCAGAACGGGAGATCGCCAAGCAGAACCAGTACCACGTAGGTGCTCACGATCAGAACCTTGTCGGCTATGGGATCCAGTATCGATCCCANCCGCGTTACACAGTTGAATTTCTTGGCAATCCAGCCGTCGAGTCCATCAGTAATGCCTGCACCCACAAAGATAGCCACAGCAACTGCATACTCCCGTTCCCGCAGGAACAGAATCAGTACTGGAACAGCACCAATTCTAAGCAGGGTCAAGAGATTAGGTAATTTGGTGAGCAAGAGCAGCTACCATGGGAAGGAGTAAGAAAGATTCTGACAGCTGCGCATTGTCACCCTTATCATAGAAGGCATCAAAAACCTGTCTAGGTCGGAAATCGCCGGTCCACGCCTCAGATACAATACCATAAACACCTCTTTCATCAGTACAGTGTCTCCGGATAAACCCCAGATGTCGAGCAAAGAAAAAAGTCGTCTAAGCTACCGGAACGCAGGTGTCAACATTGATGCTGGGGACAACCTGGTCAATCGACTCAAACCGCTCGTGTCACGCACCCAGCGCGAAGGTTGGATAACAGGCATCGGGGGGTTTGGTGGGCTTTTTGAACTTCCTGTTGAACGATATCAAGCACCCGTTCTGGTATCAGGAACCGACGGGGTAGGTACAAAACTCAAACTCGCAATCGAAATGGATCGGCACGATACCATTGGTATCGATCTGGTTGCTATGTGTGTCAANGACGTCATCGTCTGTGGTGCCGAACCACTTTATTTTCTCGACTATTTCGCAACTTCTGTTCTTTCAGAAGATCTGGCGGAATCAGTCATCTCTGGAATCGCNCGGGGCTGCGAAATCGCGGGTGCTGCACTGATTGGCGGTGAAACCGCAGAAATGCCGGGCATGTACCACGAAGGACACTATGATCTGGCTGGTTTCTGTGTGGGTGTTGTCGAAAAATCGAAGATTATCGACGGCAGCAAAGTTCGTGCGGGTGACCACGTCCTGGGACTCGCAAGTTCTGGTGTTCATTCGAACGGTTTTTCTCTGGTCCATGCAGTACGAGAACGATCCCAGGTGACTCTCGCTGATGCTTTTGGCCAGCAGACACTCGGGGAATCACTGCTGGCGCCAACCCGGATCTACGCCAGTTCAATCAATCATCTGCTGAAGAATATTCCAGTTAAGGGAATGGCTCACATTACCGGCGGTGGATTGGGCGGGAACGTGAGCCGAATCATGCCTCAGGGCCTTCAGGCTCAGATAGATTCAACAGCCTGGCAACGTCCTGCGATTTTTGACTGGATCCAGACCCACGGCAATATCGAAGAATCTGAAATGCTGAAAACCTTTAATTGTGGTATCGGTATGGTGGTAATCGTCGCCCGGGACGATGTCGCCAATACCCAAAATATACTGGAGAAGACAGGAGAGAACGTCACGGTCATCGGTGAGGTGGGGCATGGCCCGCACGGTGCAATCATTGAGTAAATCGCAGACCAACAACTGCCATCTGCTGGTCCTGATCAGCGGCAGTGGTACAAATCTGCAGGTCATCATTGACCAGTGTGAAAACGGCACGATACCAGCGCAGGTGTGTGGTGTACTCAGCGATGAGCCTCAGGCCAAAGGTCTACAGCGCGCCAAGAACGCCAGAATCCAGACCACCGTAGTTGATCACCACTGTTTTGATGACCGCCAGTCTTTCGACCATAGACTTGGACAGGAGATCGATTGCTACCGGCCGGACCTGGTGGTACTGGCCGGCTTTATGCGAATTCTCGACGCCGAACTTGTGGAGCGATACTACGGNCGCATGCTGAATATACATCCGTCCTTGCTGCCCAATTACCCAGGTCTGAATACCCACGCGCGGGCTATAGCAGGTCGCGCAACTGAACACGGTGCCAGTGTCCACTTCGTCACTCCTGAACTCGATGCCGGGCCTATCGTAATACAGGGANGGGTGCCCGTGTTGCCATCAGATACACCTGAATCGCTGGCACAACGAGTTCATCAAGAAGAGTACCGAATCTACCCCAGGGCCATTACCTGGTTTGCGCAGGGCCGGTTATCAATAGAAGCTGATCGCGTACTTCTGGACGAGCATCCTGTCGACATCTGCGCGTGACGCTCGCGACGTTCCTTATTCAATCAGCCTGCGTAGACTGACTAGAGCCCAGAAAATTTTGNNCCTTCTATTAGTGTTTTACAGACGGCTCAAGATCGAACTTAAGTGCATCACCCTCGCTAAAAACCCGAACGTGACCGCCGCCCGACAACTTTCCAAACAACAGTTCCTCAGCCAAAGCCTGGTTGATACGCTCTCTGATCAGACGGTTCATTGGTCTGGCACCCATCGCCGGATCATGACCGTGAACAGCTAGCCACTGACGGGCTGACGGGTCAAGCTCAAGCGTAACGTGCTTGTCCGCGAGTTGGTCTTCTAGTTGGAGAATAAATTTGTCTACAACATGCAAAATCGTGTCCNCATCAAGGGCGCTGAATCGAATCACGGAATCAAGCCGGTTCCGAAATTCCGGGGTGAACATCCGTTTGATAACCTCCATATCGTCAGCACTGTGATCCTGCTCCATGAAACCAACTGAACTTCGTGCCACGTTTTCAGCACCTGCATTGGTCGTCATCACTATTATCACGTTTCGAAAATCAGCCTTTCGACCATTATTGTCAGTCAGAGTCCCATAATCCATCACCTGCAACAACAGGTTGAAAACATCCGGATGGGCCTTTTCNATCTCATCCAGAAGCAGTACTGCATGCGGGTTTTTTGTGATGGCCTCTGTCATCAGACCGCCTTGATCAAATCCCACGTAACCCGGTGGTGCCCCTATAAGGCGTGACACGGTGTGCCGCTCCATATATTCAGACATATCAAATCGAACCAGTTCGATNCCCAATGTCATTGCCAGTTGACGCGTCACCTCCGTTTTACCAACACCTGTTGGCCCGCAAAACAGGAAAGATGAAATCGGCTGGTCGGGGTTGCCGAGTCCAGACCTTGCAAGCTTTATTGCACTGACCAGTGCCGAGATCGCGTCATCCTGACCGAAGACAACGCGTTTCAGGTCAGCGTCAAGATTCCTGAGTACATCTTTATCGGAAGCACTCACCGTCCGGGGTGGGATTCGGGCCATTTTGGAGACAACCCGCTCTACGTCATTCACGCCTACCGTCTTCCGTCGTTTAGCTGCAGGAACCAGTCGGGTTTGAGCTCCTGCTTCATCTATGACATCGATCGCTTTATCCGGCAACTGCCGGTCTGTGATGTACCGTGACGACAGTTCAGCCGCGGTGCGTAACGATGGTNCTGTATACCTGACCTCATGATGTTCTTCGAACTGCTTCTTTAGACCACGCAGAATTTCCACGGTCTCGTCCACACTGGGTTCCACGATATCTACTCTTTGGAATCGACGTGATAGTGCTCGATCTTTTTCGAAAATTCCGCGGTACTCCTGATAGGTGGTCGAGCCGATACATTTCATTCGGCCCGACGCCAACACCGGCTTGAGCAGGTTCGATGCGTCCATTGCACCACCCGAAGCCGCACCGGCACCGATGACCGTGTGAATCTCGTCAATAAACAAAATAGCGCCTGGGGTATCCTCTAACTCGGCCAGCACAGCTTTAAGGCGCTGTTCAAAATCTCCTCGGTATTTGGTGCCCGCGAGTAGAGCNCCCAGGTCAAGTGCAAAAATGCTGCTGTCAATCAAGACTTCGGGTACTTCACCTTCAACAATCTTTCTGGCCAGACCCTCAGCAATTGCGGTCTTTCCTACGCCGGCTTCGCCGGTAAACAGTGGGTTATTCTTGCGCCGGCGACATAAAATCTGGATTGTCCGTTCTATCTCTGCATGCCGCCCGATTAGAGGATCTATACGCCCCGCCATGGCTTGCTCATTGAGGTTGATGGCAAACGCAGCAAGCGGGGTCTGTGCTTCATCTTCCTCAAACCCTTCGTCCTGATCAACGCCAGCGGGTGGGGGCAAACTCGTGCTTTCCCCGCCGACTCGGGAAATACCATGGGATATATAGTTGACCAAGTCGAACCGAGTGACCTCCTCGCGAGATAAAAAGTAGACTGCGTGAGACTCCTTTTCTGCAAACATCGCGATAAGCACATTGGTGCCGGTCACCTCTTTCCTGCCCGTACCTTGAACATGCAGGATTGCCCGCTGGATCACGCGCTGGAATCCTAACCCCGGCTGAGAATCTTCGTCACTATCGTCTGGCAGTAGTGGGATATATTGTTCAAGGAAATTATCAAGCTCATTACGCAACCCCTCAATACTGCCACCGCAAGCCTGAATGGCCTGAATGGCTGGAGGGTTATCCAGCAAAGCATAAAGCAGATGCTCCACCGTGATGTATTCATGCCGGTTTTCACGAGCTTTTCGAATGGCGAGGTTTAGAGATTGCTCGAGTTCGCGGGACAACATTATTCCGGCTCCATCGTACACTGCAGTGGGTGTTCATTCTCCTTGGCGAAATTCATCACTTCACGCACCTTGGTCTGAGCTATTTCGCAAGGGTAAACACCACATACTCCCGACCCCTTCGTGTGCACATTAAGCATAATCTGCACTGCGTCATCATGAGTGAGTCGGAAAAATCGTTGCAATACCATCACAACGAATTCCATGGGTGTGTAGTCATCATTGATCAGGATTACACGAAAGAGCTGTGGTCGCTTCAGCTTGGGTTTGGCTTCTTCTACGACCAGGCCGTCCGAACGCTGAATTTCCTTACTGTCACTCATCAGTAGTACCCAATTGTCCCCTTAGAAAGGAATCTGCCTCCAATCCTTAAGGGTAAATGATAGTGGTTTAGCATACCAATGCTCAAGCTATTTACAGATCTCTAGCCAGTTTTGCTGAAAAACCGGTGACAGGTNACCCCGTCACCGGTTTTGCGGTTGATAGAACCCGTTGAGCGTTTTAGCAGTTTTCTGCCCCGCCCGGATGTAGACTTTTAGGCGGTGGCGAACTGTGACTCTTCTGTCGATCCATCCATCGCCGTCACTGACGACTGACCGCCTTGAATAACATTTGTGACATCGTCGAAGTAACCAGCACCTACTTCAGCCTGGTGACTNGCAAATGTATAGCCCCGATCCGCTGCCGCAAATTCCTTTTCCTGGACCATTTCCACNTAAGCACTCATACCGTCACGAACATAATTTGCCGTAAGATCAAACATGTGATACCACATACTGTGTATGCCAGCCAGGGTAATGAACTGGTACTTGTAGCCCATTGCTCCCAGTTCCCGCTGAAACCTTGATATCGCTGCATCGTCCAGATTCTTTTTCCAGTTGAAAGACGGTGAACAGTTGTAGGCCAGTAACTGATCCGGATAGTCCCGCCTGATGGCTTCGGCATACTGCCGGGCTTCATCCAGATCCGGCACTGCCGTCTCACACCATATAAGGTCTGCATAAGGCGCGTAGGCAAGGCCCCTGGCAATNGCCTGGTCAAGACCCGGCTGGGTGACATAAAAACCTTCAGCAGTCCGTTCACCCGTCAAGAACCTNCGATCTGACTCGTCCACATCCGACGTCAACAGCGCCGCAGCATTGGCATCGGTACGGGCGAGTAAAACTGTCGGCACTCCACAGACATCGGCGGCCAGNCGAGCCGCTGTCAGCTTCTGAACAGCCTCCTGTGTCGGCACAAGCACCTTACCACCCATATGTCCACACTTCTTGACGGACGCCAGTTGATCTTCAAAGTGGACACCACCGGCGCCCGCATCAATCATGGCCTTCATCANCTCGAACGCATTCAGGACACCACCAAAACCAGCTTCAGCGTCGGCCACGATGGGCACAAAATAGTCCACATTTCCAGTACCACTGGAGCTTTGGACCTCGTCTGCCCGCTTGAAAGCATTGTTGATCCGTCTCACAACAGAGGGNACCGAATTGACTGGGTAAAGAGACTGATCCGGATACATGGTGTCACCCAGATTGGCATCTGCAGCGACCTGCCAGCCAGACAGATAAATCGCCTTGACACCGGCTTTAACCTGCTGGACTGCCTGACCACCCGTCAAAGCACCCAGGGTCGGGACAAAATCCTCGGTGTTAACCCTGCGCCACAATTTCTCAGCACCGAGCCTCGCCAGCGTATACTCGATCTGGACAGACCCCTTGAGTCGGACCACATCGGATCCTGTGTAATCCCGTTGGACGTTTTGCCAGCGCGGGTTTTCCGCCCAGTCCTTCTCGATCGTTTCAGCAGTATCCGGCCGCGTTTTCATATCTTCAATCTCCGTCAATGGATGATGTGTCGANTCACCGGATGTGTAACCATGCTGCGCCATCCACTGNAGACCAAACACAGATTATTTATCCGGTCGATCNACATCGCCCGGTCCTGGGATTCTGTGTCAGATTNAAACATATNGATAACTAATATTTTCAATATATACTATTAATTTTNTTAATAATAGATCGACGCAATTCTCAGGCTCTACCACTATGGCATCCCAACCCTATTACAAACAGAATCGCCTTAAACAGCTGCGGGCTTTTTGCCACGCTGCCCGCAGTGGCAGCATCACAAAAGCAGCGCAGCGGCTGTTCATCAGCCAACCCGCCGCGTCTCTACAGATTCAGGCGCTAGAACGGGAACTCGCCTGCACATTGTTTGAACGGCGTGGCCCAAATATTCGCCTGACCCAGGCAGGGCGAGCGCTTCTCGAAATCGCGCTGCCGCTCGTCGATGGAATCGACTCGATCGGTGAGGATTTTGCCAGTGAGCTGGGGCAACTCGATTCAGGTGAGATTAACGTTGCCGCCGGTGAATCAACGATACTGTATCTACTGCCCGAACCGTTAAAGACTTTTGCACAGACCTACCCTGGGATTAGGATCAAACTCCATAATGTGACCGGTCAGGACGGTATGACAATGCTTCGAGCAGATGAAGCCGATTTTGCCGTCGGCTCAATGCTCGAGGTACCTGACGATGTGGTGTACTACCCGATTGTTAAATACAAAACGATGCTGATAACTCCGCTGGTGCATCCACTCGCACAGAAAAAACCTGGCCGATTAAGGCTCAAAGACATCGGCCCGTACGGCCTGATCCTTCCACCGCGACANCTTGCNACCTGGCGGATCGTNGATACCGTGTTTCGGCAACAAAATGTTGAATATTCGGTCTCACTTGAGGCTGGAGGGTGGGAAGTGATTAAGAAATATGTTGAAGTCGGGCTGGGTATTTCTATCGTTACGGATATCTGTCTTACTGGAAGCGAGAATGTGAGCAAAGTATCTCTCCAACGCTATTTTCCTGACCGCAGTTACGGAGTTGTCGTTCGTAAGAAAAAGTACCAGTCTGCAGCCGTTCGACAGTTTCTTGAGATCTTGGCACCAGGAATAATTGATGCCTTCAGCACGGAGACCAGCCAGTGACTAAAACCGCTACGGGTAGACAACGCCTTATAATCACACCACGTTGTGTACATCCCGGATCCCACAAAGGACCCTCATCATGGTCTGGTCTCCGTGTTTCACGAACGTGATAATGATCCAGGATGACTTTTCAGCAAGANAGCTCCAACAATTTAAGTCCTGCCAGGTAGGTTGTNAATGAACGCGCGTCTTTCCATCGGCCTGCTGGTATGTCTGTGNATCTGCGGTNCGCTGGTGTTGCCGGTCCAATCACATGCGAAGGAACTCACGCTACCTGTGTGCTACGGATTTTCCTGCAAGATTCGCCAGATAGTCAGTATTACTCCCGCCGAGTGGCGTAGCGTGGTCAACTGGTTTGATGGGGCCGCGACAACACCAGAAGACGAGCGCCAGCAAATTCGTCAGGCGATTGGCTGGATGGAAGTCGTGGTCAGTCGCTATACCCCGACTCACCTGGATAAAGGCATGAATCTCGAAAAACACCCAGTCGACATGACCGGCCAGATGGACTGTATTGACGAGTCGATCAATACGACAACGTACCTCACTCTGTTTGAACAACAAGGGCATCTGCACTGGCACCGCGTCACTGACCGGGCATACCGTGGTTCTTTGCTCGATGCCCATTGGGCTGCCCAGGTAGAACAGGTAGACAGCGGTGTGAATTACATCGTAGACAGCTGGTTTCAGGATAACGGCATGCTGCCCTATATTGCAAAAAGTACTGAATGGGTAGACCTTCGGTGGACATTTTTCAGGCATCNAAAANACAACTAGATAGCCTAGAANGCCANCAACAATGATGCCNGAAAAGAACACGCCNGTTGTCGTCGGAATCTCTGGNGGTGTGGATTCATCGATTGCAGCCTGGCAGNTNAAGGAGTGGGGCCACNAAGTCATCGGCCTGTTCATGAAGAACTGGGAGGAAGACGACGATGAATCTTACTGTGCCGCGGCTGAGGATCTTGAAATCGCACGACATGTTTGCCGGCAGTTGGACATTCCCCTGCATACCGTTAACTTTTCACACGAATACTGGGAACGGGTTTTCAAGATCTTTCTTCAACAGTACCAAGCTGGACGCACACCCAACCCCGACGTTCTGTGCAATCGAGAAATAAAATTTCGAGAGTTTCTGGACCACGCCGATCGACTCGGCGCCAATTACATCGCAACCGGCCACTATGCTCAAATTGATTCAAGCCTGACCACTCTCTCTTTGCTCAAAGGAAATGACCCCAGTAAAGACCAGTCTTATTTCCTCTATACCCTCGGCCAGACCGAACTGCAACACACTTTATTTCCGATTGGCGCCATGCTGAAATCCGAAGTACGTCAGAAAGCGCGGTCACTCGGGCTGCCAAATGCAGACCGAAAAGACAGCACAGGTATCTGCTTTATCGGAGAACGGCGGTTCACCGAATTTCTCTCACGTTATCTCCCCCCCTGTCCCGGGCAGATCCGTACACTGGACAACACCGTGGTCGGTCAGCACCAGGGTTTGTGGTTCTATACCCTAGGCCAGCGTCACGGCCTGGATATTGGCGGCCCTGGAGACGCCTGGTACGTTGTCGCCAAGGACATGTGTAGTAATGTACTTCGTGTTGTGCAGGGGCACGATCACCCGGCATTGATGCGGAACTCTGCACAGGCAGAAGAGCTCAGCTGGGTGGAAGACCAGCCACCGGCCTTTCCATTTCGCTGTTCGGCCAAAACCCGTTATCGCCAGGCCGATCAGGCGTGCACGCTCTCAAGTATCGGCTCGGATAAAATCGAGATTACCTTCGAACAGCCTCAAAGAGCCATAACACCCGGTCAGGCACTGGTGTTGTACGACAACAGTCGGTTGATCGGTGGCGGGGTATTCTGCGACCTGATCAACGGGTGAGTAGGATCCGACTTAGACGCCGAATCAGCTTACCAGCATTCCGCGCGCCACGGGCGAACCACCCGACATGCTTGAGCCTGTTCCACTGTTCGTCCGAGAGTAGTTCGGGCGCCACTTGTTGTTTGAGTTTTAATACGGCATCCCGGTCAGCACGGCAAAACCGTCGGAACACCGCGCGCGATAACAGATTCCAGCGCCGGCCCTTGAAACAACAAGCAACAAAATCAACTATAAAAACCTCGCCGTGGTCGTTTACCAACACATTGTTCAGGCTTCGAAGATCGCAATGGGCAACGCCTGATTGATGTATCGCAGCCAGAGTTTGTTCTAGTACAATGAAATACCGCTTCCAAAATTCTGTATCGCGTTGAAGCGTTTTAAAGGGTACCGCGCTGAACCACTCCATGAGCAGCGCCCGCGATCCACGACGTCCTATCAGCAACGGCACTCCGTCAACGGACGACAGACATCTCAATGCCTTAGATTCCCGGCGCGCCAGAATTGGCCCTAACAACATTGAAAACAAAGGATCACAGCCTGCGTGGTCTTTTAATACAGCATCTCGATCACCGAGTTTTACTTTCAAGACGCGCGCACGAGTACCACCGCCTTCGCGAAGTGTGTCGACGACTGTCCATCTGTCGATATTGTCAGCTGCAATTGACATGGCTTGCTAAAAGCTTTCGCGACTTTACCTCGAACCGCCAACCTAAAAGAATCGCTGTAAGTCCGATACCAACTACCATACCGTACCAAAGCCCGGTCGGACCCCAATTCATACCCATTATCCACGCGACAGGAAATCCAACTACCCAGTATGACAAANCTGAAATCCACATCACCGCGTTGACATCCTTCAGCCCTCTCAGAGCACCCGCACCAGCCATGTAAAGACCATCAAACAACTGAAATAGAGCAGCCACCATTAATAACGATACCGCAATGTCGGTGACTTCTGGTTCGCTAGTATAGATACTGGCGATAATTCCCGGAAACATGGTCATGAACAATACCGAAGGCAGCATTAGTACAGTTGCTGTTGCAATTCCTAGCCATCCTCTCATTCGGACTTCAGCCATATTTCCACTGCCTACCGACTGCCCAACCCGAGCCATGACGGCACTTGAAATTCCAACTGCGACCATAAAAATNACAGTCGCAAAATTTATAACCAATTGATGCGCAGCCAGTGCAACATGGCCAAATCGTCCCATCAACAGGTTTATCGCGTTAAAAAAAGCTGAATCGAGTACCAGCGAAACTGAAATCGGTACGCCCAGTCGAAAAAGTGCACCAAGTCGAGCAAAGACAGGGAAAGTTAGCCCATCAAACAACCCCAGTTCGCGGTATTTAGGGGTAAACAGCATGTAACCACTCAGTAAGATAGCAGCCAGGATCATCCCTCCAGCAAATGCCAGAGCAGCGCCATCAACACCCAGTGCAGGAAATCCTAGATTTCCATAAATCAGTACCCAGTTTCCCAACACTACAATTGGCAGAACCAGGATTTGAATCACCATCATAGGCCTGGAATTTCCTGTTGCCTCGCAGAAAAATCGCATCACAAGATACAGACACACTGCAGGCATAGACCATGACCCGATTCCTAGGTAGCTCTTTACCAACGGAATGACTTGTNGATCAACACCGATGAGATCCATTACTCCACCAATATTGCGCATCAGAACAAATGCCAGCATGCCTATCACAAGCGCCATCCATAAACCCTGCTGAAAATCATCACGCATCTCGAGATGTCTTCCTGCCCCCTGGTGCTGGGCAATGGTAGGAGATAATCCCATCAACAANCCCATACTTCCCAACCAAACGAATACCCAGAAGGAAGTGCCAAGACCAACAGCGGCAAGTTCTCGTGAGCCAACCCGACCCATCATGATGATGGCAATTGTCCCCTGACTGACCTGCAGCAACTGGGTAAAAATGATGGGGAGNCCCAGCCTAAACAGTCCTGCCAACTCTAACCAAATCTTACGTTTCACAATCGTGGGTCAGTTGCCAGGTACAGGTCCAGAATTCAGGCTGGTAGCCGCATCAAAGTTAAGCCGAGGCCTGTTCTTCTNCCCTTATACGATCTAGGGTCGCTTGGTAGGTTGTGACAATCTTTGCGCGAGAAATAATTCCCAGGAAACGCCGGTGTTGACCACCGTCGACCACGGCTATCCAGTCCTGGTTCTGGTTCGCGACTTGTTGCATTGCGGTAGCCAGATTTGTTTCGGGGGTAAATACAGCGCTGGTTGACACGGCAGCTTGGGACGCAGGCCAATCAACAGCATCGGGCTGGTCAATCAACAGTAGGCGTATAGCCTCGTAACGAAGAGTTCCAGTCAAGACATGTTGACTGTCGACTACCCAGGCTAGATTCCGGGCCTGAGCATCCATTTGTGTCAACACTTCGGCCAGAGACTCAGAGCCTAGAACAGTCACCAGCGGTGAATCCATCGATTCCGCTACCGATTGGGATTGTAGCAGCAGATGATCACGTCCCTGACTGACATCAACACCACGATTTAAGAGTAGACGATCAAACCAGGACCGTCCAAATATCCGATACGACACCAGGTTAGCAAATACAACACTCAACATGGCTGCCGTCGTCAGTTCGTAGTTTCGCGTCAGCTCAAACACGATCAGGATTGCTGACAGCGGAGCACCAATCACCGGGCTGGCTACAGCAACAGCCCCACACACTGCGAATATGCCAAGGTCAGAATGACCGGACCCGAATACTATCCCCAGACCCTGGCCGACAAAAGCGCCAAAAAGAAGACCAATCACCAAAGCCGGCGTAAACACCCCAGTCGCGAGACCAAACCCCACACACACTGCCGTGAGCACTAACTTCGCTATTAGAATCACGGCAAGGTCGCCCATACCAAATACATTTCCCTCAAGCGTCGATCGCATGGTCTCGACTCCAATACCTGTGACCTCGGGGATCCAGATCAGGCAAAGCCCAACTGGGATCCCCGCCAATGCGGGCTTTAGAGCCATCGGTATCGGCACTTCGAACGAGCGTCGTTCAGTCCACAACATCAACCGCATAAACAAAACAGCTAAAACTGCGCTCACTACACCCAGAGCAATAAACAGTGCATAGTCTGCGATATTGCCCACAACACTGGCGGACAAGGCTAATAAGGGACGTTGACCCAGAACCGGCCCCGCGATGATATAACCGACGATTGCTGAAACTGTTACCGGGGCAAAAGCGCGGAGCGAGAAATGACGCAACACCACTTCGTGGGCAAATAGAATACCCGCTATGGGCGCAGTAAAAGCCGTCGAAATAGCTGCAGCAACGCCACAGGCGATACCTGTACTACCTACCCAAGCACCCCGACCCATGAAGCGGGAAATGGCTGATCCCACTGTAGCGCCCAAGTGAACCAACGGCCCATATTGACCCGCCGATGCGCCTACCCCTAGACCCACTAAACTGGCGGTAACCGATCGGACACCGACCGACATTGGTATCTCCCCCCTGAAAGTCTGAACTGATTCGACAACATCTGCCGGGCCTTGAATGTTTCCCCGCGGCAGCCGTGCACGAAGACCGCCTACCAACAGACCCCCGACAACCGGAATCGCAAAAAGCAGTAAGCCAGCTAATCCGGACCGTAGTCCACCATGGTTGTCAGCGGAACCCAGCAAGTGGGTGTAACAGAAAGTCAGAATCCAGATAAATCCGACTGTACCTCCCGCCGTCGCAACACCGATCGTGCCACCAGCCACGAGTACCCATCCGATTCGGATCACTGTGTCCATACCTCGAATCATGGCGTTGATCTGACCACTGCAGCGGTCCTCGGTGCTTGCCGAAAACGGGGCACCATACAAAAAACAATAAACAAAGTCGCGGTTGCTCCCATCATCAATGGAAATCCATTTGGTCCCCAGACATCCATGGCGTAGCCAGCGATAACAGGTCCCGCTAATCCACCAA
>PCBE01000060.1 GCA_002731295.1 Acidiferrobacteraceae bacterium | reverse complement strand
CACCCGGCGGACCCGAGACTGGTGTCCGGCACCCAAAAAGACACACCGGAGATGCGCACGATGGGCAAACTGGCTGAGGCTTTGAATTCATCATCGTTTGTGGTGACCAGCGAGCTCACCCCCCCGAAAGGCACCGATCTTGACGAGCTTTTCGCCAAGGCCGACCTGCTGCGCGATCTCGTCACGGCATTCAACCTGACTGAATCCCATGCCGCCCGCATGGCCATGGACCCGGTTGCCGTCGGCCACCTGCTGATTGACCGCGGTATCGAACCCATCGTGCAGATGACCTCACGCGACAAGAACCGCCTGGCCATTCAGGCCAGCATCCTCGGCGCTGCAGCGCTGGGCGTATCCAACGTGGTCTTCATGGGCGGTGATCCCCCTAAAAACGGCGATCATCCGGACGCCAAACCGGTATTCGACCTGTTCGCCTCGCAATTGCTCGAGGCCGCCTGTGCCCTCAACAGCGGTACTGATTTCAGCGGCAATGCGCTTAAAGGCGCGCCGCACCTCACCATCGGCGCAGTAGCCAACCCCGGTGCCAGCGACCTGGCGGGCGAGATTGACAATATGAAGCGCAAGGCCGATGCGGGCGCGGAGTTTTTCCAGACCCAGGCGATCTACGATGTGGACGCGTTTGACCAGTTCATGAATAAAGCGAAACCGGGAAAACCAGTGCTCGCCGGCATCATCCCGATCAAATCAGTCAAGATGGCGCAGTACATGAATGACAAGATCCCGGGTGTCGATATCCCGCAGGAGCTCATCGATAAAATCGACGCGGCGGGTGACGACAAGGCAAAGGTCGCTGACATCAGTATCGAGATTGCAGGCAGCACGGTCCGCGCACTGCGCGATATGACCTGCGGCGTGCATGTCATGGCCATCGGCTGGGAAGACAAGATTCCGGCTATCCTGGATCGCGCGTCCGACTAGAGCACACCCGCCAGCTGAAACCAAAATCTGACCCGGTGCACACCGTGAACGCTTCTACATTCCGTGTCCTGGCACTGGGCGGCGATGGTATCGGGCCTGAAGTGACTGATGCAGCCGTCACCGTCCTGGAACAGGCTGCCGGGGCGAGCGGCCTTCGAATCGATCTCGAACATGATTTACTGGGCGGTGCGGCCTACGACCAACACGGTGTGTTCTGCACTGACGATACCGTGGACAAAGCAGTCCGGGCCAATGCTGTGCTGGTGGGCGCCGTCGGTGGCCCTAAATGGGATCAAATCAAGATCGACGGCGGACCGCAGGATAAAGACGGCCTGATGCGCCTGCGCCAAACACTCAATGTGTACGCCGGCCTGCGGCCCGCACGGGGTTATCCCGCCCTGGTCCACGCCACACCGTTTCGAGAAGGCCTGGCTGAGCAAGCCGATGTGATGGTGGTACGCGAGCTCTGCGGCGGTGCGTTTTTTGCCCAGCCTCGCGGGATTGAACCTGTTGAAGGCGGCGGCTTCCGGGCGTTTGATACCAACCTCTACACCACGCCCGAGATCGAGCGCATTGCCAGGGTCGCCTTTGCGCTGGCCCAGCGCCGCCGTGGCCGTGTCACCTCCATCGATAAAGCCAATGTGATGGAAAGCTACGTGCTGTGGCGGCAGGTGGTCGAGAACATCGGCCACTTGGAATACCCCGACGTCGAGCTCGAACTGCTCTACGCGGACAATGCCGCCTACCAGTTGATGCAGCAGCCGGCGCACTTCGATGTGATTCTGGGTGACAACCTGTTCGGTGACCTGTTCTCTGATCTCGCCGGCACAATTGCAGGCTCTCTGGGCATGCTGCCGTCGGCTTCACTGCCGGGCCTGTCCCAGCCAGACGAGGCCGGTGCGGCGGCAATCTACGAGCCGGTTCATGGCTCGGCACCCGACATCGCCGGTCAGGGCATTGCCAACCCGATCGGTGCCATACTCAGTGTGGCGATGATGTTTGAATTCAGTTTCCACCAGCCTGCTATCGCACGGGCTATCGAACAGGCCGTGGACCGTACCTTGCAGCACGGTGTGTTGACACCGGACCTGGGCGGACAGGCAACGACTGACCAGGTGACCGAGCAAGTGCTTGCGTATCTGGCACAGGCTGACTGATCCGCCTGTAATCCATCATAATGTCGGCCTTGTCGCACCGGTGACCGGCTACCGGTGCGAACCCCATCCAGAGACTCAAAGGTACGGAGCAAACACCATGACACGATCGGTCAGCTGCGGCGAAGCACTCATCTCACTGCTGGAGAGTTACAACGTAGACACCGTCTTCGGCATTCCCGGTGTGCATACCCTGGACCTGTACCGCGGCCTCGCCCACAGCAACATCCGACATGTACAGGCCCGCAACGAGCAGGGCGCCGGTTTCATGGCCGACGGCTATGCGCGCCTTGGCGGTAAGCCCGGGGTGTGTGTGCTGATTTCAGGTCCCGGTGTCACCAACGCCTGCACACCGATGGGACAGTCCTTTGCGGATTCCATCCCGGTACTGGTGATCTCGAGCACCACCGCCAGCTACAGCCTGGGCAAAGGCTGGGGCTGCCTGCACGAGGTCACCGATCTTGAAGCGGTCACCCGCCCGCTAACCGCGCTCAGTGCCACCGCCGGCTCACCCGATGACCTGGAAGAACTGATCGGGCAGGCATTTTCAATTTTTGCCTCTGAACGGCCACGACCGGTCCACATCGCCATACCGATTGATGTCCTGGCGCAACCGGTCAGCACGACCTGGCAGCGCCGGGTTGTACCGGCCCCGCCGGCACCGGCCGGTTCCGCGATCCACGAGGCGGCTGCCTTGCTGCGGCAGGCCGAGCGCCCATTGATCTATGCGGGCGGCGGTGCGGTAAATGCAGCGCCCACGCTCACCGAAATAGCTGAGCGTCTGGATGCCGCGGTAATTACCACCACTGCCGGTAAAGGCGTGGTGCCCGATTCCCACCCGCTGTGTGTTGGCGGTGGCATCGTCCGGCCGCAGGCCCGGGACTTTCTAGCCCAGGCCGACGTGATCCTCGCCATCGGCACCGAAATGTCCGAGACCGACAGCTTCGTCGAACGGTTGACACTGAACGGTCAGTTAATCCGTATCGATATCGATCCACGGAAGATGAACGACCTCTACCCCGCCTCAATCGGCATCGTTAGTGACGCTGATCTCGCCGCCCGAGAACTGCTGTCGGTACTGGGCGCTGAGACTCAGAATCACAACACCGCGAGCGAGGTCGATGCTGTGTGCCGCTCACTGGTTGATGAACTGACCGCCAGCGAGTCCCGCCATATCCGCATGCTTGACGTGCTGCGCGAGGTCTTGCCCGGCGATGCCGTTATTGCCGGTGATATCTGTCAGGTGGTGTATACCGGTGCGTTCGCCTTTCCGGTGGAGCAGCCACGGCAGTGGCACTACCCCGCCGGCTATTGCACGCTGGGCTGCGGTCTGCCCAATGGAATCGGCGGCAAGCTCGCGCTCGGTGATACACCGGTGGTGGTCCTTGCCGGCGACGGCGGCTTTATGTTCACGGTACAGGAACTGATCACGGCCGCTGAACTGCGCCTGTCGCTACCGATCATTGTCTGGAACAATGCCGGACTCAAACAGATCCGGGACGACATGGCACACCGCAAAATACCAGCTGTGGGTGTCGATGGCATCAATCCGAACTACCCGCAACTGGCGGGCGCGTGCGGCTGCAAGAGCAACCGCCCTGACAGCGAAGCCGCATTCCGATCGGCAGTCACCGATGCTTTTACTGCTGAGGTGCCGACATTGATCGAGGTCTTTGAAGACAGCGATTGGCTCAGCTGAGACTGGTGCGAACACCCGTTGGCCAGCCGGACTGAAGACTCACCCAGCCCGGCACGGTACCCCGTGTTTAAACCTTAGAGATCGAGTATCAGCATCTCGCCGTCGGTAGCGCGTGAGACACAAATCATGATCGATTCGTTGGCCAGCTTTTCAGCGCTGCTGAGTACATGATCCCGATGGTCGGCCTCCCCGCCCAGAAGACGCGTCCGGCAGCAACTGCACAACCCATCTTCACAGGACGTCTCGACGGCAAGACCCGCGTCCCGCACCACCTCGAGGATCGACCGCTCGGGGGGCACGCTGAGGGTTATTTTCTGCCGGGACAGGAAGACATCAAAAGCCTCGTTGGGCAGCTCGTCAGTAACCGGTTCGACAGCAAACAACTCCGAATGAAACGTCTCTTCGGGCCAGTGACTGCTGTGCAACCGGGCACTCTCAACCAAACTCGCCGGGCCACACACATAAATGTGCTGCCCCGAAACTGAATCCGCCAGCAGGGCTTGGACGTCCAACCCTTTAGCCGGGTTGCCGTCGTCATGATGAAATGTGACCTTTGGGCCGAACACGGACCGGACCTCTTCCAGGAAAGGCGTCTCGACTTCGTTCGGTGTGCAGTAATGCAGGTGATAGTCTTCAGAACGGNCCTTNAGCTCATGTCCCATGGCGAGAATCGGTGTGATGCCGATACCACCGGCAATCAGTGTGTGCATCGTGGCGTCAGCCGCCAGCGCGAAACTGTTTCTAGGCACCGACGCCGTCACCTCGCTATTCGCAGAAAGCTGATCAAACACCCAACTTGAACCCCCACGGCTGTCCTCCTCCCGGCGAACGCCGAGTACATATTGCNGGCGGTCGGCCGGATCGCCCACCAGTGAGTAGGAGCGGCGCAGTCCCGGNTCGGTGAACAGATCAATGTGGGCCCCCGCCGGGTAGGCCGGCAGGTCGCTGCCGTCCAGCGAGCGCAACACAAACCGCTTGACNGCCGGCGCCGTCAGCGACACATCGGCCACCTGCAGGGTCAGCCGCAGCGGATCAGTCGGCCGCGGGCGTGTCTGGCCGGATTCGAGCAGCAGTCTTTCAACGCGNTCACCACCCAACACGTGGCACTGAAGTATTTCGTCGATATCAGCCTCAGAGTTATACGTGTACCACACCCCTTCCGGGTAGATCACCATCGTCGGTCCGAGTTCACACCGCTCCAGGCAGCCGCTCTTATTGATCCTAANTCGGCTGCCCAGACCAAGNACCTTACCCTGNGCCTTCATGTAGGCCTGAAGGGCCTGCGAACCACGGGCGCTGCAGGATCCCCGCGGGTGACCCGGTGCGCGNTCGTTGATACANCAGAACACGTGAATATCGTAGTGATGACTTTGACTGGCTNATGGCATGACACACTCCTGGCAGGGCCTGTTTGTATTACAGGGACGGGCCAAACACAACCCCAGTACTTTTCTGGTTGAACCGTGACCGATTACAGAACCGATCTCATGTGGGTGGTCCAGCCACAGCAATAGGCCGATGGTGACGTAACGTGGCACACTTGGTAACTTAAATCATTACATCAACTGACAAGATGCCAATGAATACCACTGTAGATAACCCGGCTGACATTCGTTTTGATCAGGGCCGACACCACCGTGCCAAAATCGGCTATGTACTGCTGGCCACCGAACAGACCGTCGAAGATGATGTCTATCGCCTCACACCCGAAGGGGTCGGCGTNCACTTNACCCGCATACACATTCCCGACAGCATNACCAATGCCACNCTGGCAGCCCAGGCAGATCTNCTCGCCGATGCCGCACGCAACATCCTGCCCGATGGAACTCTGGATGTNATCTGCTACGCCTGCACGTCGGGCAGCCTGGTCATCGGTGAAGACAGAGTCTTCCGTGAACTCAAAAAAGGCGCCCCGAAAGCACAACCCACTTCCATCATCACCGCCGTGCTACGGGCGTTGAATACACTGGGTGCCCGGAAGATCGCTGTCGCCACACCCTATCTGGACGAAATCAACCGCCGGGAGGCGGACTACATGGCGGCAACTGGTCTTGAAATTGTCAACCTGCAAGGCCTTAACCTGGAAAAAGACAGCGACATGGTGCGTGTAACACCTGCATTCATCGCCGAATTNGCACANAGGGTAGACCGNCCAGAAGCCGATACCTTGTTTATCAGTTGTGGCGCCCTGCGCTCAATCGATATTGTTGATGCACTCGAAGATCGGCTGGGAAAACCTGTGGTCTGCAGTAATCAGGCCATGGTCTGGGACACCCTGCGGCGCGCCGGGATTGATGATGCCATAGCGGGCTACGGCGCACTGCTGAATAAGCACTGAACCCGCGNCACAACCGGTGCGACTGTTCCACTGGCTTGACCGTTGGTCTATGATACCGTCCTTGTCTGTGAACGCCGATGGGCGTGAACTACCCGAGTACGGTGGGTTANTGACTTCCGATAACCGTACGAACAANAAAATGGATAACGTGTGACACAGNGTATCGATACCCATGGCCTCCAGGTCGACAGTGACCTGTACGCCTTCATCACCCACAGCGCCATCCCGGGAACCGGTGTGGATGCNGACAGTTTCTGGGCTGAATTTAGCGCTATTGTCGATGATCTGACAGCTGAAAACCGGGCGCTGCTGGATAAACGAGATAGCTTACAGGCGCAGATCGACGCGTGGCATAGATCACATCGGGGCGAGACGCACGACCCGGCAGCCTACCGCGCATTTCTGAGCCAAATCGGCTATCTGGTCGAAGAAGGTCCTGACTTCAGTGTGTCCACGGTCGGGGTGGACGACGAGATCACCACCATTGCCGGGCCGCAACTGGTGGTTCCAGTGAACAATGCCCGTTACGCGCTCAACGCTGCGAACGCGAGATGGTGCTCTTTGTACGACGCACTGTACGGTACGGACGTACTGCCAGAAACCGATGGTGCNGCAATAGGCAGTGCCTACAACCCAGTGCGCGGCCAGCTGGTGGTCGACTACAGCAATAGATTTCTCGACCAAACCGTACCGCTTAACGGCATCTCTTATGCCGATGTCACGGGCTACGCAATCGTCCATGGCACCCTCACGGCCACACACAACATGGATTCCCAGTGTGGTCTGGCCCAGCCAGAACAGCTGGCGGGCTTCAGCGGTGATCCGGCGCAACCCGGCTGCATCCTGCTCAGACACCATAACCTGCATATCGAGATCCGGCTCGACCACGNTCATCCGGTCGGCCGTGAAAGCGCGGCCGGCGTCTGTGACGTGATCCTGGAATCTGCCATCACCACCATCCAGGACCTGGAGGATTCGGTGGCGGCCGTGGACGCTGAAGAGAAAATCGGTGTTTACCAAAACTGGCTGGGACTGATGAAAGGTGACCTCGCGGCCCGGTTCGACAAGAGCGGCGGCACCGTCGACCGCTCTCTCAATCCTGACCGTCAGTACAGNGCTCCCAACGGCGGGAGCCTGACCCTGCCCGGCCGCTCGCTGATGCTGGTTCGAAACGTTGGCCACCTGATGACCAATCCAGCTATTCTCGACCGACAGGGCAACGAGGTCTTTGAAGGCATCATGGATGGCGTGATCTCCAGTCTGATCGCCCTGCACGACTTGAACGGCAACGGCCCGCTCCAAAACTCCAGAACCGGATCGATCTATATCGTTAAACCGAAAATGCACGGCCCCGAAGAAGTCGCCTTTGCCGTCAAGCTGTTTGGCCGAGTCGAAAAAGCNCTCGGACTTGACGCGTGTGTCATCAAAATCGGGATTATGGACGAGGAACGCCGGACTACGGTCAACCTCAAGGAATGTATCCGTCCAGCCGCCGACCGGGTGATCTTTATCAATACCGGTTTCCTGGACCGAACCGGTGATGAGATACACACCGCCATGGAGGCCGGGCCCATGATCCGCAAGACCCAGATGAAAGCCCAGCCCTGGATAACGGCTTACGAAGACTGGAACGTGGACATCGGGCTGGCCTGCGGACTGCCGGGCCACGCACAGATCGGCAAAGGCATGTGGGCGATGCCGGACGAAATGGCCGCCATGATGGATGCCAAAATTGACCACCCGAAAGCGGGTGCCACTACAGCCTGGGTGCCGTCACCGACAGCAGCAACCCTACACGCCATGCACTACCACCGGGTCGACGTACAGGCACGCCAAGCAGCTCTTCGCTCCCGGGCACGGGCCAGTCTGGACGACATCCTGACCCTGCCGCTTGCGCCGGACACCCGCTGGTCTGATGAGGAATTACAGGCGGAACTCGACAACAACTGCCAGGGCATTCTCGGTTACGTGGTGCGCTGGATAGACCAGGGCGTGGGCTGCTCTAAAGTACCCGACATCAACGACATCGGGTTGATGGAGGACCGGGCGACGCTGCGAATCTCGAGCCAGCACATCGCCAACTGGTTNCACCACGGTGTCGTGACTGAAGACCAGGTCAATGCAGCACTGGCACGGATGGCCAAGGTGGTCGATCGTCAGAACGCCGGCGACCCGCTGTATATCGACATGGCACCGAAGTTCAATGGCTATGCGTTCAAGGCGGCGCAGGATCTGATCTTTGGCGGCCGCGAAGAGCGCAACGGGTATACCGAACCNGCGCTGCACCGNCGGCGCCTGGAGATGAAAGCCTAGACCCTTATCCCATCAGGCCGTGTGCGCGTCAGTATCTATCTCAAGCTCAGCTAGCTGAGCCACGGTGATCGGCTTGACCGGCGGCCGGATCCGGTAGTGCCCGACCTCGTCCATGCNCANCCCATGGTGCTCGGCAATCAGCCGACTGACCGTCACACCACACTTGCGCCCCATGCACGGTCCCATGCCGCAGCGGGTAAACGCCTTGCCCTGGTTCGGACCGACACAGCCTAATGTGGCCACCTGCCTNATCTGTCCGGCNGTCACTTCCTCACAACGACAAACAATGGTCTCATCATCCGGCGGCAACTCAAATTCCTGCGCTGGGGGGTAAAACTGATCAAGGCAGCGCCGAAGCAAGCGCTGTTGTCTAACCAGCAATGGGTGGGCTGCGTTTCCGGCAGCATTTTGTTGCTTACCTTCAAGACAGGCAATCACCTCGCTGGCTACCGCTTCACCATGCAGAACCGACGCATCGGCACCCATGATACTGGCCGCATCGCCTACAACTGACACGGACTGGCGGCTCGTCTGCCCTGCCCCGGTAATGGTTGGCACCCAGCAGCGCTGCTGTACATGCCAGTGATGCCGGCAACCGGCCGACATGGCGAGCCAGGTGTTGGGTATGACGCCATCGTGCACCAGCAGCAGATCAACGTCATCAGTGAACTGTCGATCACAAGACTCATAGCTGATGCTGGAGAGTTTTTCGACGCCGCCGGCACGCAGTCGATGAACCCTCTCACGGACCCGCACCTCCCGGCGTACTTCGCGCATCCACCCCAACCCCCGGAACATCGATGCGGGATCGACGGTCAGCGCAGCCAGTACCGACAGCTTGGCCTGCAACGATGCCCGCGGCCGCGTATCAAGGATAACTTGCGGTTTTTTCCCTGCTTTAATCAGCTGGCTGACGTACAGGTAAAGCAAAGGTCCACTGCCGGCAACCGCGATGCGCCCGTCCGGCACCAGGCCTGAGGATTTAAGCAGCGTCTGTGCCGCACCCACAGTCATCACACCGGGCAACGTCCAGCCCGGAAATGGTGTTGGACGCTCCATCGCACCGGTCGCAAGAATAATATGACCAGCCTGGATCAGTCGCACCCGCCCATCGCGTACGACACCGACTGCAAGCGTCGGCTCTCCAGCGGCAGAGATCTCCCAGACACTCGTGCCGGGCCAGTACTGTGCACCGCTGCTGTGTAGGCGCTCAACCAGTTTCGATCCGTTGCGGTAATGACTACCCAGAACATTCAGGTCTGCAGATCTCTTGTCAGTGACTTTCTCAACACTGCGGTATACCTGGCCACCGGGTGCCGTGTGCTCGTCCAGCACCAGCACCCGAACACCGCTTTGTGCCAAGCAGCTGGCGGCAGTCATGCCGGCCGGTCCGGCACCAACCACCACGACGTCAATGACGACGTTCTCAGGCATAGTTATGTGCGTCCTTCGGAATCGCCAAGCCGTGACCCGGAATGGGGACGGATTCGCATACCGTCGCGCACCGTCACCAGGCACGCCTGCAGATTAGTCTCACCATCGATTTCGACCAGGCAGTCAAAACAATTGCCGATCATGCAAAACGGAGCCCGCGGCGCTGCACTGACGGGTGTTCGCCCGAAGCACGAGATGCCGGCAGCCAACAATGCCGCTGCAACCGAGTCGTCCGCTACAGCCTCGATTGCCCGATCACAGAACCAGATCGTGACTGGGTCACTGACTCGGTCTCTACGCCGGAACATTGAATCGTTCCGGGTGAAAACAGCGGTATCGTGACGGTATCTGGCCATCGAGCACCCAGCGCGACACGTCCGTGGCATGCACCGCCGCCAGCGTCACACCACTGTGGCACGAAAAAGAGAATGCCTCTGGATAGGCCTCAGACTGCAGGTATACCGGAAAGCCATCCGGCGTCATGATCCGCAGTGCGGCCCAGGTCCGCTGCACACGCAGGTGCTTGAGATGCGGAAAAGCGGTGGTACAGCGCCGGGTGATGTCGCGCAATGTAGTGGTTTCGGTTTCATCATTGAAGCCGACGTCTCTCGCCGACGGGCCCAGCAGATAATTCCCATCGTCAGTCTGGCGGACGTAATTGGTCGGATAGGCCATGGTCATTTGCGCGCGCTCGGTCACCACGACCTGCCCCTGAACCGGAAATATAGGAATTTCCATGCCCAGGTGATGACCAAGCTCAACTGAACCGTGACCCGCTGCGATCACAAGTTTGTCACACCCGAACCGGTGCCCGCCATCACAGTGAATCTCGAATCCACCGGTAGTCACCGGCGCTATGCGGGTGACCTTGGCACGCGGTGTGTAGACGCCTCCGTTCAGTTGAAAACCTTCCTGCAGCGCGCGCAGCAGTTTCAGTGGATTGGCGTGGCCGTCATGCGGGCAATAGGTTGCACCCGGGACAGCGGGACCGATCTCCGGGAGTTGTTCACGCAAAGCGGACCGTTCCACGATTTCATAATCATAGCCGTCTTCACCGGCTTCATTCCGCAGCTGCTTCAGCAAGGCCAGGTTATCCGCAAACTCTTGCTCATCGAGCGAGACATAAAACCCGCCCGGGCGATGGTATTCGACTGATATCCCGGTCTGCGCATGGAGTTGTTCACTGAACGGTGTCCAGGCGTAGGCCGAGCGCAGACTCCAGCGGGCATAGTCCGGCATGCTAAGACCCTTGCCCTGTACCCAGACCAGGCCGAAGTTGCCACGTGCCGTACGAATGGCGTGATCACCTTCATCAATTAATCCCACACACCCGCCGTCAACGCTTAAGCCATAGGCAAACGCGGAACCCAGCAGCCCACCGCCGATCACGGCAATATCGAGATGTCTCAAAGACAACCTCCCGTTGGGGCCAACCCAGTTCGATCAGGGGCATGCATGTTTTCTACCTTGCTGTCCGGGGCAACCGTGACAGCAGCGCGCGAAGGCCGACCAGAGCAAGTGCCGAGCCGGCGGCCATGGCGACAAAAGCCAGCCCCCAGCCCTGAATCGATTGCCGGCCACCTGCCAGGTCCAGCACCACACCCACCACCAAGGGACCAAGGAACCCCCCCGAAAACCCCCATACCGAGTGCATCGCCAGCGTCGCGCCTCGTTCGCCTGCACGGGCTGCTGCCACCGTACCCCCGGTCA
>PCBE01000059.1 GCA_002731295.1 Acidiferrobacteraceae bacterium | reverse complement strand
TTTGCGTCCTCGTCGCAGATCTGACTTGTCCACGACATCATCATGCAGGAGAGTGGCCGTATGGATGAATTCAATGACGGCACCCAGGTCGATGTGCGCGGTGCCCTGGTAACCGAGCGATCGCGCTGCCAGTAACAGTGTTATTGGCCGTAACCGCTTACCACCAGCGTCAACGATGTAGCGGCCGATTTCCCGTATAAGCGGAATATCAGATTCAATCTGATTTTCAATGTGTCGCTTGATCGCAGAAAGATCATCTGATACCAGTGCCATGATTTCAGTAAGTAACGTGCCCGAATTGGTTGTTGCTGGGTGCAACTGCCTCTTGTTTGGTTGTAAATTAGACGGTGTTGACATGGGCCGACTGCTCATACTTAGGTATATCTACTGGTGGAAGGACAATTGACGGTGCTCGACCGATGAAATAAAATTCGGCGCCGATTTAAGGTTATTTGCACCTTGATCACCCCAATATTGCCCGAATATCAGCGGAGACACAATAATGTATGCGGTTGTTAGAACAGGTGGAAAGCAGTATCGGCTTGGAGTTGGAGACAGTGTCAAAGTCGAAAAACTATCCGATGAGGTAGGAAACATTGTCGAATTATCGCAGATACTGATGGTCTCGGATGGGGGTGAGGTAAAAGTCGGTACACCGCTTGTGACGGGCGCGTCGGTCAAAGCGGAGATTGTTGGACATGGTCGCAACAAAAAAATAAGGGTGTTTAAAATGAAGCGCCGAAAAAAGTATCGCCGTACACAAGGTCATCGACAAGCGTTTACCCAGTTGAAGGTCACCGAGATAAACGCCTAAGTTCAAGCTCAGAGGAATTAATTCATGGCGCATAAGAAGGCAGGAGGCAGTTCGAGGAACGGCCGCGACTCAGAATCAAAGAGACTTGGCGTTAAGCGATATGCCGGTCAGACTGTGCGCGCAGGCAATATCATCATACGCCAGCGCGGCAGTTCATTTCATCCGGGTGTAAACGTCGGCATGGGCAAGGACCACACTTTGTTTGCGCTGACAGAAGGTAAGGTCAAGTTCGACGTCAAAGGCCCTAAGAGTCGAAGAACCGTGAGCGTGCTTGCTGAAAGCTGAGCGATTGTCACAAATGGTTGCGCGAAACGCCCCGCCGAATGAGCGGGGTTTTTTGTAACGAGGCGACACCGGATGAAATTCATAGACGAAGCCATTATTGAAGTTCGTGCCGGCGGAGGTGGAGATGGATGCCTGAGTTTCAGGCGCGAGAAATTTGTACCGCGCGGCGGGCCTGACGGTGGTGATGGTGGTCGAGGAGGCGACGTTGTGCTTGTGAGCGATGGTGGGATCAATTCGCTGGCGCAGTTCCGGTACAAGCGAAAGTTTTCAGCTGTCAACGGCAAAGGGGGAGCTGGTCGAAACCGAACAGGTGCTGGGGGTGACGACTGCCGCATTCGCGTACCAGCGGGAACGTTGGTATTTGATGCGGATACCAAGGAAAGAATCACGGATTTGAATCGATCAGACACGGCATTTGTCGTGGCGCAGGGCGGCCGTGGCGGAGTTGGCAATATGCGCTTTAAGTCCAGTACCAACCGAGCGCCAAGGCGGACGGTGCCAGGGACGCCGGGTGATGCACGCACGCTTCGGCTCGAATTGCAGGTATTGGCGGATGTAGGTTTACTGGGGCTTCCTAATGCGGGTAAGTCGACATTCTTGCGTGCTGTTTCACAAGCAAGGCCCAAAGTCGCCGACTATCCATTTACGACATTACACCCCGAACTCGGTGTTGTTGATGTCGATACGGACAACAGTTTCGTGATCGCAGATATACCCGGGCTTATCAAAGGCGCTGCAACAGGAGTCGGCTTAGGGGTCCGGTTTCTCAATCACCTGAAGCGGACTCGGCTTCTTCTGCATATGGTAGATATTGGGCCTGAGACATCAAACGACCCAGTGGCGGATATTCAGACGGTTGAACACGAGCTGGCCGAATTTGACTCCGAGCTTGCGGGTAGACCACGCTGGCTCGTATTGAATAAGGTAGACCTAATGCCGGATGAAGAAGCTGACCAAATTCTCCAAGCTCTGGTTGAATCGCTGAGCTGGACATCACCCAGCTTTACTGTTTCTGGCTTTACGGGCAAAGGGTGTCGCGAGGTAATGCTTGAGGTTCAACGCTGGCTCGTACAACTGGATCGATCGGTGTAACAATGAAAGTAACGGATAGGCGTTGGGTGGTAAAGATTGGCAGTGCGTTGTTGACCGATCTGACGTCAGGTCTGGATCGACGGATGATTACGCGGCTGGTTGGTGAGGTGGTTGAGTTGCGTGAGCGAGGCGTGGACGTTGTCCTGGTGTCTTCGGGGTCTATTGTTGAGGGGATGCAGCGTCTCGGATGGCAGGAACGACCTAGAGAGTTATATAAACTACAGGCGGCTGCCGCGGTTGGTCAGATGGGGTTGGTTGAGACCTACCAGCGAGCATTTAGCGAGTACGGTGTACAAGCAGCCCAGGTTTTGCTGACTGATGCCGATCTCACAGATCGTAGCCGATACCTGAATGCACGAAGTGCATTACGGACACTACTTCAGCTTGGCACGGTGCCCGTTGTGAATGAAAACGACAGCGTGGTCACACAGGAGATTAGGTTCGGTGACAACGACACACTGGCCGCTCTGGTGGCCAACCTGATTGAAGCGGAGTATTTGCTGATCTTAACCGATCAGGAAGGTCTGTATGACCGGGATCCCAACTCAGCAGAGGATGCCCAGTTAATACGAGAAGGCGTGGCGGGTGATTCGCTGTTGGAACAGTACGCCGGCCCGGGCAGTAAATTGGGTCGCGGCGGTATGTTGACAAAACTGCAGGCAGCCGGGAAAGCAGCCCGGTCGGGCGCATCGACCATCATATTGTCAGGCCGCCATGCTGGACGCTTGACTGAGGTGTTCGATGGTCGTGTTAAAGGTACGTTGCTGAAGGCGGGATCTGGGCGTCTGACAGCTCGAAAACAATGGCTTGCCGGTCGACTGCGGGCGAGTGGTCGATTGTTGCTAGATTCTGGTGCTGTTAAGGTGCTGACTCAGTCAGGGCGTAGCTTATTGCCTGTGGGTGTCCTTGCCGTTGAAGGCGTCTTCGAGAGAGGGGGGCTGGTCGATTGTGTCGATGACACCACAGGAGTGGTTATCGCGCGTGGCCTAGTTAATTACAGTTCAGCTGAGACCAGCCAGATTATTGGACAGCCCAGCGCTAAGATCGAACAGATTCTGGGGTATGTTGACGAACCCGAATTGATACACCGTGACAATATCGTGATTCAGTGACGATAAGTGTCCAGAAATAAGACAGAGCGTGATTAGCTTGCGTGAGCTTTTAGGCGGGCATTCAGGCGGCTTTTCAATCGGGCAGCCTTGTTTCGGTGTTCGAGGCCTTTCCGGGCTGATTGATCAATTTTTGACACGGCTTCCCGATACGAATTTGTGGCCGCTTCTTTATCCTCGTTTTCGAGTGATTTGAGGAATATTTTGATGCTGGTACGCATCGATGAGCGTTGCGACATGTTGCGAGCGCGATGCACTGTCGCTTGACGCGCCCGTTTTCTAGCCTGGAGTGTATTTGCCAAACCGTGTTCTCTTGTAGATATTACTGCAAAAATGAGGCGCAAGTATCTTCATCCGATACCTGTTTGTCAATCGAAAATTCGAGTGTTGTGCTCAAAATGAGGTTAGCCACTCGACCTTTTTGTAGATGCTAATGGACTGTTAGGACTATGGTTTTGCATAAGATGTTCAGATCGACCATGACAGTCAGTCTGATGACGTTGTTGTCGCGGATAACTGGACTTATCCGTGATATTGCGTTTGCGCAATTCCTGGGCAGTGGACTGGTCGCGGATGCTTTCTTTGTTGCGTTCAGAATCCCCAATTTTTTTCGGAGAATTTTTGCCGAGGGTGCTTTTTCGGCAGGTTTTGTACCGGTCTATGCAGAATACGAATCTCGGTATCCAGCACCCCAGGTGAGAGTTTTTTTGGACCTGATGTTGGGTCGACTGGCGCTGATTCTGCTGCTTTTTACTCTGTTGGGGGTTCTGGGTGCGCCATGGCTGGTAACGATAATCGCGCCGGGTTTTGTTGAGCATGCTGATAAGTACGCAGCGACTGTGGACGCACTGCGGTTTACTTTCCCGTATCTTTTCTTTGTCTCGCTGGTTGCTATGGCGGGTGGAATTCTCAATACGCGTGGTCGATTTGCAGTCCCGGCAGTCACGCCGGTTTTCTTGAACCTGTGTTTGATCGGTGCTGTCATTTGGGCAGTTCCGTTTGCTACCAATAAAGCGCTTACCCTTGGTATCGGTGTGCTCGTAGCCGGGGTGGTCCAGGTTGGATTCCAGTTGCCTTTCTTGGCCTTCGAGAAGCGCCTACCTTCTCCAAAAATAATGACTGGAAAGGGCACCCAGGCAGTGGCGGCCGAAGGTGTCGGACGGGTCTTCACGTTGATGCTGCCAGCGCTGTTTGGCGTGTCAGTTGCCCAGATCAACTTGCTTATTAATACAGTGCTGGCATCATTTCTGGTAACAGGAAGTGTTTCCTGGCTGTATTACTCCGATCGACTGATGGAGTTTCCGGTCGGTGTTTTCGGCATCGCCTTGGCAACAGTGATTTTGCCAAAACTTGCCACACAGATATCCGAACGTGCTGAAGAGGAATATTTTCAGACCATCGAGTGGGCACTGCGTTTGGTGTTACTGGTGGTGTTTCCCGCTGCGGTCGCACTGGTCGCTCTTGCATATCCGCTTATGGTGACGTTATTTCAGTACGGTAAATTTTCTGTCGAGGATGCGCGCATGGCAGCCCAAAGCCTGGTCGCTTTCTCGCCGGGATTGATCGGTTTTGTTCTGGTGAAGGTCCTGGCACCTGCGTTTTATGCCAGAAAAGATACTAAAACACCGGTTCGAGCAGGTGTTATTGCGATGGTCGTCAACGCGCTGTGCGCAGTCATACTGACGATGGTGCTGTCGTTCGATCATGTGGGCCTGGCAGCAGCGGTGTCAATATCGGGCATTGTTAATGCCGGGCTGCTTTATCGCTATTTAGTTCGTGATTTGGGATATTCGTCGGGGCCGGACATGGGTATTTTTGCAGTTAAAACAGCGGCCGCGGCTATCGTGATGGGTGTCGTACTGCGGTTCGGTGTGCCGGAACCACAGTTTTGGGTTGATGAATCGGTCGGCGGTCGATTGTGGCAGCTGGTAATGTGGGTGCCGGCAGGAACAATAGTATATTTCGTTTGCTTATATGTGGTCGGTCTAAAACCACACCGCCTATTTCAACGTCAGACTTAGATAGCAACCTGTGAAGAGTGTTGAGCAATCAGGATCAGCAGTTATCGTACAGATTGGCAGTCCTGCCGACTCCAAGCTGTATGTCCTTGCGGAGGCTGCGGAGTTGTTGCCTGTTGTCAGAAAGATCACTGAGAACGCATATGAACGGTTGTCCAGGCTTGATCAACGGCTCGAATTGATGCTCCTGTGTGACCCTCGACGAATTGCAATCGCTGATGAGTACGAGAAACTTGTACGCAAGTGGATCGTCAGTATCGCCAGACTCGGTGCTATACCCAACGGTCTGTGGCGGGTCGATTTCGATACCGGTGAAGGCTATCTCTGTTGGCGGTTTCCGGAATTGAAAATCGGATACTTTCGGGATTACGACTGCGAGTTTGATGATCGAAAGCCCGTAAAATCACTGATTGAAGAGACAGCGCCAGTTTGGGCGTAAATGGCACGCTTGAACGATTTTTGCTGATATGCCGGAAAGCAAATAGCTATGGAACTGATCAGAGGGCGCCAGAATATCCCCAGCAGCGCAAAACCGAGTGTCGTGTCGATTGGTAATTTTGATGGTGTTCACCTGGGACATCTGAGGTTGATAGAAATGCTGCAAAGAGAGGCGCAGCGTGCCGATGTTCCGGCAACAGTGTTGACTTTTGACCCGCATCCCCACGAATTCTTCAATCCCACAACAGCNCCCCCGAGATTGTCGACTTTTCGGGAAAAACTCGAACAATTGGATAAAGCCGGGGTCGATAAGGTGGTGTGTCTNCGATTTAATGCGCTGTTGGCAGGAATGTCGGCCGAGGAATTTGTGGAGNTATATCTAATCAANGGATTGGGTGTACGANCCCTGATTGTCGGTGATGATTTCAGGTTCGGTCGTGATCGGAAAGGAGATTTCAGCCTGCTGNAANAAATAGGTNATCAAGCTGATTTCGCAGTCAGTTCAGTTGATACTTTTGTTGTTGACGATCACCGGGTCAGTAGTTCACGAATTCGCCAGATTCTNCAGGATGCCGACTTTCCCCTGGCAGAGCGCTTACTGGGTCGGCCATTTACTATCACTGCTCGAGTCGCCCATGGCGATAAGCGGGGCCGGACATGGGGGTTTCCAACCGCAAATTTGATGCTTCGACACAGCAATTTACCAGTCGGGGGCGTCTATGCGGCAACTGTACGTAGATGTGGTGGTGAAAGGCTTCATAGTGTCGTCAATGTGGGATTTCGACCGACAGTTGGGGGTAAGCGATTTCTGGTCGAAGTGCACCTTCTGAATCACAATGAGACACTTTACGGTCAGCGACTGACAGTTGAGTTCAGGCACAAGATACGGCCAGAAAAANATTTCGAGTCTTTCGATGGATTAAAAGTACAGATCGGTCGGGATATTGAGCAGGCACGCGAGTTTTTGAGACAGNTGTATCCTCTATGAGATCTTGTGATGCGTCTGAAATGTGATCTCGGTGGATTGTTGTATCTGGTCGGTGCGGGGGTCGTGGTGGCACTCGATCGACTGACAAAACAGNTGGCGGTGGATAGACTTGACCTAGGCGAGGTATACACTGTTGTACCTGGGTTTAATCTGGCACTGGTATTGAATCAGGGCGCGGCATTCGGTTTTCTGGCTGATTCGGGTGGCTGGCAGCGATGGTTTTTTGTCACGGTGGGGATCGTCATCAGTACTCTGATAATGACAACTCTTCTTCGACCGGGTCCGGCCAGCGGGTTTTTNAGACTNGGTCTTATGCTCATTNTGGGAGGCGCCGTGGGAAATATCATAGACCGTGTCAGTCACGGGTATGTCATCGATTTCGTCGATCTGTATTGGCAAGCTTGGCATTGGCCGGCTTTCAATGTGGCGGATGTGGGAATAACTATGGGCGCATTGATTGTTCTATTGGACATATTCGGGTCACTCCGCAGGACACCAGGGACGCGTTGATTTGTGCGAGTTGAACAGGGTTGTCACTGGGAATGAAACCGTGTTGTTTCACTATCGGGTGCTGCTTGCCGATGGCCGTGTCATTGAGTCCTCGGGAGCAAATCCCGAAAGTGTGTGTCTGGGGGAGGGCGCTCTACCTGCGAAGCTGGAAGAAACTTTCGCTGGCCGACACTTGGGTGAGGCTTATCATATTGATATCGATGCCGAAGAACAGGTCTTCGGGGTAGCAGACGATGACAACACGATCATTTTCCCACTCAGTGAGTTTCCATCTGGAGTCGAGCCGGTTGTTGGTGCCTTGTTTGAATTTGACCTTCCTCATGGCGACGTGTCNGCGGGTCGTGTGGTTCGGGTTGAGGGTCAAAAGGTTTTGATGGATTTCAATCATCCGCTTATCGGTAAGAACGTACGCTACGAGATCAAGATTGTGTCGGTTCAGGCAGGCTCGTAGGGACGCTGAAAAATCGTGGCAAAATCAGATTTGGCACTGATCAGAGCTCGGCTGTCACTAGCCAGTCCACGGGGTTTTTGTGCCGGTGTGGATCGTGCAATTGAGATCGTCCAAACAGCGATATCGCGTTATGGCCCACCTGTCTATGTTCGGCACGAAGTAGTCCACAATCGTAGTGTGGTCGATCAACTCCGTTCGGCTGGTGCGGTATTTGTAGATGAGTTGTGCGAGGTACCAGACGAATCTATTGTCATTTTCAGTGCGCACGGGGTATCTCGAGAGGTTCAACAGGAGGCGGCGAATCGAAATCTCAAGGTATTCGATGCAACATGCCCGTTGGTTACCAAGGTGCATTCAGAGGTTGCACGCTATGGGCGGGAAGGCAAANTNGTTATTCTGGTCGGGCACGCTGGCCATCCCGANGTCGAGGGGACNCTCGGTCGGGCGACGGGCNAGATCCATCTGGTGGAATCCATCGAAGANGNTGTTTCTCTAACGGTTTCAACGCCCCAGTCGATAGCCTATGTCACACAAACGACNTTGTCGGTCGATGATACAAAGAAGATTGTGGATCGTCTCAAAATTCGGTTCCCANNAATTGAANGTCCGCGCCGCGATGATATCTGCTATGCCACTCAGAATCGGCAAGATGCCGTAAAGAAGNTGGCTGAAAGCTGTGAGTTGATACTCGTTGTTGGTTCTGAAAACAGTTCAAACTCGAACCGTCTGCGTGAGATTGCCGAACGGCAGGGGCGTACAGCGTATCTGGTCGATGGCGCCCAGGACATTCAATCGGAATGGCTGAGCAAGGTCTCAACAATTGGTATAACAGCTGGGGCATCGGCGCCGGAAGCGTTGGTTGCGAATGTTATCCAGGATCTAGAGGCAAGAGGTGGAGAACTCGTAAACGGACGGTCTACCGTAGACGAAGGTGTGTCCTTTACGCTACCACCCGAACTGAAAGATCTGTAAAAGTGACGATGTCATTAGGCAGGTTGGTGGTGGAAAGAATATAATGAGCACGCTCGCAAAACGTTGAGACGTATCCGAACCTAAACCGATTGTGCCGGTGTAGCTCAGTTGGCAGAGCAGGGCATTCGTAATGCTCAGGTCGGAGGTTCAAATCCTCTCGCCGGCACCATTTTTACGATCAACAGCATTTCTTCAACTGAGAATTTCCAATTAATACGACTGAAAAAGATGTGACCCACTCAGGTCACTCACACAAACAAGTCTTGGTAACCGGTGGGGCGGGCTTCTTGGGTTCACACTTGTGCGAGGTTCTGGTCGAAGAGGGGGCAGATGTATTGTGTCTAGATAATTTCTATACCGGGTCAAGAGCCAACGTACAACATCTACTGGGGAAGCCGAACTTCGAATTGCTTCGTCACGATGTTACTTTCCCGTTATATATTGAGGTTGATGAGGTCTACAACCTGGCCTGCCCGGCGTCGCCGATTCATTATCAACACGACCCTGTCCAAACGACGAAAACCAGCGTTCATGGTGCAATCAACATGCTGGGACTCGCTAAAAGAACCGGTGCGAAAATCCTTCAAGCATCGACCAGCGAAGTGTACGGTGACCCCGAAGAGCATCCGCAGCCCGAACACTACTGGGGGCATGTCAATCCGATCGGTCCGCGTTCCTGCTACGACGAGGGTAAACGTTGCGCAGAAACGCTATTTTTTGATTACCATAGACAGCACAATCTTCCGATCAAGGTCGCCCGCATATTTAATACCTATGGCCCAAGGATGCATCCCGATGATGGCCGCGTGGTGTCTAATTTCATTGTGCAAGCCCTGAAAGGGGAATCCTTGACGATTTACGGTGATGGTTCACAGACACGTTCATTTTGTTACGTCGATGATCTCGTGGTGGGGCTGATACGCCTAATGCGGACCGAAGACCATTGCACCGGCCCGGTAAATCTCGGCAACCCAGATGAGTTTCAAATTAAGGAGCTGGCAGAAAGAGTATTGGCCCTGGTCGGTTCGAGATCGAAAATTATCTATAAGGAGTTGCCGCAAGATGACCCACAGCAGAGACGCCCTGATATTACACTGGCGAAGGCGCAACTCAACTGGCAGCCGAGTATTGCACTGGANGAGGGATTGNGCAGAACCGTGGAGTATTTCAGGGCACTGCTGGCGCAAGGNGATCCCAAAGCAGGGTGANGCTGGTCGNGTTCTGGNTATTGNATTGCTCGCTCAGGGGTNACAGTAGCTCATCTGGTGAGCCACANGCTGACGCAGACTGACGGTTCCTCAATTTCAGGAGNACGTTATGCGTAATCTGCAGGAGTACGGTCTGTGGCTNGTGCTGGTGACCATCAATGCTGTGATCGTTAGTCAATGGGTGAATTACCTGATCGTGATGTCAGGTGAGGCAGCCGGTCTCGCTGCCGGCTTTTTTCTAAGTATATTTCTCGCCAGTCTGATGTTTGTAGTAATTCGTGGGGTGATCTCCCGGCTGGAGCGACGGCGGTACGACGGGAAGCTTCAAGCAACTAATGCCTTAAAGGCTGTAGCCGTAATCTGAGCACGATTAAACGCCATGGCAGACCGGTTGGATTATTCGGATTTACTGGATTCGTTAAAATGAACCGCTAGCGCTGATCCTTCGCATCGTCACAATAACCCTATCGTGGTGCCTATCGAGATCCGTATCTGAGGTTTGTGNATTGTTGTTATCATCGATACTATGTCAATCACTTTAGATTGAAATCAGGAAATCTGGAATGCGTGCAATCCGGCAATNCCTCCTTGTGTGGGCGTGCGTGCAGAGGTTCGGGCTCCAGGTGTTGTTGAACAGTTGTCTAGGTGANGGTTCACTTGACCTGNCCCGTTCGAAATCNNCCAAGAGNNTCTGAAGTGAANAATAACTATCGAGTTGCACTAATCCCCGGCGATGGTATTGGCCGTGAAGTGCTCAGCGAAGGCGTCAAGGTGATGGAAGCGGCTGCTAGGCGTTTTGATTTCGAGTTCAGCTGGTCCGAATTTGACTGGAGTTGTGAGCGTTTTCACAGTGTCGGTGAAATTATGCCTGCTGATGGCCTGGAACAACTGCGTAATTTTGATGCGATCTATTTCGGTGCTGTGGGCTTTCCCGGTGTGCCTGATCACGTGTCACTCTGGAATCTGCTGATCCCCATGCGCCGTGGTTTGAAACTGTACGTTAATTTGCGTCCAGTGCGACTGCTGCCGGGGATGATCTCACCATTAAGAGACCGTGGCCCCGGTGATATTGATTACCTCATTGTCAGAGAGAACAATGAAGGCGAGTATTCTGAAGTAGGCGGCCGCATTTATAGCGGGACAGACCAGGAGGCGGCCGTTCAGCAGTCTGTATTTACCAAAATCGGCACCNATCGAATTCAACGTTTTGCGTTTGAACTGGCCGCAACCCGTCGTAACCACCTGACGTCAGCGACCAAGTCAAACGGAATTATTCATTCAATGCCCTACTGGGACGAGCGGTTTGAGGTNAACGGCAAAGATTATTCTGGGGTGACGGCTGACCAATACCACATAGATATTCTTTCTGCCCGTCTGGTGCTTAGCCCTGACTGGTTCGACGTGATCGTTGCCAGCAACCTTTTTGGTGACATTCTTTCGGATCTGGGTCCCGCCACGACCGGAACGATAGCTATTGCACCTTCGGCGAACCTTAATCCTGAACGAGAATTTCCATCCCTTTTCGAACCTGTGCACGGCTCTGCACCGGATATTGCCGGTAAAGGCATCGCGAATCCAATTGGTCAGATATGGTCCGGTGTGATGATGCTTGATCATCTCGGTCAACAGGCAGCCGGTAAGGCCGTAATGGCGGCGATAGAGCAATTATTAGCATCACCAGACGGTGTTAGAACCCCTGATATGGGTGGCAAGGGATTGTGTCGGGATGTCGGAGAAAGTATCGCCCAGATTGTGGCTGGTGCTTGAAGGCGATCTTGACGATTCAGTAAATGGCTTCGGATCCCGGNGGTCTGGTCTTGAANCGTTTGTGAACCCAGAAATANTGGTCCGGTAACCGACGAACGCACTGCTCTATAGCCCGNTTCATANTTTCGCTGTCCAATTGCGTGTCGCCGGTTGGAAAATCCTCCAGGGGTGGATNCAGAATAACCTCAAACCCTTTTCCACCCTCTAGAATGCGGGCGGTGCACGGCAATACCACAGCACGGGTCATCCGCGCCATTCTGCCCAACACTGGCCAGGTGGCGGTCGGCACGTTGAAGAACGGCGCGAATACTGCACGTCGAGGACCAGGATCCTGATCTGGCAGGTAGTAACAGATCATTCCGTCGCGGATAGACCGAATCAAACTTTTAAGATCGCTTTTCCGTTCAAACATCTTTCCACCAAATCGGCTCCTGGCCTGTAGCATAAGTTTATCGAGCACTTTGTTTCGATTGTTTTGGTAAATACTGACACTGGGATAGCGGGAGGAAACGTACATGCCGGCGACCTCCATCGCAACAAAATGGGGTGCGAGCAAAATTACCCCTTGCCCTTTGTTGTTGGCGTTGGCTAAGTAATGTTCGTTTTTGATTGTAATGCTTTGGTCGAAAGCCTTTTTCGTTCCCCACCAGACAAACCCGGACAGAAGGAACATTCGGGCCGTATTTCTGAAATTACGGCGTAAAAGTAACTTATGCTCAAGGGCNGANTGGTNGGGAAANCACAACTGTAGGTTNCGGGATGCAATATGCCGCCGGGAAGGTACACACANTCGAAGAACGTCACCAAACAGTCCGCCCACGTAATAGAGAAACGGCAGGGGCATAAGACTCAGGATACGCACAAAAAATACGCCTACCCACGTTGGCCAGTACTGCAATCCATACAATTTTTCAGTGNTGTGATNGATNGTTGGTGCTCCAGACGAGATCCTTACCGTATGACGGGTCTTATGCGGTGCATCACGGACAAATTACCGACAGCCATCACTTGTGGAAATAAACATCAGTTGACAGCTTAAAATGCTTGGCTGGGTGATCTTTGTTCTGTGAGTTAGACTGAATAGGCTCCCATTATAAAACAGGGTTTTCGTATGACCGAAGAGTTGTTTCGCTCTGATGCTTACCTTCGCGAGTGCNCAGCTGTCNTTATCGCTGTTAACGAAAATCGAGTACAACTGGATAAGACTGTTTTTTACCCGGAAGGTGGGGGTCAGCCCGGGGATATCGGCTGGATGATTCGTGCTGCTGGATCGGAGGTGCCGATTGTTGATACGCAATACCATTCCAGCGAAGGATTGATTCACCTTATAGGAGAGGTTAGCTCTCTGCCTTTCATCGGGGAGGAGATTCAACTGCGTATTGACTGGAATAGACGTTATCGCTTGATGCGTATGCACAGCTGTATGCATATGTTGTGCAGTGTAGTACCGGCAGCTGTCACTGGTGGTTCTATACGGGATGGACGGGGGCGGTTGGATTTTGATCTGCCTGAAACGATAGATAAGGCACAGTTGTCAGAGCGTCTAAATGAAGTCATTCGGTTGAACAGTGAAATGACGCTGGAATGGATTACCGAAGAGTCACTTGCTGCTCAGCCTGAACTGGTCAGAACGATGTCTGTTAAACCCCCTACAGGGACTGGTACCATCAGATTGGTTAAATTTTCGGGAGTAGATCTACAACCCTGTGGCGGAACGCACGTAGCAGCGACGGGCGAGATCGGCCGGGTGAGGATAAAGAAAATCGAAAAAAAGGGCCGCCAAAATCGTCGCGTCATTGTCGTATTTGACGATGATGGTGATCTCAGTAGTTGACGTCAGGCATTTCAGACTTACGTCTTTTGATGAAATCTTTAAGGGCTTCATCGATTCCGGGATCGATAGGTGGTGACTCATATTCAGCCAGGGTGGATTTCCACATCTGATTTGCCCGCTTGGCTGCGTCTAAAGCACCCTCCGATTCCCATTGTTCAAAGCTGTTATTGTCAGCGGTGCTGGATCGATAGAAAGCCGTTTCGAAGTTGGCTTGCGTATGGTCACAACCCAGAAAATGATTGCCCGGGCCAACCTCGCGCAATGCAGCCATGGCCTGTCCGTTTTCAGAATCATCAACGCCNGNCAAGAAGACTTCAATCATTGCAGCCTGATCAGCATCCAGAACAAANTTTTCGTAGCCCATGGAGAGTCCTCCCTCTAACCAGCCGGCGGTGTGAAGCATAAAGTTAACACCCGCAAGCATCGCGGTCTGCAGNGTATTGGCAGATTCAAAGGCTGCCTGGGCATCTGGTAGTTTTGAAGCGCACAAGCCACCGCCACTGCGATAAGGCACGCCTAGGCGCCGGGACAGGGCAGCCATTATATAAAGGACCATAGANGGTTCCGGTGTGCCGAATGTCGGCGCGCCCGATTGCATCGATATAGCACTGCTGAATGTGCCAAAAATCACAGGNGCGCCAGGTCTGATCAATTGGGTAAAGGTTATGCCGGCCAGCGCTTCGGCCAGGATCTGTGTGCAGGTGCCGACCACTGTGACAGGCGACATAGCTCCGGAAAGGATGAAAGGAGAAATGACACTGGCCTGATTATTTTCCGCATAGACGCGGGCCGCACCCAGCATGGTCGAATCAAATGTCATTGGTGAGTTTGCATTAATGAGACTTGTGATGACGCAGTTCTGATCGACGAAGTNTTCTCCAAAAACAAGTTTTGCCATGTCCACAGAATCTTGCGCTCTTTCCGGAGCCGTTACCGAGCCCATAAAAGGCTTGTCGCTCCAGCGTAGATGGCTGTAGATCATATCNAGATGCCGCTTATTTACCGGTACGTCTACAGGNTCACACAAGGTGCCACCGGAATGGTGCATTGAGGGTGTGCTGTAGGTTAGCTTGGTAAAATTTTCGAAGTCCTCAAGCGTTGCATAACGACGCCCCTTATCCAGATCGTGCACAAAAGGTGNTCCGTAAGCNGGCACCAGCACACAATGGTTTTCGCCAATCTTAACGCTGCGTTGCGAGTTCCTGGCATGTTGAACATACATTCGTGGNGCAGAGGCCTGGATGATCTCTTTGCACATGTTTCTGGGAAAACGAACACGCTCACCATCGATCTTGGCGCCGGCGTTTTCGAATAGAGACAGGGTAGGTGGGTCGTCTCTGAAATCAATGCCGGTTTCCTCGAGCAGGGTTTCGGCATTGGTTTCGATTGTGGTCAGCAATTCTTCGCTGGCCATTTCGTAGACCGGCACCCTGCGGGTGATATAGGGTACGCTCCGAGTGGATGTAATGGCTCGTTTTTCGCGCCTGGCTTCTCTTGCGTTACCGCGTTTGGTTCGCCGTGTGCTCATGTATCGGTAGAATCAANTGGCTCAGAGTGCATTTTGGGTCGAACATTGTATGATTTCTACTCGGCGGGCGACCAGGGCGTAANGTTCAGCGTCACCCAGGTCAGGTGGCGCGACCCAAAATGGCGTAAATCAGATAGACATNGTCGTTCAATTGTTTGGTTGGGTGATCTCTCACGTGGACGTATACGTGATAGGGCCAATACAATACGCGCTCCAAGTTTCAGTTGNGAGCCATCTGTTTTTAAAAGGNCGACATGATCCGTAGCAGGATTGTCATCGTATTTCAAGCAGTTGGGAGGCTAAGGAACAAGCATTTGTTGTCGAACAATGGATCTGAAGTGTAAAGAGGATAAACAACAATGAAAGTACTGGTACCCGTTAAACGGGTCATCGATGCAAATATCAAGGTTCGTGTGAAATCGGACCAGTCCGGCGTTGAGCTTAACAACGTGAAAATGGCAATGAACCCTTTTTGTGAAATTGCGGTTGAACAAGCAATCCGCCTGAAGGAGTCGGGTTTGGTCGATGAGATCATCGTCGTTACAGTCGGTGCCGCACAGAGCCAGGAAACNCTCAGAACAGCNCTTGCNATGGGTGCTGATCGTGCGATATTGATTGAGACTGAAGAANCTCCAGAGCCATTGGCGATCGCAAANTCGCTAAAAGCTGTTGTGGATCGCGAAGGGCCTGGNCTGGTTATATTGGGTAAACAGGCGATCGACGGCGATAACAACCAGACAGGCCAGATGCTAGCGGCACTGTTAGGCTGGTCCATCGGTACGTTTATTTCCGATCTTGTCATTGAGGAGAGCATAGTCAAGGTCACGAGGGAGGTAGACGGTGGCCTGGAGAAACTCGAGCTCGTACCCCCTGCAGTGGTAACCGTAGATCTTCGATTAAATGAGCCTCGATATGCTTCTCTGCCCAANATCATGAAGGCAAAGAAAAANCCACTGGATACCCTGAGCCCATCGGATCTTGATGTCGATGTTACACCTCGCACCGAGGTGGTCAGCGTGGTCGAACCTCCCGCAAGAGAGGCTGGGGTCAGAGTGGGGAGTGCGGAAGAACTGGTCGAAAAATTAAAAAATGAAGCAAAGGTGATCTGAAGATGAGCATTCTTGTTATAGGTGAACACGACAACCATGAGCTTAAGCCATCGACACTAAATACTGTGACAGCGGCGCAGGAACTGGGTGATGAAATTGATTTATTGATTGCTGGGGCCAATTGTGCCNCCGCGGCAGAGCATGCTGCACGAGTCACCGGCGTAAAACGCGTNCTCAAAGTAGANGATCCATCGCTTGCCGATTCGCTGGCGGAAAATCTATCACCGTTAATTGCGAAATTGGCGGGCGAGTACACTCATGTGCTTGTACCGGCATCGACCTACGGTAAGAACATCATGCCCCGCGCAGCAGCGCTGCTTGATGTTCAGCAGATCTCAGACATCAGCGGGATTGAAGGCGAAGATACTTTTATCCGGCCGATATACGCAGGAAATGCCATGGCGACTATTCGCTCAAAAGATGCCATCAAAATGATTTCTGTACGGACCACGGCATTCGAATCAGCAACAGAAGAAGGAGAGGCGGCGATCGAAGAAGTTGCAGGGGCTCAGGAATCGGGATTGTCAAAGTTTGCTGGTGAGGAACTTACCCGATCTGAGAGACCCGAATTGACGACGGCAGACATCATCATCTCAGGTGGCCGCGGAATGCAGAGCGGAGATAATTTCGCAATGCTAGAACGCATAGCAGACAGATTGAACGCAGCGGTCGGGGCATCCAGGGCTGCTGTTGATGCGGGNTATGTTCCCAATGATTACCAGGTTGGGCAAACCGGAAAGGTGGTCGCGCCAAATCTATATATCGCAGTCGGGATTTCAGGTGCGATTCAGCATTTAGCAGGCATGAAGGATTCAAAAGTGATTGTTGCAATAAACAAAGACGAGGAAGCCCCTATATTTCAGGTCGCAGATTACGGTTGGGTGGTAGATCTNTTCGAAGCGATACCGCAACTTGAAGCGGCGCTTGGCGAGGGGGGTTAAGGGCGAGATTTTGCGCTGTATGCACAGAGTTGAGCGAGTAAAGTGGTGACCGGCAGGGCCGGCCACCACAGCCAGCTTTCTACAAACGCCAGTTGTTAGTTGCAGTTCCGGCACCTCCTTGTGCGCAAAGATCCTGAACTTGACTGACAGCGTTGATTCTGGATAGTCCGTTTTGATATTTCTGTGAACTGNTTCACTCGACGTGTTGATCGGTGTCATCCGCCAGTTCGAGCGCATCGATGCTTGATGCCCGACGAATAATNTTNTCGGTTGAGATGCGGATTCTCCTGAAATCTTCAGCCATCGCGTCGTAGTTCTTTTGCAAAGAAGCAATTCTTGAGTCCAGGCGCTGAACATCCGCCAGCATGGCAAGGACTTCATTCTGAATAATATCAGCCTGTTCCCGCATCTTAACGTCGCGAAAAATTGCGGTTATGGTGTTCAAGGTAGCCCACAGTGTTGAGGGTGAGACAAGGTAAACGCGCCTGTGGTACGCTTTTTTAACGAGATCTTGATGATCGCAATGTATTTGCGCATAGACGGATTCCGCAGGTATAAACATCAAAGCATTTTCAGATGTCTCGCCGGGAATAATGTAGCGTGTTGCGATCGCCTCAATATGGCTGGCGACATGTCCCGCGAATGCTTTCGAGTGACGTTTCTTCTCTTCTTCTGTGGTTGCTGCAACGACCAATCTGTAAGACTCCAGAGGAAATTTCGAGTCGATAACAGTAGGTCCTGGTGGATTCGGTAGATGTAGCAGACAGTCAGCCCGGCGGCCATTGCTTAGNGTAGCCTGGAACTTGTANGCATCCGGGGGGAGTGCATCCTGAATCAGTGTTTCAAGCCTGAGTTCACCAAATGCGCCTCGCGCCTGCTTATTATCGAGCACGTTACGGAGCCCAGTGACTTCGGTGGACAGCTGTGTAATATTTTTTTGTGCATGGTCGATTACGGCCATACGTTCCTTGAGTTGACCAAGATGTCCAACAGTAGACTGATCCTGTTTCAGTAATGCGTCCCTTAGGACGCGTTCTTGTTTAAGGAGTTGATCNTGCATCAATTGTTGATGCGTCTGAAGCAGGGTTGCAATGTCAGNACTGGTTGNNGGNTGTTGGCGATGACTGCGGATNAGNGCAAANACGNTGATCGCAATAATGACCACCACCCCCAGGATCAAGATTTCACTCAGCATCAGGCTTGCTCCATCATCNGTTATGGATCAGTAGGTGTTCCAGTTCTGCAGGGGAATCCACCGTATGATCAGCTCCCCAATTTCCCGGTAGATCGTCAGGTGATGCGTATCCCCAGGTAACGGCCACGGTAGTGGTGCCCGCAGCCCGGCCAGCCATGATATCGCGAAGGTCATCGCCTATCAGGGCCGTGGTTGAGGTGTTTCTACCGTTCAGGCGGCANGCATGTAGTACCGGCTCGGGTTCGGGTTTGTTGGTTGGTAGNGTATCACCACAGACCACGACGGCTGCTCTGTCGGACAATCCCAACGCGTTCAGTAAGGGATCAGTAAAACGTGTCGGCTTGTTTGTAACAACTCCCCAGCTGTGGCCAGCTAATTCAAGGCGGGTCAGTAATTGATCTATTCCCGGAAACAGGCGGCTACTTTCACAGATATGNTGATCATAATAATCAAGCAGCTGTTTTCTAAGANATTGAAATTCTTTTGATGTAGGCGAGATAGAAAAACCCTGTTCAATAAGTCGAGCGCTGCCAGCCCCGGCCCAGCAGCGGGCATCCNTAAGTGANACTGTGGGTTTGCCATNTCGAGCCAACACAAAGTTAAGCGCGGCTACAAGATCAGGAGCAGTGTCAGCGAGAGTGCCATCAAGATCGAACAATAGATGATTGATCCTCATTAGCTGGTTATGAACCCGGAGTGTCAGGCGTGGCTGAAGAGCCGTGGCGGAAATGTAAAATGTAATTCACATCGAGATCTCCACCCAGTGAGTACTCCTGGAAAATCGGGTTGTAATGCAGGCCGATGGATCCGCTCAGGTACAAACCGGCATCACGGGCCCATAGATCCAGTTCTGATGGTTTAATGAACTTTTCGTAGTGATGTGTTCCACGAGGCAACAGGTTAAGCACATACTCTGCGCCAACAATAGCAAATAGCCAGGATTTGAGGTTACGGTTTATTGTTGAGAAAAAGACATGGCCCCCGGCCCGGGTAAGCTCTGCGCAGGCGGAAATGGTTTCGGCTGGAGATGGGACGTGCTCCAAGAGTTCCATACAAGTAACCACATCGTACTGACCCGATTCGTGATCTACCAGCTCTTCGACCGTGCCCTGACGGTAGTCGATGGGCGCTGATCGTTCACGGGCATGCAGTCTGGCGACAGAGATGGGGCCTTGCCCCGCATCTACTCCTGTGACCGAGGCGCCCCTCTCCCACATGGACTCGCTGAGTATGCCGCCTCCGCAACCAATATCGATAACTCTTTTGTTCTGTAAGCAGACCTGCTCTTCAATGTAGTTTAAGCGCAGCGGATTTATCTCATGCAAGGGACGAAATTCGCTGTTTTGATCCCACCAGCGGCTGGCCAGTTTCTCAAATTTTGACAGTTCGTTAGGGTCTACGTTTTGCATTGGCCTGACGCGGCATTGTTGCCATGTGGCGGTGATTGTAGGTATTTTATGCTCGGCCCTGTGCCAGTTGGTGAAAGAGTGCCAGATGGCGTTACTTTACACAGGCTGCGACTGAGTTCAGGAGCGGAATATCTTGAATATAAGTGTAAGCCCGCACTATAATTAGCGGTTTGTTGCGGGGTGGAGCAGTCTGGCAGCTCGTCGGGCTCATAACCCGAAGGTCGTAGGTTCAAATCCTACCCCCGCTACCAATAATGGTATGACTACGACCCCGCTGTTGCGGGGTTTGCTTTTTAAGGGCCAGCGGTGGTTATGCTCGGCCCGGCAGGCAGGTGATCATGTTTGGCAATGTGACAGCACTGCGAGAACTGCTCGAGCCTGTGATCGAAGCCATGGGCTACGAGGTGGTTATGGTTGAGTTGACGGGTACAGGCTCAAAGACGTTGAGAGTTTATATCGATTCACCCGGGGGTATCGTGTTAGATGACTGTGAGATGGTTAGCCGGCAAGTCANCACTTTGCTGGATGTGGACGATCCGATTTCGGGTGAGTATGCACTGGAGATCTCGTCGCCGGGCCTCGATCGGCCCTTGGCCAAGCCGGAACATTTTCGTCGAGCTGAGGGCAATAGGGTAAGGATAAGGATGATCAGANCACACCTTGGTAGGCGAAATTTCACTGGGTTATTGAAATGCGTTTCGGGTGAAGGGGCTGTAGTGGAAGTTGATGGGGAGGAGTACGAACTCGCCTACAACGATATGGAGCGGGCAAGACTGGTTTCGGAATTCGAGAATAAGATTCCGCGATCGCGGCGATAATTCTGGAGATTGTGGCATGACCAAAGATGAAGTTTTGATGATGGCGGATGTTCTTTCTCGNGAAAAAGANCTNGAAAAAGATGTGGTATTTNTNGCTATCGAGGCNGCACTGGCCACCGCAACTCGAAAACGANATCGGGAAGATATNGAAGTTCGTGTTTCGATTGANCAGGAAACTGGTGACTATGAGGCATTNCGTCANTGGGAGATNGTGGATGACNANGCAGANCTTGANAGCCCCACCAGCCANATGACNCTGGCTGCTGCCAANATCAGTTATCCGGATGTNGCGCATGAAGTTGGCGNNTTTGTNGAGGAGCCCTTGGAGGNAGTGGCAANGTTTGGNCGAATAGAGGCGCANGCTGCCAAGCAGGTAATCAATCAGAAAGTCCGTGAAGCTGAGCGTTCACGGATATATGAAACNTTCAAAGATAGAGTGGGNGAGATGGTCCAGGGNGTTGTTAAGCGTGTCGGGCATCGGGAGGCTATCGTCGATATTGAAAGTGTGGAAGCATCATTACCAANATCNACCTGGATTGANAGGGAGGCGCTTCGTAACGGNGANCGNATNAAANGTATTCTNACGGAAGTCAGGNCNGAGGCNCGCGGACCACAATTGATTCTGGATAGAAGGAGCCCNGAACTNGTAATNAANCTTTTTCGACTGGANGTCCCAGAGGTTGGNCAGGGNGTNATCGAAGTTCTNGGAGCTTCCCGCGATCCCGGATCNCGTGCCAAGATAGCAGTGANGTCCAATGATCCCAAAATNGATCCGGTTGGCGCTTGTGTCGGAATNCGNGGNGCACGGGTTCAAAGTGTNTCAAATGAACTCAATCTNGAGCGGATCGACATTATCACCTGGACAGAATCACCNGCTGAGTTNGTCATCAAGGCCCTNCAGCCGGCNGAGGTTGATTCAATCATTATTGATGAGGAATCACGGGCCATGGATGTGGTGGTTGATGAGAACCAGTTNTCTCTTGCAATCGGTCGNGGTGGGCAGAATGTACGACTGGCGTCNGAATTGACGGGNTGGGAATTGAATATCATGACCGATGANACTGCTTTGGAAAAGGCAGAACTCGAAGCGCAGGCATCTTGNGAGCGTTTGCGNGNNCAGNTGAANATAGANAACGATGTCGCTGAGGTATTGGTCGAAGAAGGGTTTCTGACGCCAGAAGAGGTGGCCTANGTNCCGGTTCAGGANNTGGTTGAGATNGAAGGTTTTGATCAGGANTTGGTGGAACAATTACGGCGCCGNGCAAAAGAATTNTTGGANATTCGTGANTTTNCTGAGCTNGAGAAAACAAGACCNGAAGACGACTTNCTCTCGATGGANGGTATGGATGANGANACNGCCCGGCTATTTGCACAAAATGGCGTTCGTTCAATGGAAGATCTTGCCGAATGTGCGACCGATGAGCTTGTTGAACTCAGTGGNATTGATGAAGTACGGGCTGCNGANCTCATAATGACGGCCCGNGCACCTTGGTTTGCAGAGGCCCAATAGNATTTCNGGAAGATTCAAATGACAGCAGTAACTGTAAAGANATTCGCCGANCAGATCGGTGTGAGTGAAGAAAGGTTGNTACAACAGCTNNAAAACGCCGGNGTTTTAGATAAAACCATTGATGGCGATCTGGANGACGNTGAAAAGACGAAATTACTNTCATATNTGCGNGGTGAGGTGGNACCTGAGTCGACTGATTCGCAGGGNAGTATTACGCTGAACCGNCGNACGANNAGNGTCGTGAAACAGACNTCGCGTACCGGCGGTGCCAGGACNATACACGTCGANCTCAAAAAGCGGCGAACNTATATAAAGCGNGGGGATCTACANCGCCAGCAAGCAGATGCNAGAAAGGCNGCTGAAGCAGAACAAGCGGCTCGACTTGCTGCAGAAGCAGAAGCTGAAGCCAAAATAAAGGCCAAGGCAGAAGCGCAAGAGAAGGCGGACGCCGAGCGCAAGGCTGCTGAAGAAGCGGAACAATTACAGGCCGACCAAGAATCGAAGCCAACTCCGGTTGAGTCAGAGGTTCCTGTGTCGGGTGACCTGCCTGTCCCGCCAGCGGAGCATAAAACCGCCGGACGCAGAGAAGACAAGCCAAGAAAAAAGAAAGGGCGGGATAAAGCGTCTGGGGATCAGGAATTACACCTAGCAGGAGGGAAAAGAGGCCGAAGGAAGGCTCGACCTGCGATTAAACCTAGAAAACTTACCTCAGCAACGACCGGCCAGCATGCGTTTGAAATGCCAACTGAGCCGATTAAGAGGATGATAGACGTGCCTGAAACAATCACTGTCGCAGACCTTTCTCAGGCCATGTCTGTAAAAGCGGCGGAAGTTATCAAAGTATTGATGGATATGGGTAGCTTGGTCACCATCAATCAGGCTCTCGATCAGGATACTGCGATACTCGTAGTTGAAGAAATGGGGCACACGGGTCAAGCAGCGGCAGCCGTGGACCCCGAGTCGGTTCTACTTGCAGAAGAAACTCAAGCGTATGAGTCGCATCACAGAGCGCCGGTCGTAACCGTCATGGGTCACGTCGACCATGGCAAAACTTCGCTTTTGGACTATCTGCGTCAGACAAAAGTAGCAGCAGGCGAAGCCGGTGGTATTACACAGCATATCGGCGCGTACAGAGTTTCTACAGAGCGAGGTACTATCACATTCCTCGACACTCCCGGCCACGAAGCTTTCAGTGCTATGCGCTCACGCGGCGCATCGGTGACGGACCTTGTGGTGCTAATTGTTGCGGCTGATGACGGTGTAAAACCTCAAACAGTTGAAGCAATAAATCATGCTCGAACAGCGGGTGTTCCTCTGATTGTTGCGATAAACAAGATTGACAAAGATGATGCGGATTCAGAACGTGTAAAACAAGAACTCACCGCCCACGAAGTCGTTCCGGAAGAATGGGGGGGAGACATATTGGTAAATGAAATATCAGCACTTACCGGAAACGGAATAGACGCGTTGTTAGAGTCGGTGCTGTTGCAGGCCGAGTTGTTGGATCTCAAGGCGCCGATCGAAGGACCGGCCAGTGGCACAGTTGTAGAGGCCCGACTAGACCGTGGTCGAGGAGTTGTCGCGACAGTATTGGTACGTAGTGGAACTTTGCGAAAAGGGGATGTCCTCCTTGTCGGCAAGGAATTTGGCCGGATCCGGGTAATGACCGACAGTTCTGGGAAGGTTATCCAAAAAGCGGGCCCGTCTACACCGGTTGAAGTTCAGGGTCTAGGTGGTGTCCCTGATTCTGGTGACGAAGCAAGTGTCGTCATCGATGAACGCAAGGCCAGGGAAATCAGTGACTATCGACAGAGTAAATTCAAGGAAGTCAAGCTGGCAAAGCAGCAGAAACTNAAACTNGAAAGCGTGTTTGAACAGATGNGNGNCGGTGAAAAAACAACACTGAATCTCATCATCAANGCAGATGTTCAAGGTTCAGTCGAGGCGTTGACTACNACNTTGGAAGATATANCNGGNGACACNNTCGGTGTTCATGTNGTNCANGGAATGGTAGGTGGAATTAACGANTCGGATGTAAATCTNGCAACTGCTTCGGAGGCAATGATAATAGCGTTCAACGTGAGAGCCGATGCAACTGCNCGNAAGATGATTGAATCAGAGGGTATTGATGTTCGCTACTACAACGTNATTTATAACGCGATAGANGACNTGAAANCTGCNCTGNCCGGAATGATGGCACCGATNCTNAGAGAACAGGCTATAGGACTTGCCGAGGTTCGCGATGTCTTTCGGGTNGCCANNCTCGGTGCGGTNGCTGGNTGCCGAGTTATTGAAGGNGAGGTTAAAAGGAATCTTCCCGTGCGNGTTTTNCGTGACAATGTCGTCATNTTCGAAGGACAAATAGANTCTCTTCGTCGGTTCAAGGATGATGTTNCCGANGTAAAGACGGGGTTTGAATGNGGGATNGGNGTCAAAAANTATAACGACATAAAGGAAGGTGATCAGATCGAGATCTACCAGACTGTAGAGGAAAAACCCAGTCTTTAGGTTTTCAGTTCTAGGTGTAGGCAATGCAGGGAATTGACAGAGTTCGGAGAGTGTCGGAACTGGTACGTCGCCAGGTCTCTCAATTCATTCTGCGAGAACTGGCAGATGAAGGGCTCGGAATACTATCAGTTACTGCCGTTGACATGAGTCGTGACCTACAACAAGCGACAGTTTTTGTTTCTCCATTGGCCCGAGGCCCTGATATCGACAGCATACTTATTGTGCTTGAAGAAAATGCACCTGCTGTGCGTCGTGATCTGGCACGGTCACTGCACCTAAGACGGGTACCCCACTTGACCTTTCGTTACGATGAGAGTGTAGAGCGGGGACGGCGACTGACCAAGATGATCGATGAGTTGGAGTTGGATCGGACTATGGAAGATGGCACGTAGAAATTCGCCAAGCCGTGGTGACAACCTCTCGGGTCTTTTGTTGTTGGATAAACCACAAGGAGTAACTTCCAATGGGGCGCTCCAGGAGGCCAAGCGACTCTTGAATGCCCGTAAGGCAGGCCATACTGGAAGTCTGGATCCGATAGCGACGGGGCTATTGCCTCTTTGCTTTGGGAGTGCGACAAAATTGTCCGGTATCTTCCTTGGTGCTGACAAAACGTACTGGACACGTATTCGATTAGGTGAGCGGACTGCAACGGGAGACAGTGAAGGTGAAGTTCTCGAGAAAAAACCGGTCGCAGTGAGTCAGGATGACATCGAGAAGGCTTTGTTGAATTTCCAGGGGGAGTTTCANCAGATACCGCCGATGTATTCGGCGGTGAAAATGAACGGAACACCCTTGTATAAACTGGCCAGGGAAGGGATAGAGATTGAACGCAGTCCCCGTACTGTTGTGGTGTACACAATGGAACTCAAATTATTCGATGGCCGTGATCTGGAGTTAGAGCTTAAATGTTCTCACGGATTTTATGTTCGAGGTCTTGCGCACGATCTTGGTAACTTATTGAAGTGTGGCGGCCATGTCGTAGCATTACGCCGACTGGTTGTTGCGAATCTAAAAATCGAAGACGCAGTAAATCTGACCGAATTGACGGCGGTACCAGATTTAGTGTCGAGGCAGAAGATGCTGACTCCGATTGATAGCGGTCTTTCTCATCTGCCGGATATCAGTTTGTCACCTGACGCTGCGTTTTATCTGTGTCGGGGCCAGGCCGTGCGCGCCGATGGGCTCCCCAATAACGGGGAGGTTAGGTTATACGCGAAGGACGCAGGGTTTCTTGGAATTGGAACGGTAACAGATGATGGGCGAGTTGCCCCTCGACGATTGATCCCGCAAACCGGGAGATAACGCTGTTTTTGTTGAGTAAATAGGCCGCGGCGAGTAGACTAGCGCGCTTTCCTCCACCGACAGACTCGCTAAGTAGTAAGTGGCGAGTGAACATTCGATATTAAGCGGGCGTTAAGATTGGTGANATNAACTACCGCAGCCATGAAAGGAAATTGGACATAGAGGAAGATAAATGACAATCACCGCGCAAAGCAAAGCAGGGGTTATTGGCGAATATGCCTTGAATCAGGGCGATACAGGTTCACCAGAGGTGCAAGTCGCTCTGTTGACCGACCGAATCAAAGATCTGACTGAGCATTTCAAAATNCACATTCATGATCACCATTCCCGGCAGGGATTGCTCCGTATGGTTAACCGTAGGCGCAAGCTGTTGGATTACCTAAAAGGCAAAGACGAAGAGCGATATCGATCCTTGATCGGTCGCTTGGGTTTACGCCGTTAATTGGCTCTAGGAAGAGCATCGGGAGTCGAAATGAAGGCAGTAACACGGCGTTTCAAGTACGGCAAACATGAAGTAACCCTGGAGACAGGGCGGATAGCCCGACAATCATCGGGCGCGGTGCTGGTTTGCATGGGGGACACGACCGTGCTGGTTACGGTTGTGGCTTCACGCGAACCGAGTAATCGTGATTTCTTCCCTTTAACTGTCGATTATGAAGAGAGAACTTATTCTGCCGGACGTATACCGGGCGGATTTTTCAAACGCGAAGGACGACCTTCTGAAAAAGCGATCTTGACTTGTCGGCTCACCGACCGACCGATCAGGCCGCTGTTTCCTGATGGGTTTAAGAACGAAGTCCAGGTAATTGCGACGGTGATGTCGATCGACCCTGAAATCGATCCGGATATTCCTGCCATGCTCGGAGCCTCTGCTGCGTTGACCNTGTCAGGGGTACCCTTTAAGGGGCCCATTGGAGCGGCGCGGGTCGGTTTCATAGACGATGACTACGTGCTCAACCCCGATGCCAGTGAGTTGACTGAATCTCGGTTGAATTTGGTTGTAGCAGGGACACAGAGCGCAGTATTGATGGTCGAATCTGAGGCACAGGAATTATCAGAGGAGCAAATGCTGGGCGCGGTCATGTTCGGTCACGAGCAGATGAAACAAGCAATCAGCGAAATACGTTCACTGGCCGACGAGGCTGGCCAACCTGCGTGGGAATGGGAGCGTCCAGAAACCGATGAGAGTCTTGCCGCCAAGGTTGATTCCACCGGCAGATCCCACCTAGAAAATGCCTATCAGATGGCGGACAAAGTAGAGCGACAGGCAGCGGTAGGGGAAGCCAAACAGCAGGTGGTGTCGGAATTGTGCCATGAGGACAGTGAAGACGGTGAGGTTGACAAGATCAAAAGCGCCCTCAAAGCGCTGGAGAAAGATATTGTCCGCGGTCGAATATTGGATCGACAGCCAAGAATCGATGGCAGGGACCTCGAGACGGTCAGGCCTATATCGATTGATACAGGATTGTTACCTAGAACGCATGGATCGGTGATGTTTACACGTGGCGAAACACAAGCACTCGTGGTGACAACGCTGGGTACGGAGCGTGACTCGCAAATAATCGATGCGATCGAAGGTGAGCGGCGTGACCATTTTATGCTGCACTATAACTTTCCACCCTACAGTGTCGGAGAAACAGGCCGTGTAGGCTCACCAAAGCGACGAGAAATTGGACACGGGCGGTTGGCTAAACGGGCCCTACTGGCAGTAATGCCAAAGCCTGAGGATTTTCCCTACGTGATTAGAATTGTGTCAGAAATTACAGAGTCCAATGGTTCGAGTTCGATGGCGACTGTGTGTGGGGCCAGTCTTTCTATGATGGATGCTGGAATAGAGATTAAGGCGCCGGTCGCCGGTGTTGCAATGGGTCTGATCAAGGATGGGGATCAGTTCGCGATTCTGACTGACATACTCGGAGATGAGGACCATCTGGGAGATATGGACTTCAAAGTTGCTGGTACTGAAGCTGGCGTGACGGCACTACAGATGGATATCAAAATCGAAGGTATCAATAAAGAGATTATGGAGCAGGCCCTGACCCAGGCTAGAAAGGGGCGGCTGCACATATTAGGGGAGATGGCTAAGGCTTTGGCAGAACCAAGATCTGAAATGTCTCAATACGCCCCTAGGATCACAACAATACGTATACCGACTGAAAAAATAAGAGATGTTATCGGCAAGGGTGGTGTGACAATCCGTGCTATCTCTGAAAGTACTGGCGCTACAATTGATATCGAAGACGATGGCACTATAAAAATAGCAAGTGCCGACCTTTCGGCTTCCGAAGCGGCTCGCAAGCGCATCGAGCAGATCACTGCGGATGTGGAGGTTGGAACGATTTATGAAGGGAAAGTCGTACGCCTTATGGATTTCGGAGCATTTGTGAATATCCTTCCAGGAAAAGACGGGCTCGTGCACATCTCGCAAATATCTGAAGAACGTGTGGCTAATGTCAGCGATAAACTTGCTGAAGGTGATATGGTCAAGGTTAAAGTGTTGGAAGTCGATAAACAGGGCCGGGTGCGCCTGAGCATCAAGGCAGTGGAAGAGGCGGCCTAGCTACAGTGGATTGCGCTCGGCAAAGGGTTTTTAACGCAAATTCAGAACGGCCGGTCGAACATTACTTTTGAAAGATTCAGGTAATCTCGTCTGGATGGACCTAGAAATGACGGGGCTGGACCCTGACAGGGATAGGATCATTGAGATCGCGACCATCATCACAGACGCCGGTCTCAATATTATCGAAGAGGGTCCTGTTCTAGCGGTCAAACAATCCGAATCCGTGCTAAACCTAATGGATGAATGGAATCAGCGAGTCCACAAAGGCAGCGGGTTGGTGGCGAGAGTCCAAAGTTCTGACGTTAGTACCGCCGAGGCCGAACAGGCCACCCTAGAATTTGTCGAGCGCCACATCATTGAGGGTCGCTCACCGTTATGCGGTAACAGTATCTGCCAGGATCGGCGTTTTTTGTATCGTTATATGCCCAAGCTCAGCGCTTATCTCCACTATCGGAATGTGGACGTCAGCACAATTAAGGAGTTGGTGGCTCGCTGGAGTCCTGATATTGTGGCGGGGTTTGAGAAAAAAGCGGCCCACCGAGCGCTCGATGATATTCGAGAATCCATAGAAGAGCTCCAGTACTACCGCAGTGCGGTGTTCAAAGTCTGACCGGTCAATCTACTTCGGCAGCGCGATCATTAAGTCGTGCTATTGCCCATTCAATATGCTCACGCACCATTGGTGAGGCTACTGCTTTTTTCCCTTCAAGAACGACCAGTACTTCAGTCGTCCTGCTACTGTTTCCTAGGGCAACAGCAATGTTGCGTAGCCAGCGTTGGTAGCCAATTCGTCTTATTGGGCTTCCTTCAAGCCGGGTATTGAATTCAGATTCGGACCAACTGAAAAGACTAGCAAGTGTGGCGTTATCGAGTGAATGACGAGGCTGAAAGTCCGGAGTAGATACCGATTTAGAGAATCTGATCCAAGGGCAGACCAGTTGGCAATCGTCACACCCAAATATCCGGTTGCCAATGAGCGGTCTAATAGCCTCGGGAATCGACCCTTTGAGCTCAATTGTCAGATAGGCGATACACCGACGGGCATCCAGTTGATAAGCCTTATCGATTGCACCGGTTGGGCATGCTGTCATGCAGCGGCTGCAGTCACCACAATGATCGGTTTGCTCCTTGTCCAGGGGCAAAGGGAGGTCCGTGTAGAGCTCCCCTAAAAAAAAGAACGAACCCGAGTCTTTGTCGATCAGGTTTGTGTGTTTGCCCAGCCACCCAAGACCAGCCTTGACGGCAAGAGGTTTTTCCATAACGGGGCCGCTGTCTACAAAGGCTCTATAGCGAAATGGGCCGACTGCTTCACTCATCAAGTCAGCGAGTTTCTGAAGCCTCCGCCGAATCAATCGATGATAATCCCGTCCCAGGGCATACCGGGAAACATATCCTTTAGTGCTGTCCTGTAGTATCGTTGTTGGAGGAGCTGCGGAATCAGGAAGATAGTCCATGCGTACACTGACCACTCTGACGGTGCCGGGCTGGATAGCTGCTGGTTTTGTCCGCCGGTCACCATGTTTGGCCATGTAGTGCATGTCGCCGTGGCGGCCGTCTGCGAGCCATTGTATAAGACGAGTTTCTGCCTGCGAGAGTTCGGTATCTGCGATACCGATCATACTGAACCCGAGTTCACTGGCCCAAAGCTTCATCTTTGTCTTAAGGGAAGTCAGTTCCTCGGTTGAGAATGTCTTAGGTGTCATCAACGCGATATCATAACCCTATGGAAGGAGACTTCGAACATCTCTACAGTTCTGAGGGCTCCCGGCTTGTCGATCGTGAAGCGATTAATTCACTGCAACTGGCCGAGGGTGAACTGATGGAGCGTGCTGGCGCTGCTGCTTACGGCGTGATTTGTCGGAGATGGCCGGGGATATCAACGCTGAACGTGGTCTGTGGGCCGGGCAATAATGGTGGTGATGGCTACATCGTGGCCAGGTTAGCCCATGAGGCTGGTATCAAAGTCAGGGTCTGTCAAGTCGTATCACCTAAAACAGACGATGCGCAGCGGGCGCTCGATCAACTTAATCTACGGGGCGTTACTGTCGAACCAGTAAATATTGAAACAGTCGGAGAAGCTGAACTCGTAGTTGATGCAGTGCTGGGAACGGGGCTCAGTCGTCTTCCAAGCGGAGTTTTTAGGACTGCGATACAAGCGATCAATGCCTCTGGCAGACCTGTGTTGGCACTGGATTGCCCGTCAGGGCTGGATATGGACACTGGCTGGACCGGTGGTGCAGCTGTGCAGGCAACCGTCACCGTGACTTTTATCTGCCTCAAGGGAGGACTTCTTACAGGACGAGGACCAGACCTTACAGGCGATATCGTGGTTGAATGCCTGGAAGTGCCGGCGGCTGTATTGGCCGACGTTGAGCCAATGGCTTGTTGTATTTCGGCCCGGATTGTTCAGGAACGACTCCCCGCTCGACGGCGTACCTTGCACAAAGGTGAGGCAGGCCATCTTGTGGTTATTGGGGGTGATGTATCGATGGCTGGTGCAGCGCAACTTGCCGGCACAGCCGCTCTGAGAACCGGCGCTGGTCTGGTTACCATAGCAACTCGGCGCTCACACATGGATGCAATCAGTCGGAGTCAGCCTGAATTGATGTGCCATCCTGTGGAGGATCAGTTGTCGCTTGAAACGGTACTTGCAGGTAAGACTGCGGTGGTCGTGGGGCCTGGATTGGGTCAAAGTGAATGGGGAGTTAAGATGCTTAGTGGTGTATTGGCATCCGGTTTACCTGGCGTAGTTGATGCCGATGGGCTCAACCTGCTTGCGCAGGGACCTCGACAAACTGGACAGATGATACTCACACCACATCCAGGCGAGGCTAGCCGCCTCCTCAACACGGATATTGACGCTATCCAGAGCCAGCGGTTTGTTTCTGCCGCGAAGATTCGGTCTCAATATGACGGCATTTGTGTGCTCAAGGGAGCAGGTACTCTCGTAGCCACTGAAGGTGGGAATCTTTGGCTTTGTAAAGAAGGTAACCCGGGAATGGCGACAGCTGGGATGGGAGATATCTTAGCCGGGGTTATTGGTGCCTTGTTGTGTCAAGGCTTAGATCCGGGAGATGCCGCGATAGCTGGTGTCTGGCTGCACTCCAGGGCCGCGGACCTTGCTGCTGCAGACGGCGGTGAGCGCGGTCTGCTTGCGTCAGACCTGTGGAGTTATCTTAGACGTTTGGTAAATGACCCCTATTCTGGATGAGTTCAAAACAGATATTTACATGCGAGGCGCAATTAACGGCTTTTGCCGCCAAGATTGCGTTGTTCCTTGAGCCGGGTGATGTGGTGTATTTACGCGGTGAATTGGGAACAGGTAAAACAGCTTTCGCCCGGGCGATCATCCAACAGAGGGGTAGTGCTGATTCAGTAACCAGCCCAACGTTTACTCTGATTGAGACCTATCACCTGGATGATGTGTCGGTAGTCCATCTGGACCTTTACCGAATTGAATCTGATGCGCAGATGGAGGGGATCGGTTTGCGGGATTACCTCGATGGGCGCTGGATTTGTTTGATTGAGTGGCCCGATCGAGCACCACGTATGCTGCCAGACCCCGATCTCACAATTGACCTGGCCTATGAGGGAAAGGGGCGCTCAGCTGTCTTGATAGCCACAAAACAGCTGTCAGATCGTGCGGATTGGCCTAAATGAAACGACTTATTCTGGGGCTTGTGCTGTTCCAGTTAGCGAGCCCCGCGTTAGCTGGTGTCGATGTTTTAAGTATAAGAATCTGGCATTCACCGCTTAGAACGCGGTTGGTTTTTGATCTGTCCGGACCAGTCCTATACAGCGTATTTGCATTGGCCGATCCGCAACGAATCGTGATAGATCTCAAGGACACGGTATCCAGCGCAGTGCCTCCAGGTGATCAAACCTTGGGTCCCTGGCTTCTAGCCCTGCGCTCAGGGAACCCGACCAATGGCGTACTGCGTTATGTACTCGATCTTACAGCACAACTCGACCATGACAGTTTTGTGCTTCCGCCTAGTGCAGTCTATGGTCACCGCCTGGTGGTCGACGTCGAACCAGTCGATGACCCCGTTCGTACGAGNAAAAGTTCTGTCGATAGTGCAACAAAGAAAGACTATGTTGTCGTGATCGATCCTGGTCATGGGGGCGACGACCCAGGCGCATTGGGACGTCGTGGCACACGNGAAAAGAAAGTTGTTCTAGCGATTTCNGAGCGGCTTAAATGGATGTTGGACCTTGAGCCCGGTTTAGNAGCTCAACTAACACGTAAAGGTGACTACTATGTCAGCCTACGCAACAGAATTAAGATTGCTACAGAACATCAAGCAGATGTATTCATTTCGGTGCANGCGGATTCAGCTCGCCGGAGAAGTGCGCACGGTGCTTCGGCTTACATCCTGTCTTCTACGGGAGCCAGCAGTGAAATNGGCCGCGAACTNGCAAAAAGGGAGAATGCCTCAGATCTGATAGGTGGTGTGAGGCTGGGAAGGCAGGAACACAGCGTTCGGGAAATGATGCTTGATATGTCGGTCGACTGGAAAATAAAGGAGAGTAGGGCGTTTGCCAGGAATCTTNTGCACGAACTGGGTAAAATCGGTTTTCTGCATACCCAGCAGGTTCAGGAAGCGGGATTTGTTGTACTTAAAGCTATAGAGATTCCAGCGGTTCTTCTTGAGGTCGGGTTCATCTCCAACAAAAAGGAAGAACGCGCTCTAAATACAGCGTTGCATCACGAGAGGATCGCGGGTTCAATATTTCGTGCCATTGTCCGTTACTGTACGGAAAAATCCTTGTGCCGCGTAAACCAGGATGCCAACGGGATCTATGTCGTCCGCAAGGCGGAATCATTATCATTNCTGGCGGCCCGGTTTGGAACAACGATTTCGGCAATCAAAAGAGCCAACAAATTAAAGATTGACACTTTGTTGATTGGACAGAAGCTCGTTATCCCGNGCTTATGAGAGACCATGGACAGTAATTCAGACCCGCAGACTGCGCGGATACACCGGCTAGCCAATACGCTGATCAATCAAATTGCAGCCGGTGANGTGGTGGAACGACCTGCCTCGGTTGTCAAGGAACTTATCGAAAACAGCGTCGACGCAGGAGCNACTGAGATTCGAGTCTGGGTGGAACGTGGTGGCGTCAAACTTATTCGGATTGCTGATAATGGCCATGGGATAGCCAGGAGCGATCTGATTCTGGCGACTGAACGTCATGCGACCAGTAAATTGTCCGATTTGAAGGATTTATCGGGAATTGAGACGCTCGGATTTCGAGGCGAAGCGCTACCGAGTGTCGCGTCTGTGTCACGCGTTGGAATTAAGAGTCGCGTTGCCGACACGGATTCAGGTTGGGAGATTAGCGGTGAGGGAGGCGCCTTTTCTGCACCAGTTCCAACTTCGTGCGAAAANGGTACTGTTGTTGTTGTGGAGGATTTGTTTTTCAACACACCTGCTCGTCGTAAATTTCTTCGAACCGAAAAAACCGAACGGTCGCATATTGAACGTGTCTTCAANTGTCTGGCGCTGGCATCTCCGGGCGTGTCTTTTAGTTTGTCAATTGATAAAAAACTGTACTGGCNGTTACCAGAAGTTGATTCTGCTTTGCAATCTTATCGGATCAAAAAAATNCTGGGGCAGGAATTCACCGAAAACTCTAAGCAANTAGTCGGTAGAGCNAGCGGCATATCCTTGTTCGGGTGGATAGGCTTACCTGCCTATTCCCGAAGTCAGNCGGACCGTCAATATCTTTTTGTTAATGGACGTGTGGTAAAGGACGTTTCACTGTCGCACGCTGTGCGTCGCGCCTATGCAGACGTACTTTATCGGGGTCGCNATCCGGCTTATGTGTTGGATTTGAAGATCGATCCGCTGACCATAGATGTAAACGTACATCCGACGAAAAACGAGGTGCGATTTGAGGATGCTCGCTCAGTACATGATTTTCTCTATCGGGAAATAGCGCAGGCGACTGCTGATACGCGGGCTGGNTCAAACTTTGCAAGCAATGAATCAGGATGGCCCGGGACTTCTTATGNCCCACATCGTNTAAAACCATCTGAGTCAGTTCAAAGCGGACTTGGACTGGAACCCAGTGACGTTANAAAACAGTTTGTTGACTCCCCGGGCAATGATCACATAGATGTTCAAACTGTTGGGATAGAACCCATTGAGCCTAGAGCTAAAACCGATGATGTGCCGCCGTTGGGTTATGCGCTGGCTCANCTGAAAGGAGNCTATATTCTTGCAGAAAATAGTGACGGTTTAATATTGATCGATATGCACGCCGCTCATGAGCGTGTTACTTACGAGCGGCTGAAGGNNNTGCTGAATGAGCAAGTTAAAAANTCTCAGCCCTTACTGGTACCCGTAGTGGCTAGTGTCTCAGTAGAAGAGGCTGANTGCCTGGAAGATAATCANGNGNTATTTGANCAACTGGGGTTTGAAGTGTCGCGCTCGAATGNTCAGGCGATAGCGATACGTGCTGTGCCCGAGATGTTGCGTTCGCGTGANGTTGCTGGACTGGTCAAAGATTCACTCACAGATCTGATCGAGCAGGGTTATTCGGANCGAATTGTGGATAGTATCGAGNGCATNCTTTCCACTATGGCCTGCCATGGGTCTATCAGAGAGAATCGGCAGCTGACATTACCTGAAATGAACNGTTTGCTTCGACAGATGGAGGAAACCGACCGGTCGGGTTTGTGTAACCATGGCCGCCCCACNTGGAANCATATCGATATGACAGAAATTGACCGATGGTTTCATCGAGGCCGCTGAANACTNTNGNAGGTCCANNGCATACTNGACCAGATGCGTCTTACAGTTTGTGATGCCGGTCGAGACAACGCGTCGAATTGTAATTATCACCGGACCTACGGCTGTGGGTAAAACTGCATTGGCAGTGGAAGTGGCAAAACAGTTTCCCGTTCGGTTGATTAGCGTTGATTCAGGACAGGTATATCGTGGTTTGGATCTGGGTACGGCCAAACCAAGCCACGCTTTGCTTAAAGAATANCCACACGATCTGGTGGACGTGCGCGACATAACCGATGTGTTCTCTGTGGTTGATTTTTGTTCAGCGGCTACACAAGCTATTAACGAGTCGTTTGAGTCAGGAATCGTGCCAGTGCTGGTAGGCGGGACCATGTTCTATATTTCTGCTTTGCTTCATGGGCTCGATGACGTGCCCCCCGCAGACCAGCAGTTAAGGTATGAACTGAGTCAGCAGGGTCAGTTATTGGGTTGGCCACGGATGCACGAGAAGCTGTCTGCCCTCGATCCAGTAAGCGCTGAAAGGATTGATCGAAATGATCCACAGCGCATTCAAAGAGCCTTGGAGATCTATATCCTAACCAAAGGTGATGGTTCAGTTTGGGACAAAAAAATGCGTTTTCTGCCGCAGAATATTTTGGTAAGTCGATTTGTCTTGGCATACAGCGACCGCACGTTGCTGCATAAGCGTATCGTTTGCCGATTCGACGAGATGCTCAAGGCTGGATTGATCGAAGAGGTTGAGAGTTTAATGGGTATCCCTGGAGTTACTGCAGAGTTGCCAGCAATGAAGAGTGTCGGCTATAGGCAGGTTCTCGAGTACCTCAGGGGCGAGGTCGATTTAGCAACTATGCGGGAAAGAGCACTGTCTGCAAGTCGCCAACTGGCCAAGCGGCAATTGACTTGGAGTCGTAATACTGCGGGTGGTATATGGCTGGACGCTACGGATCCACAGGTGAACACCAGTGTTTCTCGCTATTTAGAACAAGTACATTACGAACACTCGACATGTTTTAGCCAAGGTGGTTTGAGTTAGTGTGCTCTGTGCGAGTTGAAATATTTAAGTTTCATCCCTACATTTGAGTTAGGGGAGGACTATACTGATGCTAAGTTCGTTCATAAGAGTTTGGATAGCTATGAATTACATGAAATCGTTTATCGTTCGTACAGATCTTGGCGGTGCGTACCGTGTTTGACCTAAACCGCGGAAAGAATATAGGTGCTGTCGTGTCGAGAAACAGTACGGGCATAGATGTTTATAGTTAACTTGAAACAGGAGACACCTAAATGGCGCAACAAAAAGGGGCAGCCTTACAAGATCCCTTTCTCAATATACTTAGAAAAGAAAGAATACCTGTATCCATATATCTCGTTAATGGCATAAAGCTTCAAGGCCAGGTTGAATCATTTGATCCATTTGCTGTGTTGTTGCGAAATACTGTCAGCCAGATGATCTATAAGCACGCAATCTCGACTATCGTGCCTTCGCGCGCTGTCCGGATACCTTATGACACTCCCGACTATCCTGACGAAGATGATATAGATCAAGACAACATAGGACAAAACCAAGTTTGATTGTTTCAGTCACTGGATCTCGCAGTATTACCGACAGCGTTACCGGCTGAAGGTTGGTTTAGACTGAGCGTGAATCGTTCAAAAAACCACTCGGTTCATGTGGCCTCAGGTTCTGGTTCTGATTGGTTTAAACCCGAACGAGTGTTGTTGGTGCGGCA
>PCBE01000058.1 GCA_002731295.1 Acidiferrobacteraceae bacterium | reverse complement strand
TCGTTTGAGGTTTGCTCTGGGCATTATGTTCTCGGTTTGATCAGTTGATCGGTTGAAGATATGAATGTCGCGGTCAGTGGTTAGTCGATACAGTCGGCGGACTCAAGCGCAGGATAACAGCCCTGTGGGGAGAGCGTCATATGATATCTCTGCAGGCGAGATTGTACGATGGTGAGTGACATCAAGGTGTGCTTGCTGAAGTGGCAGTTTAGCAGTCACAATCAGGGCTTGAGGTGTCAGACATTGAGTGGTTAGGCAGGGGGTGAGAAAGCTATTGCGTAATCGAAACAAAGCCGGAGATTTACCATGACAAGTCAGAGCGCAGTCGAGGAAACGCGGCGTTGTCTTAACAACATTGAGCGGTTTGACCCGGTCGTAAACGCCTATATTTCTGTACTTGCGGATAATGCTCTCAGTGAGGCAGAAGCGATTGACCGAGCGCGTGAGCAAGGCACAGTTGGGGGTCTATTGGCGGGTGTGCCGATATCGGTAAAAGACTGTATTGATGTCGCCGGGATACCTTGTACCAACGGGTCGACCTTTTTCGCCGACTATGTTCCAGAAAACGATGCGCTGATCGTTCAGAGACTCCGCGAAGCGGGGGCCGTGATTCTCGGTAAGACCAATCTGCATGAATTTGCCTATGGTTCGACGACTCAGAACCCTCATTATGGTTCAACCCGAAACCCTTGGGATCTGGATCGAATACCCAGTGGCTCCAGCGGAGGCGCGGGGGCTTCTGTGGCAGCACAGATGTGTGTTGGGGCAGTTGGGTCCGATACCGGCGGTTCAGTGCGAACGCCAGCGGCGATAAATGGTGTTAGTGGTCTCCGGCCATCAATGGGGTCAATACCGATGACGGGTAGTTTTACGCGGATTTGTCCGGCGATCGATACAGTTGGCCCTCTGGGAGAGTCCGTTGAGATTGTCGCCCGCATGTTCGCAGTAATGGCTGGATACGACGACGATGATCTCTATTCCGTTCGAAAAGAGCAACCGGATTCCCTTGGCGGTCTGGGCAATAGTATCAAGGGCACTCGGATTGGACTGCCACGTAAGTTCTTCCTGGAAAATCTTGAGGAAGGTGTGGGTAGTGCCGTTGAAGCAGCTGCTCACCAGCTGGCTGCACTCGGTGCAGAAATTGTTGATGTCGAGCTTGAAGGTGCTGAGGGTGCTCAGCAGTCGGTGATGCCGATGGTCTGGGCCGACGTGTACCAGTACCATCGTGAACGTATAGAAATATCCCCAGCACAATTCGGTCAAGATGTCCTAGATCGACTTCTTCTTGGGCAAGACATCACCGGTTATGAATATGCTGCAGCCCTGCGTGCGCGCGAAGGCTGGAACCGAACCATCGACCGGGTTTTGCAGCAGGTGGATGTGATACTGACACCTACCACGCCGATTACCGCCCCGTTGGTTGAAGAAAGTAGCGACATGTTGTCGATAACTCATCATTTAACAAGATTTACTTACCTATTTTCATGGGCGGGGCTACCGGGGCTATCAGTGCCGTGTGGATTCACTTCGGCTGGGATGCCCATCGGTATGTTGCTCAACGGTCGACCGTGGGAGGAGGCGCTACTGTTTCAGATCGGTCATTCTTATCAGAACAATACAGACTGGCACAATCGCTGTCCGCCGCTACTGAATGCTACGAGCTGATTTACGGACTATTACACCTGGGTTTGTATCTGGGATACAAGAGGACAATCAATGAAAGTGGTGATTACTGGCGGGATGGGGTTTATCGGTGCTCGTCTCGGGCGCGCTCTATGTGAGCGGGGTCGGCTTACCGGCGTGTCGGGACAGGAGGAACCCATTGACGAACTGATGTTGTTTGATTCAGTCGAGGTGCCGGGTCTTTTTGAGGAACGTGAGGGTGATACTAAGGTCACAATCGTTGCCGGAGATATATCCGATGGACAGACAGTTAGAAAACTCGTTGATCGAGATGATATTTCGGTCTTCCATTTGGCATCAGTCGTCAGTGGGGGGGGTGAGAAGGATTTTGATTTAGCCATGCGGGTGAATCTGGATGGTGGACGTCATGTGCTGGAAGCCTTGAGGGATCGAGACAGCGAGGCGCGAATGGTATTCGCCAGTTCAATCGCAGTATTCGGTGGAGCCAGGATGCCCAGCGTCGTAGGGGATGATGTCAAACAGACACCTCAGACAACCTACGGAATTACCAAGACCATGTGTGAGTTGATGGTCAACGATTACACTCGTAAGGGTTTTATAGACGGTCGGTCAGCGCGTCTTCCGACCGTAATCATAAGACCTGGCAAACCTAATCAGGCGGCATCTAGTTTTGTCAGTGGTGTATTTCGCGAGCCGCTCAATGGGGTTGATTTTGAATTACCAGTGTCTGTGGATACCGTCATGCCCCTTCTGGGTTACCGAGCGATTGTAGAAAACATCATCCGACTGCATGAGCTGGAAAAAGATCAGCTCATGGATGACCGGGCGGTGAGCCTGCCGAGCCATACCGTTTCAGTTCAGGATATGATCGATGCGCTGCACGCCGCGGCAGTTCATCGTAGTCTGGGCCAGATCACAGTTAGCCCCGATCCTTTTATAGAACAGATTTGTGCAGGTTGGCCCCAGGAATGCGAGCATGCGCTTGCGAATTCGCTTGGCTTTACGAAGGAAGAGGCCCTCGAGGAGATCGTCAGTTACTACATCGAGGACTATCTCTGATACTGAGCTTCAGGGAACTGAATCTTAAGTTGACTGTGGTAGACGACCGTCTTGGATGGCAGTCTGGAAATGTCGAATGGTTTTTTCAACGCCGACTGTAAGCGGTGTATCGGGGATCTCGCCGAGGGTTTGTCGAAGCTCGGTGTCGACCTGCCCGTCCGGGAAGGGTAGCCCGTCGGACTCATGGGTGACTTCAGCATCGGGCAACACTGCGTGAATTGCTGCCACAACCTCTGACATGTGTGCAACTGCCCCACGAATATTGAACACATCTGAACCTTCAATCGCGTGTCTGGCTGCCTGAATAAACAATTTAGCGATATCGTCGACAAACTGAAAGCCGTTAGAACCTCCAAAGCTGATGTGGTAGGCCTCTCCGCGGGCGGCAGCGAGCATTGCTTGGGTTGGGGTGGATGTCATTCCCTGGTCGCGGCCGGGTCCATAGACCGTATAGGGTCGAAACCCAATGCTGGCAATTTGGTCATCGCGCCAGTAGACCCGGGCTGAGCCTTCATTGGCTTGCTTGTAAACACCGTAGTGATTGAGCGGGTAAAGCGGTGTATCGTGTTGTACTAGATTTTCCGTGTACATATCTTTGGTGCCATAGACACCGACGCTGCTGGCATAGACCAGCTGGCTAATCCCTGCTGCCTTAGCGGCTTCGAACATGTTAACTGTGCCTAGAACGTTGACGGCCGCACCCACTGGTGGGTCAGCTTTGCAGAAGGGAACCTGCAGGGCGCCCAGGTGAATAATATGGGTTGCTTCAGAGTCGGTTAGTGCATCCCGGACCGTATTTGTCTGTGTGAGATCGCCCTGGATAAAGGTAACCCGTGCCAGCTCATCAGCAGTCATAATTAATTCTAGGCGGTGACGATCCTTACTGAGGTCGAACACAGTTACCGATGAGTTTTCCTGAACAAGATTACGGACGACCCAGGCTCCGATACATCCCATTGCACCGGTCACGAAAAAATGCTGTTCTGCCATGCGGCTATCTCCTTGCTTAAATAGTTACTTTGCGGTGTCAGGATTGACTGTCATTCGGCTGGAGAGCGATTATCTCGGAATGAGGTACTTGTTCACTTGCGGTCTTAACCCAGCTGGCATCGCTGCTTCTTTCCCATGCGTCTCGCCGCCAGTCGCCACTGTCCTGACGGTGCCACCACCAGTTGCGTCCTCCGAATTCGCCCAGCCACACCCACAATATAAGGACAGGTCGATCACCCATGGTGAGGGCATGAAGTCGGTTTGGCGGCGTCAGTGAAACCTGCCCTGGTAAAAGAGTTTCGGGTTTGCCGTTGATGCCATGTTGAATTTGGACCGTTCCAGACGCCGCAAAATAGATCTCAGTACTTTGGTGCTGATGAAGTGGATAATGAAGACCTTTTCGAAGCAAAAATAATCCGGCTAAAATCTGATCAGATTGAACTAGTCCCCGATGTGGGCCAATCAAGCGTGCTGCGTACATACCTGAAGCCAGATCCCGCATCGGGCTGCTTTGCGTGTTATCCGAAGCTGCATCATCGTTGTAGATCTGATACCAGCTGGCGGTTTTGGCAGCCATCACAACAGCATCATTGAACGACCTGGTTCCATTTAGTTCGCCGAGTGCTTCATTTAACCAATCCGCTGCATCTTTCGGCAGAGTAGATCGGGTCTCCTGGGTATCGTCGGCATCACCCACAGTCTCTAAGATGTGTCGGAAATGNTCGATATTGCCCTTGACGTTATCGCTTGGCTGGTTGGTTGGTGCCTTTGCGTCGGNCAATGCAGAGGCAAGCTCGCNAGCAAACTTTGAAGCGATCTTAGTCATATCAACGGCATCTCGGNTAGGTGTGNGATAGAAGCAAAAAAGGCCTAAGCTTCAACTACAGTTTGGTTTTGGACGCCTAACCCGGCTACACAAGTCTGAACCGTATCACCGGCTTTAAGAAAAACCGGCGGGCTCATNGACTGGCCAACACCCGGCGGTGTGCCGGTGGCGATAACATCACCGGGTTGCAGACTCATGCATTGACTGAGATAGGAAACGATGGTCTTTACAGAAAAAATCATCGTCTCTGTATTTCCGTCCTGCATTCTCTGTCCATTCACATCGAGCCACAAATCTAGNGCNTGAGGGTCAGATACCTCGTNTCGCGTCACCATCCAGGGTCCAACGGGGCCGTAGGTATCACCGGATTTTCCTTTGGTCCAGTTGCCCTGGCGTTCGAGTTGCCAGTGTCGCTCTGAGATATCATTGACCACGCAATAACCAGCGACATGGTCCAGCGCATCGTCTTCAGTCACGTATTTGGTGTGTGAGCCGATCACTATTCCCAGTTCAACCTCCCAGTCTGTTTTTTCAGACCCTCGGATCAGTTCTATGTTGTCATTGGGACCGGAAATTGCGCTTATTGCTTTCATAAATACAATCGGTTCCGTCGGTATCGCCATACCGGATTCTTTTGCGTGATCTGAGTAGTTCAGGCCGATACATACGAGTTTGCCGATATTACCCACACACGCTCCCAGTCGGGTGTCATGATCCAAGAGGGGTAAAGTTGAAGTATCGACCTGACTGATTAACGCCAAAGAGTCAGAACTGAGCGAATGTCCATCAATGTCGTTTATGATTGAAGACAGATCCCGAAAATTTCCGTCGGAATCCACAAGACCTGGCTTTTCTTGTCCTTTATCTCCGTGGCGAATTAATTTCATAGTGATCCTTGTTGGGTTTACACATCAGGCTTCCTGGTGGATACCCGTTGCGTCCTGTTTGCAGATTGCATCGGATGATACTGTAAGAAGGGGAAGTTCCCTAGTGTGAGCCCGGATAGATGTCTGTTGGGTAACTTCGGCTGTGTCAAACAAGTCACTTGGGTACAATGGTCATCATTTTGCGGGGAGCATGTTGATGTCTGGAATATTATCCGGTTCTGTTGCGCTGGTTACGGGCGGGTCTCGTGGCATCGGTCGTTCGATCTCTCTGGCGCTGGCGTCGCGAGGTGTGAAGGTGGCTGTAAATTATGTTGTAGACGAATCCGCCGCAGAGCAGGTACTCAGTGAGATTCGTGCGGCGGGCGGGGAAGGTGACACCTTTCGCGCTGACGTGGCCAGTGAAGTTGACGTGCATAAGATGCTAGGCCGCATTGAATCTGGACTTGGCCCGGTCGATTTGCTAGTTACCAGTGCAGGGATCGCCGAAGTCACGCCGCATACTGAGCTCGATATCGATAGATTCAGGGAAGTGATGCGGGTCAACGTCGAGGGAACGTTCCTTCCCGTAATGGCTGTAAAAGACGGTATGCTGTCGCGGGGTCGGGGCAGTATCGTGTGCATTTCTTCAATCGCGGGACTTTTGTCAAGGCCCGGCATGATTGCTTACAGCACATCAAAGGCTGCTGTGATTGGCTTTGTACGCAGTATGGCTGGTGCGTTGGGACCAAATGTACGGGTAAATGGTGTTGCGCCAGGGTTGATCAGAACAGACATGTCCGATGCGATGGATCCAGATTTACTGTCACGTATGGAAGAAGAAGCCTTCGTCAAGCGACTGGGTGTTCCAGCAGATATTTCCGCTGCGGTGTTGTTTCTGTTGTCGGATGATGCCGGATTTATCAGCGGTCAGACGTTTGTAGTGGATGGGGGTAGAGTGACGCTCCCTTGAAAATCATACGCGCTTAACCGGTAGATGGATAACACTTCTAGCCGCGCGTTAGCGTTGCCTCTGCAAGCTGTACTGGCAAGTATTGCAATACATGCATTGTGGGGTGGAAACCCCGTGGCTGTGAAGCTTGGCCTGACAGTTTTCCCGCCGATGTGGAGTGCTTTTGTTCGATTTTTTATTGCGACGATATTTGTGGTGCTATGGGCTCGCTATCAGGGGATCAGTATCTGGCCACGCAAGGGGCACCTCGTAACACTATTGATTATCGGTAGCGCCTTCACGGTTCAGATCACAGTGATGAATATCGGGTTCAGTCTTACCAGTGGCACGGTTGCGTCTATTCTGCAGTCAACCAATCCGTTATTTGTCGCACTGTTTGCTCATTTTATGATCAGTGGCGACCGACTGGACCTCAGGAAGGTGACCGGGCTCGTGCTCTCGTTTGTTGGTGTGGCACTGGTTCTGTTAAAAAGTACCGGCTTGGAGAGTATCGGTGTAATAGGGATTGGCGGTTTCATCGTTCTTGCCAGCTCGATGTTACTGGGGCTGCGCCTGGTATTAATGGTCAAGCCGCTGCGAGCTTTGGACGAGGTGCCGGTCGTATTCTGGATGATGGTAACCGGCTTGGCGCCTTTTGCAGCTGGCGGGTTGCTGTTTGAGACTGTGCACTGGGAGAATCTTGGTTGGATTCCCGTGGCCGGGCTGCTGTATCAAGGAGTAGTCATTGCTGGTCTGGGATTCCTGGTCTTCTCGTATCTTATGAAGCGTTACTCGCCGAGTATTGTTGCGAGCTTCAATTTTGTTTCACCCCTCTCCGGGGTATTGCTGAGCATGTTGCTTCTAGGGGATGAGTTGACGGCCAGTATTGTATTTGGCGTGGTATTCGTGGGAGCGGGCCTGTATTTGATCGCGGGTCGCCGTACTGGCTGAGTGTTGCCGGAATAGGGGGTATGATAGGCCAACCACAATNCATATTAGAAAGGAGAGCGGTCATGTCTNACAAAGAGCGGTATTTATTTACAGCCAGCATGGATGTTGACCCCGAGAAAGAAGATTTATTCAATGAGGTGTATGACACCGAACACGTTCCTTTGCTGTCGAAGGTCCCAGGCGTGATTTCAGTCCAGCGTCTGGTCAGCCAGCCGTTTCAGATATCCATGGGCGGAGAATTGAAAGCGGTGGATTCTTCGAGTGAACCGCGCTACAGCGCCACTTATGAAATTGAAAACCCTGATGTCCTGACTACCCTGGAGTGGGCTGAAGCTGTTGAGCAAGGGCGGTGGCCAACCGAAGTCCGACCTTATACCCGCAATCGGCACCATGTCCTGTATCGCATCATGNCCGACGAGTAGAAGAGGNNNCCTGTAGTATTTCTGCTCGCACTCGGGACTNTGAGATTNCTCGTCTNCCTTGCACACNCAACGGAGGATTTATGACTACCACGCTGATTCGAAAAGCCGACTGGAGNGCTATCTGGGATGCATCTTTGGATGCGCATCGGTATGCCCGTGATTNAGATATTGTTTTTTCTGATGACAGGATCGTGCATGTAGGTCCTGACTACGATGGNCAGTGGGACCATGAGATCGACGGTCGCGGCAGTTTTGTAATGCCCGGTTTAATCAANATTCATTCGCATCCACAACACGAGCCGGCTTANCGGGGTATCCGGGAGGAACATGGACGGCCAGAGATGTACGACACGGGTCTTTATGAGCGTTCACAGGCTTTCTCCCTCGATGATGACGGGTGCCAGGCCGCTGCAGAATTAGCCTACGGGGAGTTACTGATGTGCGGGGTCACTACCCTGGCAGACCTNTCGTCGATGTCGCCGTGGTGGCTTGACCTAATCGCGCGTAGCGGCCTGCGCGGATTTATCGCGCCCGGGTTTGCGTCTTCACGCTGGTATATGGATAGCTTTCAGGAATTGAAGTTCAACTGGAACGAGCANGCCGGCCGAAAAACTTTTGACGAAGCAGTTAAGTTCATGGCAAAGGCCGAAGCGCATCCCAGCAAACGCTTGCAGGGTGTGGTTTATCCGATGCAGATCGATACTTGCAGCGAGGATCTTCTAAGGGATTGTATTGCACTGGCTGAGGAAACCAACCGTCCGATCACCACGCACGCATCCCAGTCGCAAGTCGAGTTTCTGTTAATGGCAAAACGCCATGGTGTGTCTCCAATCAAATGGGCATCAAATATCGGNCTNNTGAGCCCGAGAACAACCCTAGGCCATGCAATTTTTATAGATGATCATCCATCGATCGATTGGCGANCAAGAGAGGACCTGANCTTGCTGGTCGATTCTGGGACCTCCGTGGCACACTGCCCGTCACCNTTTGCACGTTATGGNCACGCAATGGCCGACTTTGGNCGTTATCATCGAGCAGGTGTGAANCTTGGGTTTGGTACGGATGTGACGCCGCATAATCTGATTGAGGAAATGCGACTCGCGATAATTCTCGCACGTGTCATGGCAAACAATATCAAAACAACCGATGTCCAGATGGTATTTCACGCAGCCACAGTGGGTGGTGCAAAGTCTTTGTTACGTGATGATCTAGGCAGGTTGGAAAAAGGAGCCAANGCCGATCTGGTGATGGTGGATCTTACGCAGACAATCATGCGNCCCGCTCACGACCCGCTCAAGAGCTTGATTTACCATGGCGCCGATCGTGCTGTGAAAACAGTGTTTATTGACGGTGAGCTGGCGGTGGATAAGGGGAGCGTGGTTCATCTCGATATGTCAGACGCTGCCGGTCGATTNGAGATCGCACAGCAACGTATGCTTAAGGACGTGCCTAACCATGACTTCCTGGGTCGAGAAGCGAAGGACATTACGCCGCTTTCACTAAATCTNTAAAATGGACNCTGGCTCGTGGCCAGCGGCTCATTTNGGCAACTGNGTCTCGNCCAATCGTGCGAAGAATGTCGCGCCTAAAGGCAGTATCTGGTCGTTGAAGTCATAACCCGGGTTATGNACTTCACAGTGACCNTCCTCACCGCCGTTGCCAATATTGATGTAGGCGCCCTTGCATTCATTGAGCATGTAAGAAAAGTCCTCGGACGCCATGATTCCAGGTCCGCGACGGTTAAGGTTGTCCTCAGATACGATTGATGCGGCGACATCACCGGCTATACGTGTGGCGNCTTCATCATTAATGAGCGGTAGGAAAATTAACCGAAAATTATAGTCCGCAATAACGCCCAGGCTCTGTGCTATACCTGCTGCAATTTCACCGATCCGTTTCTCCATCAGGTCGAGGGTAGCGGGTTGGAAAGCACGAACGGTGCCGCCAATGGTAGCTTCGTTTGGAATCACATTGTAAGCCTCACCACTGAGCAGTCGGGTGACGCTGAGTACTGCAGTATCTTGAGGGTCCACGTTGCGGGAGACTACGCTCTGGAGTGCAGACACGATCTGAGCCGCCGCCACGATCGGATCAGCGCTCGACTCCGGCCTTGCGCCATGAGCGCCACGACCTGTGAGCTTGATGTCGAAGAAACCGCCGCCAGCCATCATTGGCCCAGGTCGAATCGCAAANCGCCCTACNTCCATGCCTGGTTTATTGTGCATTCCATAAATGCTGTCCATGGGGTATCGCTCAAAGAGTCCGTCATCAACCATCGCTTTAGCACCACCAAGACCTTCTTCCGCGGGCTGGAAAACGAGGTGAATACAGCCGTCGAAATTTCGCGTTTCCGCCAGATACTTGGCTGCCCCGAGCAACATTGTGGTATGACCATCATGACCGCACGCGTGCATTTTTCCATCTACGCGGGAGCGATGATCAAACTCGTTGGACTCGTGTATCGGTAGTGCATCCATATCNGCNCGCATGCCTATTGCCCGAGAACTTTGCCCATTACGTAGGGTTCCAACCACACCGGTGCCCCCAACAGATCTTTCCACCTGATAACCAAAGCCCTCCANCCGATCAGCAACCAGCTTGGCCGTGCGTTCTTCTTCAAAACCCAGTTCAGGGTGAGCATGGATATCTCTCCGCCAGGCTGTGAGTTCTGAGTNGTTGTCTTGAATCTGCGGTATGACTTTCATTACGGGTTCTCCAGATGCGATCGAGTGTCGTGTACGTATGCTTAGAAGGATAATGACAGAGTTAATTGAGGTCATTTCAACGACTGATAAGGCCCAGGTCAAGAGGAGGGGCATAAATACGGTGAATTCACTGCCCGCCNGTGCCTGTACAGTGGTCGGGTAGCAACGTGCGAAGTCTGTGCGCTCATGGTAATTTCACCCACTTGAAGCGCCTAATGTAGAGGAGGAATTTGATGCGGGTCCTGATTGCAATGATGAAGCATGAGACGAATACGTTCTCACCAGTACCGACCGACCTCACGCGGTTCAAAAACTGGGCCTATTACACGGGTANCGACGTACTCGANCAATTTGGCGGTACCAATACGCCAACCGGTGCCTACATCGATCATGCACGCAAACGGGGTTGCGAGATGGTGACACCACTTGCGACGGAAGCTATGCCCAGCGGACCTGTCCAGCGAGATGTTTACGAGCATATGGTAGAAACNATTCTTGCACCCATAGAAGAACAGCCTTTCGATGTTGCGCTGTTAGATCTTCACGGTGCTATGGTGGCGGAGGATGAAGCTGATGGNGAAGGGTGCTTACTCAGCCGTATACGTGCCGCACAGCCGGATTTGCCGATTGCAGTAACACTCGATCTGCATTGCAACCTGACCCAGCGAATGGTTGACAACTGTACGATGATGATTGGGTTCAAGACCTATCCACACGTTGATATGTATGAGGTCGGCGACCAGATAGCACAGGTGATGTTCCGTGCCCTGGAAGGAAGCATCAACCCGGTGATGGTGTGGGGCAACCGGCCCGTTCTGGCACAGACTTTGTGTATGGGTACCGCCGATGCGCCGATGTCCGGATTACAGGACATGACCCGCAAACTCGAACGAGAAGGGCTNCTCGCGGCGACATTTTTTGGCGGATTTCCGATGGCTGATATTCACGATGCCGGCATTTCCGCGGTAGTGGTTGGCNATGGTGANGAGGCACAGGTCCGTTCGGCCTGCAATCNACTTNTGGANNGAGGNTGGTCTGAACGCGNTGGCTTTATTTACAGCGGTCGTCCGCTGGACCTCGCGGTCAGTGATGCCAGACAGTATACCGANGGACCNGTNTTGCTCCTTGATCATGCAGACAACGTCGGTTCCGGTGGCACGGCCGATGTAATGGAAGTTATCCGGGAAGTGCACAAACAGGAACTGGAGAATGTTGCTGTTGGGGTTGTTTGGGATCCTGTGGCGGTGCAGAAGATGCACGAGGCAGGTTTAGGGANCAGAGTATCGATCGACCTCGGGGGGAAAACTGACATGCCCAGTATCGGCCGGTCAGGAGAGGCCTTTCATGTGGAAGGGCGAGTCGCTTCGTTAAGCGATGGAATNTGGACGGTAGAGGGGCCGATGTATACCGGTGTTGAGGTTTCGACAGGGCCAACAGCNGTGCTGGACATCGGACGNATNCGCATTGTCGTGGTATCTTTTCATCATGAACCCTGGGATAGTGGAATCTTCTCTAACAATGGNATCAATCCAACTGAGTGCCGTTACCTGCTCCTCAAGTCGAGAATTCACTACCGTGCCGGGTTTCAGCCCATTGCTAGAGCGACAATTCGTTGTGATGGTCATGGCGTGACCACGTCGCGCAATGATCAGCTTGATTATCAGGCGATCAGGCGGCCGATTTATCCGCTGGATGATAATGCGACTNTGTAACGATGATACTCAGGCTGATCTCGGATCAGGCACCTTTGGCCAATANGGGTCAGTAAATTTCTTAAACCCTATCTCGGCGAAGTTCATATTGATAGANCCCGGTGCTGAGACGTAGAGCACCGACTCGGCTATCGGGGCGAATCCCGCGTAGAAGTGCTGAGTTGATTTCACGACAACGATCTTTTTATCGCTGAGTTTGAGGCCAAATTGCTCAAATGCGTCGGGGTGAAANGTCTGNGTTCGGATGGAGTTGAGAAAAATATCAAGATTATTCGCCGCGCTGACCCAAACNCCACAGCCCATCGCTTGTTTTGCCCGGCCGAAAGACTGTTCAGCATTACTGACGATTCGTCGGACAGTAATCGGTAGATCGACGGGTTGACCGGATCCTTCTCCTACTTTGCCACCGATTCGAAGTGTGAATTCTGCGCCTTCACCCGCTTCGACNCAGAAACGNACAGCCACNGGATCCCAGTAAAACCCGCTAGCTACGTTCTCAATNTCTTTNTCCAGAATNGCCTGGAGAATATAGGTCGAATCAGATGGTGCGCCNACACCTGCGTTGTCAGCATGGTCGGCCAGGACGACCGGACCAGAGGCGGAGTTNAGGGCTGTGCTGAATGCATCATCGATACTGAGTCCGGTTGGATGGGTTTTTTCTCGTAGTGACCAGATAGTCTCGCTCAACTCTGATGCGATCTTGCGACCAGTCTCTATGTCATTGTCGGTGACGACAAGGAGTTTCGCGGATGCATCGGCCACATCACCCCAGGGAAAACCATGTGCATGGGACACCGACAATACTGTGTCGCGAGTTTCGAGGTCGTGCATCTCACGAACAATTGACGCNGCTGGTTCNACAGGGGTTCGCCACATGCTGATCATTCGCAGATCGTGGACATTCATCACAGGTTTCACATCGCCCTGCACGGTCTGCCAGCAGATATCGAAAAGCTCATGCGCTCGATCTGGTGGGTCGATATGCGGGTATTCCTTAAAGGTAATGATGACGTCNGCGTGGTCAGTCAGTGTCTGGGTGATACTGCAGTGGAGGTCGAGTTCGACACCAATGACAGTATCCGGNCCAACAATTTNTCTNACNCGCTGGGTNANATCGCCNTCGCAATCGTCATAACCGTCTGCCACCATGGCNCCGTGCAGGCAGAGNAGCACCAGGTCGACAGGCATTGCGGCCTTTAGGTCGTTCAGAATNTCATTTCGGAATTCTTCATAAACAGATTTGACGGTGTTACCAGCGGGTTGTGCGAANGCAGACAGACTTTCAATCACCTCGGCCCCGGCAGCTTCGGCNTTNTCNCGCCAGATNANNAGAGGCATGGCAAATAGCGCNGTACTGGATGCTGTCGCATCACCATGATAGAGCATGGTCTCTTCAAAATTGGTCATGCCGGTTGGCATGTTGGAGAAGGTATTGGTCTCTGTACCCAGGCAGGTGATAAATACTTTCACGAATACGGTCCTTGGCGGAAGTTCAGATCAAATCTCAGTNTACTGGTTCCCAAGTCTGGCAGCTACTGATATATTGGCTATAGGTCCCGGGGCCAGTGCGGGAANATAGTTACCGTGCTGATTTTCCGGGATTCGTTTTGTTGGTAACAGGTAACAGAACGACTGATACACTACTGTNTGGATGAAGTCNGNTTTATGTATGCATACATCGTAAAAAGAATTCTCGCAACNATTCCTGTGATGGCGGTGGTCGCTGTATTTGTATTCGGGCTGCTGCACCTGACGCCCGGTGACCCTGCGGCAATCATTGCGGGCGACTACGCCAGCCCGTCCGACATCGAAGGAATNCGCGAAAAGCTCGGGCTGAATGAGCCNATNCNTGTCCAGTTCTANACCTGGNTNAAAAGTGTCGCTCAGGGCGANCTCGGCGTATCCATATTCTCCAACCTGCCCGTGACGAAACTGATCGGCCAGCGGGTTGAACCAACGCTGATGCTGACGCTGTTCACCATTTTCATTGCGATTGCCTGTGCAATTCCACTTGGNGTGCTTGCTGCGTGGAAATCGCGCACCTTTATAGACCGGTTCGCGATGATATTNGCCGTGCTGGGATTTTCCGTGCCGGTGTTCGTGATCGGTTACATCTTGATGTATGTGTTNGCTATTCAACTTAAGTGGCTTCCGGTTCAAGGCTACAAGCATCTCGCGGACGGCCTGATACCGTGTCTTAGAAGTCTGGTGTTGCCGAGTATCGCGCTGGGCGTTGTATACATCGCCCTCATAGCGCGGATTACTCGGGCCAGTGTAATGGAGGTTCTGGCCGAGGATTACATCCGGACCGCGAAGGCCAAAGGACTGAGTTCGCGCGTCATCCTGCTTCGTCACGCGCTGAAAAATGCAGCAGTGCCTATCGTCACCATAATTGGCGTTGGTATCGCGCTACTGATCGGTGGTGTGGTCGTGACAGAGAGTGTTTTCAATATTCCCGGCCTGGGTAGGTTAACCGTAGATGCCATACTGCATCGCGACTACCCCGTGATTCAGGCAATCATCATCCTTTTTTCGGGGGTCTACGTTCTGGTTAATCTGCTCGTAGATCTGAGTTACGTATTTCTGGACCCCAGGATCCGATACTGATCGCTCATGGCCGCAATTGACGCCTTGGTAGCCGAACAGACGGTCGGTGCCGATAAATCCGGCCGAATGACTGAATTTATCCGGCGCAATCCGACCGTCGTCATCAGCGCATCCATTCTTATTGCAATGGTTCTCGTCGCGATTTTTGCACCTTTCCTGGCGACAGATCCGCTTGAGCTCGCACCCTGGCAGCGGCTTAAGCCTCCCGGTGAGTTCGGTTGGTTCGGTACCGACCATCTTGGTCGAGATGTTTTTGCGAGGACTGTTTACGGTACCCGAATCTCTCTCAGTGTGGGCCTGTTCGTGGCTCTGGTCAGCACTGGTGTCGGGCTTTTCATCGGTCTTCTCGCTGGATATGTTCGGATAGTGGATGCGGTGGTCATGCGGATCATGGACGGTCTCATGGCTATCCCAGGTATTTTGTTTGCGATTGCCTTGATGGCGCTGGTCGGTTCGAGTGTGCAGAACGTTATCATTGCCATATCTGTGCCAGAGATTCCTCGCGTGGTACGCTTGGTACGGGCCATTGTTCTGACTATTCGTGAGATGCCCTACGTCGAGGCTGCCGTGGCTTCAGGNACCCGACTACCCCAAATCCTCGTGCGGCACATTCTGCCGAATACTTTCGCACCGCTCATGGTTCAGGCGACCTACATCTGTGCTTCGGCTGTCATCGTCGAAGCGTATTTGAGTTTTCTCGGGGCCGGCACGCCGCCGGAGGTGCCCAGTTGGGGCAACATGATGGCGGAAGGACGGGTCTATTTCCAGTTCAAGCCATGGCTGCTTTTTTTCCCTGGTCTGTGTCTGGCCTGTATGGTGATGACAGTTAATATTCTGGGTGACGGACTGCGTGACACGCTGGATCCGCGTATTGCCCGGGGCATGCGATAGGTCGGGGTGGTCAAAATGGACAACTCAACGGCTGGCGCTGCCCGAACCGATTCACCAGTTCTCCAGATCAAGGATCTGCGAACTTTCTTCGACACGCGCGATGGCACTGTGCGTGCGGTGAACGGTGTGTCGTTGGAGGTTTACGCAGGGGAAACGCTGTGCATCGTGGGTGAGTCGGGCTGCGGCAAGAGCGTGACCGCAATGACGATCCTTGGTTTGTTGCCCAAACCACCTGCTCGAATCGAGTCCGGCGAGATTCTGTTCCAAGGCACCGATCTACTTAAACTAGAAGAGCAAGACATGCAGGCTATCCGAGGAAATGAAATCTCGATGATTTTTCAGGAACCGATGACGTCGCTGAATCCGGTTCTGACTATCGGTCGGCAAATTTCAGAAGTAATTTCTCTCCACCAGGGTGTGTCTGACCGGGTGGCACGAGATCGAGCGATTGAGATGCTCGATCGGGTTCGCGTGCCGGATGCCCACCAGAGGGTCACCGAATACCCTCATCAGTTGTCCGGTGGTATGCGGCAGCGGGCGATGATTGCGATGGCGCTGTCGTGCAACCCGAAGATTCTGATTGCTGACGAACCGTCCACAGCACTCGATGTGACGATTCAAGCCCAGATCCTGGATTTGATGCGTGAGCTGCGAGATGATTTTGGAACATCCATCATACTCATTACCCATGATCTGGGTGTGGTGGCCGAAATGGGCGAACGGGTGTTAGTGATGTATGCCGGCGGAAAGGTTGAAGAAGCGTCCGTTGAGGAGTTGTTTCATTACCCGCTACATCCTTACAGCGAAGGGCTTATGACCTCAATTCCTCGATTGAACGAAAGCCTGGCGGAGGAAGGTGACCGGGTCAGGCTGCAGGAAATACCGGGAATGGTACCTTCACTGATCGAGGAAACCCCGGGCTGCCTGTTCGCGCCTCGATGCAGTTACGCCTCCGAGCAGTGTGTGGCCGAATCTCCACAACTGGCCGAGCACCGTAAACAGCATTACGCAGCTTGCTGGGAGTCAGGCAACTTCGCTCACCGCCTGGAATCAACCACGCCATGACCCCTGTCGCCGCAACTACCACAGAAAACATCCTTTCGGTGCGGGACGTCAAGAAGCACTTTGACGTGAGGGAAGGTCTGTTGGCGAGAAAAGTGGGTAACGTTTATGCAGTCGATGGGATCAGCTTCGACATTGCCCGGGGTGAGACACTGGGTTTGGTTGGGGAAAGTGGTTGCGGCAAGTCAACTGTGGGGCGGCTGGTACTTCGTCTGCTCGATCTCACGGCTGGTGAGGTTCACCTCAAGGGCGTCGATATTTCCGGTTTGTCCAGATCAGAGATTCTGCCGCATCGGCGTGAGATGCAGATGGTGTTCCAGGATCCCTATTCATCTCTCAACCCAAAACTCTCGGCTGGCTCCCTGGTGTCAGAGCCACTGAAAAATTTCAAGCAAGGCAGTTCCGTTGAAATCGATCAACGGGTTCAGATGCTTTTCGAGAGGGTTGGCTTCAAACGCGAGGCGATGGAAAGATACCCACACGAGTTTTCTGGTGGCCAACGGCAACGCTTAGGGATCGCCCGAGCACTCGCCGTGAACCCGTCTCTGATTGTCGCTGATGAACCGGTCTCTGCCTTAGATGTTTCGGTGCAAGCACAGGTGATCAATCTGCTCATCGATTTGCAGGAGGAATTTAATCTGGCGTTGCTGTTTATCTCACACGATCTGGCTGTGGTTGAGCACGTCAGCCATCGAATCGCCGTAATGTACGTCGGAAAACTGGTGGAGATCACAGACACAAGGACGTTGTTTAAGAATCCTTTGCACCCCTACACCCAAGCTCTGCTATCAGCCGTACCCGTACCTGATCCCCGCGAAAAAAAGGAAAAAGTGATTCTTAAGGGCGATGTTGCCAGCCCGATTAATCCACCGTCGGGTTGTCGGTTTCACACCCGATGCCCGAATGTGATGGGCCGTTGCAGATCAGAGGATCCTGGCTTGGAGGAGGTAGAAACTGGACATCGAGTCGCCTGTCACTTACATGCACCTGCTGGGTTGACACCGTCTCTACAACGCTAGTTGAGATTAAAGTCTTCAGTTTGTCTGGTTTTTAAGAGCTAGCAGCAAAAAGCCCCCGAGGTTACATATCCCCGGGGGCTTTGACTAATACCTGGCAGTCCTAGCAGGCTGTGTTGGAGGTTTCGAGTTAACTATTTTGGCTGTATGTTCCAGAAGAATGTGACCGGGCCCTTAAGGATGCCTTTGATCTTATCTTCACGATAGGCATACTTGCCAAGATACTGGCCAATCGGCACGTACGTTACAACCTCCATGGCGCGAGCCTGAACTTTTTCGGCGAGGGCTTTTTGCTTAGCCAAATCCGTTTCACGTGCAAAGTCCTGGCGGAGCGCTTCAACTTCTGCGTCTGTCGGCCAGCCAAACCATGCCTTTTCAACACCACCACCGGACACGCCAATATTGGCGACTGGATTCAGCAAGTCGGGGGCGATCCAAGAGGTATGGAAAATGTTCCAACCGCCATCTTCAATGCTCTTCTTCTCAGCACGACGTGATGTTAGGGTGCTCCAGTCCATGGCCTGGACTTCCAGGTTGATCCCTGCCTTGCGTAACAGACTGGCAGTAACTTGGCTGGCAGCACTAAGCGTCTGGATGTCAGTGGGATGCATAAGGACAACTTTTTCACCGTTATAGCCAGCTTCTTTCAGTAATGCTTTAGCCTGTTCAATATCCTGCTTCATGACACGTTCTGAGCCAATGAAGGTTTCAAAAGGCGTGTCACAGAGAAACATTGCACCACAGGTCCTGAAAAGGTCGGGTGAGCCGACGATGGCTTGGAGATACATCTCTTGATCGACCAGCAATTGAACAGCATGTCGCGCTTTGACATTGTCAAACGGACGGTTAAGGTGGTTGATTCGGAGCCAGCCCTGGTTACCGTAGTTATCGCTTAGTTCAGTCTTTACGCCGTCTGCCGCTTCCAGGATTTCATAGAGATCGGACTGCGGATCTTCGAAGTATTCTACTTCACCAGCTATCAGAGCATTCATGGCACTGTTCTGATCGGGTATATAGAGCCATTCGATACGATCGTAGCCGGCAACCTTACCACCAGATGCGCCACTTGCAGGTTCGCTGCGTGGTACATAATCGGCAAATTTTTCATAGACAACTTTGGAGCCGGGAACCCATTCTGCTTCAACAAACTTAAACGGTCCGGANCCAATTAGCGGCATGGGCACTTGCTCGAAAGCATCGGTGGCTGCCTTTTCGGCTGGCATCATAAATGGTACGTTTGAGCTCATCTTGCCCAAGGCAGTGGTCAACAGACCCCATGGTTGAGTGAGTTTGATGGTGAATGTTTTTGCATCGACAGCATCCATGCTGTCGACAACGGCCATCAACTGTTGGCCCATGCCATCTCGTTTGCCCCAGCGCGCGATAGAAGCAATACAGTCTGCTGATTCAACAGCGCTGCCATCGTGCCATTTGAGACCATCGCGTAAGGTGATGCTGTGAACTAGCCCGTCATCGCTTACGGAATGGGAGTCCGCCATTTGTGGATGTACGTTAAACGTCTCATCCATGGCAAACAAGGTGTCATAGATCATGTAGCCATGATTGCGGGTGATATACGCGGTTGTCCAGATCGGATCGGTATTCTTAAGATCGGCATGGGGCACGATCTTAAGCACTGAGCCTGCTTGCGCGGTGCCAATTGACAGCGCGGCGACTGCGAGTAGACCTAATAGATACTTTGTGGGTTTCATTAGTAACTTTCTCCTTTAGTGTGTTAACACAGGGGCAGTATAACCATTAAAAGTTCTGGCCAACAAGGTGGTTCTAAGCCCTTGAGTTATTTGCGAAGTTGACAATCTTCCACTGCTTGTGGACGTTGTAACAAAAAGGTGCTTTAGGATTCAGTTGAAACCCTGACAACCGCCTTACCCGTATTACGGCCACTGAGCAGACCTTGGAAGGCCGCAACCGCATTTTTAAGGCCGTCGGTGATGTCCTCGCGATAACGGATCTGTCCGTTTTTCAGCCAGCCCGACATATCGGATAGAAAGGCGCCCAGTCGGTCACTGTGATCGGTCACGATGTAGCCACGTATTAGCAGTCTTCGGGTCAGGACAGTACGCATCAAGCGGGGTAGGGTATCGGGCCCGTCTGGGAGGTTTGTGTTGTTGTAGCGTGAAATCATGCCGCATACCGGAATTCGGCCACCATCATTCATTAAGTTGTAGGCAGCATCGAAAACTTTTCCGCCGACATTTTCAAAGTAGATATCGATACCATCTGGACAGGCGACCTTCAACTGGGAATCGAAATCGTCGTCGTTATAGTTCAAGCAAGTCTCAAATCCGAATTCCTCAATCGTATATCGGCATTTCTCTGCAGTACCCGCGATGCCAACCGTGTTACAACCTTTGAGGCGGGCGATCTGACCCACGACCGAGCCTACAGCGCCAGCTGCTGAAGAAACCACTACAGTTTCTCCAGATTGCGGTTGGCCAATATCGAGCAGGCCAACATAGCCTGTGAGGCCGGGCATACCCATCACACCCAGCGCGGTGCTGATCGGATTGGGGCCATGAACCGGGTCTAGCTTGTGCAGTCCCTGCCCGTTACTGAGCTCGTAGTCCTGCCACCCGGAGTAACTCAGTACGATGTCTCCTGATTTGTATTTAGGGTGGTGGGAAACCACCACCGAGCTGACGGTGCCGCCTACCATGGTTTGTCCGACCTCTACACCGGCAGCATAGGAGCGGGCTTCACTAATACGACCGCGCATGTAAGGGTCAAGCGACAGGTAGAGTGTCTGTAACAACAACTCGCCCTCAGCAGGTTCAGATACGGTGTCTTCCACCAGTCCAAAATCAGAATCTTTGGGAAAGCCTACAGGGTGGGCAGCAAGCGTAATACGCCGGTTTACGACATCAGCCATTGGGGTTTACTCGGTCAGGTGTAGGGCTCAGGGATTGTACGGGTATTCACAATCAGACAGCACTGGCACCGCCGTCCAGTGGCAAGATCATGCCGGTCATTTGCCGAGACTCGTCCGACGCGAGATAAAGCGCTAATGGTGCAACATCTTCAGGTTCGCTAGGACCTAAGGGCGTTTTAACCCTGACCGGGTCGTCGTCTCGAAGCATGGTACGCACACGGTCGGTAAGGATGACCCCGGGCGCAATCGCATTGACTCGTATGCCGGCCTTAGCCCATTGCAGGGCAAGGGCACGAGTTAATGTGATGATGCCCCCTTTGGCTGAGGTATAGGCATCCGCACCTTCAGTGCCAATCATGGCGCGTATCGAGGTGGTATTGATGATGGAGCCACCGCCTGCTTGGACGAGATGGGGAATGGCAAAACGGCAGCCCAGTACGGTACCGAACAGATCGACCCGAATGGTCCGCCAGAACTCATCAAGTTCGATTTCTGTGACTGCTCCGTCTTGTTTGGTAGCACCGCCGGCGTTGTTGTAGATCACGTCCAGACCGCCATAAGCATCGACAGCGGCGTTGACTG
>PCBE01000057.1 GCA_002731295.1 Acidiferrobacteraceae bacterium | reverse complement strand
GTATGGATTGTGAGCAACAGATGGTGAGCTTTTGTCATGACCAGTTATTGTGCTATACCCCCGCTGACAAGATTTATACCTGTTCACCCTCATCCAGAGATTTGGTTACCAATAGGTTGGATCGCGCTAATCTAGCAGGAACTCACAATGACTGATCGACTTGATGGGAGAACTCTGATCGTAACGGGCGCCAGTCGTGGCATTGGTGCTGCTGTCAGTCAGTGTCTGTTGGAAAAAGGTGCCACCGTTATTGGCATCGCACGGAATTTCCAGCGCTGCACAATAGACAATGCGCGGTTTCGACCAGTGCCGCTTGATCTCGCTCAAGTGTCGGCGCTGCCGGACGTTCTTTCACGACTGGCAAAAACTCACACGGAGATCACGGGTCTCGTTTGTTGCGCGGGTAGAGGGCGGTTCGGCTCTCTCGAAGAGTTTGCCTATAAAGATATCCGTGAACTGGTTGATCTCAATCTGACCAGTCAGATGTATGTTGTCCGTGCCTTTATGCCAATTATCAAAACCAATGGGGGTGGCGACGTGGTTCTAATGGGGTCCGAAGCAGCACTGTCCGGTGGCCGATATGGGGCGGTCTACTCGGCGACCAAATTTGCAGTGCGGGGATTCGCCCAGGCACTGCGGCACGAGTGTGCTGCAGCAAATGTACGGATCACGATCGTCAATCCCGGTATGGTGAGAACGAAATTTTTTGATTCGCTTAAATTTGAGCCTGGCACTGACCCCGACAACTATATCGAACCCGAAGATGTGGCGAGCGCTGTCTGTGGGGCACTTTCAGCACGAAGGGGAACCGTGGTGGATGAAATCAACCTGTCTCCCCTGAAGAGGGTGGTCCGCAGCAAAACAGATGACGCCGACAACTAGAGATAACGGGCACTGAGTTAACTGTTTCGTAAACCTTTACTGAGCGCCGCGATATGATCGGGTCCAATACCACAACAGCCACCCACAATGCGTGCCCCGGTATTTAGCCATTTGCGGGCTCGATCTAAATAATCCTCTGGACTGATCTGGTCGACGAACGCCCACTCGGGCCGCGTCCAATAACCTGCGTTGGGGTAGGCACCCCTAAGACCGTCGTAATGTGACTGTAACAATTGAAGTGCGGGCAGCGTGGTGTCTACGGTTGAATGCATTACCAGCAAGGCCGATCCGGCTGTATCCATAATGATGTCAATGGCCTCCCCCAAATCCTGGTGCACTGGCGCCCAGTGACTATCGAGTCGACTTTCTTCGACGCCGAGAAAGAGTTGGCCTGATTCGTGATTTTTCGCACAGCTGACGGCGACCCAAATAGGCACATTGAACTCAACGATAGCGTTCAGTGCCGTCACAATGGTAGAGGTCTTGGCACCCAGGCTCTCTAAAATAATGAAGTCGACGCCGCTTTCCACCAGAATCTCTGCCTGATCTTTGAAATTGGATGCCAGTTGTTCGTCTGTATAGCGAACACCGAAGTGGCCAAAGTTCGACACTGATCCCGCAATCAGGATATTTCTATCCACTTCACTCGCATCGAGCGTCTCTCTGGCGAGCTGTACTGCCAGCTTGTTCCAACGCGTAAAGTTTTTCTCCATGCCACCGTTGGTGAGTGCATGCCGTGTCGCGGCATAGGTGTTTACAGTGATGATATCGGCACCGGCATCGATATAGGATCTATGAACATCCCGGACCAGTTGAGGGTGGGTCTCAAGGGCTACCGCGCACCAGGCTTCGTGATCCATGGGTGCGCCAAGCCGTTCCAGTTCAGTGCCAATTCCACCATCGAGAATGATTGGTTGTTCGTTGTTGATTAGATCATCGAGACTCATGATTTCTACTCATTATTCAAGGTCGGTGGGTAAATATAGTCAATTCTTGAGAAAAAGGAGCGGTCGATGATCACTTATTGGATACCGAACTCTCTTCAAGAATTTGGTGAAACTCTCTATGTAGACTAGTCGATTATCGTGTAAAAAGGTAACGAGATGTATTGACTTACAACTGACTAGTCATCTACTGTGTGATGTCCGTCAGACGATACAATTACACAGTCGGAGGGATGGGATCAATATAGTTGTTCAGGTCCCATAATGAACCGACACTCGCACAATATAAAAGGGGGACGGGGGCACATGTATTGGGTCTGGTTGATCGTAGTGGTCATCGCCATCATTGTGGCGATTGTTTTGCTGAGCCGCTTTTATCGAAAAGCGTCCCGCGAAGTTGCGTTAATCCGAACAGGTCTTGGCGGGCAAAGGATTATCACGGATGGCGGCTTTCTTGCTCTCCCGTTTCTGCATCGCGTCTCAGAAGTCAATATGAAGACGACGCGTCTTGAGGTTGTACGCGCTGGTGAGACATCTGTGATTACCGTTGATCGCTTGCGTGTAGATGCTACCGTCGAGTTCTACGTGCGAGTAGATCCTAGCGACTCAGGCGTTGCGACAGCGGCTCAGGCTTTAGCCGGCAAGACATTTCGCTCCGGAGATCTTGCTGAGACACTGGAAGGCAAACTGGTAGATGCGATATTGTCGGTGGCAGCCAACTACACCATGGACGAACTTCAAAATGAGCGTGGGCGGTACGTTGCTCAGGTTGACGAAATTTTGAAGCCAAACCTGTCGCAAAACGGGCTGATACTGGAGTCGGTTTCTTTGACCCGACTGGATCAAACGCCTTTCAATACGCTCGACGAAAATAATGCCTTCAATGCTATTGGCCTTCGTCGACTGGCCGAGATTGTTTCAAACAGTAAGAAAGAACGTGCTGTCATTGAAGCTGATGCTGATGTCGCGGTCCGCAAGAGTAAGCTGGACGCCACAAAGGAGCGCCTGAACATTGAACAGGAGGAGGAAGAAGCCCAGATTCAACAACAGTTGAACATTGAGCGCGAGCGCGCTGTTAGCGACGCGGCCATAGCTGAAGAAAAATCTGGCTCTGAGCAGCGGCAGGAATTTGCGCGAATAGAAAAGGACAAGGAAGTCAAAGCAAAAGAGATTCAGAGTGGTCGGGAGATAAGACGGGCTGAACTAGAGGCTACCCAAGCATCAGAATTACGCCGACTTGAAAGAGAAGTCGTAATAGCTTCGCAGCAGGCTGAAGTCGCCAAGGCGCAGGTCGAAGTCGAAGAAGCGAAGTCTGAAGAGGTTCGGGCTAAAGAAGGTCTCGAGACGGTAAGGGAGATCGCGGTCGCAGAGCGTGAGCGAGAATTATCAATGATCCACGCGCGCGAACGGGCTGAGGTTGATGAAACCCGAGTTGGCAGTGAGACAGGTACGCTACTCGCAATGGCGAGGGCGGAGGCGGATGCAACGACGACTCGGGCTGAGGCTACGCGGGCCGAACAATTGGCTAGAGCCGAAGGCGAGGCGGCCCTGATTGCNTCAGAGAATAGTCAAAGNGATGATCTTATTAAGATGAAGCTACATATGCGCAAGCTCGAAATCTTGCCTGCGGTNGTCGACAGTATGGTGAAGCCTGCTGAAAAGATCGACAGCATCAGAATCAATCACGTCACGGGATTTGGTAATTCCGCCGGTGGCGGCGGTAGTTCTGACGGGAGTGGTACGGATAAAGCTGTTGTCAATCAGGTGGTCGATGGCGTTCTGTCGATGGCANTNCAATTGCCTGCAGTGAAGAAACTCGGTGAGGAAATCGGCATCAATATTGGTGACGGTATTAAGGGNATTTCTGNTCAGNTATCGANTCCACCGAGTGACCAGGCCGGTGAGGNANCNTCTGAAGANCAAGAGGCNTTTGATCGGTGGAAAAGTAANCCCACCNAATAAGCGNTTCGNNGGNAAAGAACTNTGAAATAGAGATGGAGTTCANGGCGATTCTGGAGTGGGATCGCTCAAATNCAAAACCAAGGGAGANAATGATATGACAATCAATCGAAGAAACTTTCTAAAAGGNGCCTCGGCAACTGCCGCGGTNCTGACAGCCCCAGCGTTTATCGGNCAAGCTCAGGCGGCTGATGCGCTAAAGATGGCTGTNATNTTAGATCAGTCTGGTGGTCTNGATATCTANGGNAGACCNATGGTNGATGCGAGTCATTTGGCAGTCGAAGAGATNAATGCNGCAGGTGGATTGTTGGGCAANCAGGTGGACCTGACGGTCTACGATCCACAGTCNACTATTCAGTTCTATACGCAATACGCGACAAAGGCCGCTACCAGTGACAAGGTGGATGTTGTTCAGGCTGGCATCACNTCAGCATCACGNGAGTCNATCAGGCCATTATTGAGCCGATACCGNACCCTTTATTTTTACAATACCCTNTANGAAGGCGGNGTNTGCGATACCAATAACTATTGNACNGGTTCAACACCGGGCCAGACCGTAGAAAAACTTGTGCCCTATACAATGAACAATTGGGGTAAGAAGGTNTACATCATTGCGGCTGACTACAACTANGGCCANATNACNGCCGACTGGGTCCAGAAATANGTCCGTGACAATGGTGGTGATCCTGTNGAAACGGAATTTTTCCCACTTGATGTNACCAACTTTGGNCCAACCATCAAAAAGATNCAGGCAGCCAAGCCGGATATGGTCATGTCTGCGTTGGTCGGTGGTGCNCATGTGTCGTTTTACAGACAGTATGCTGCTGCCGGCATGAACAAGAGTGTTCCGATNGCATCNACTACCTTTGGTGTTGGTAATGAACACTTGATGATTTCTGCAGANGAAGGCGATGGCATGATCGTCGCNTACAGTTATTTTGAGGAAATTGAATCGGCGGACAATAAGGCCTTCGTCGANCGGTTCCAGGCNAGATTCGGAGCTGACGCACCCTATTTGAANGANCTTGCCGCCCGNCANTANGANGGNATCTATCTTTGGGCAGAAGCNGTTAAAGCCGCGGGAACTGCTGATCGGATGAAGGTGATCGAGGCACTGGATGCACCGACGAGTNTTAANGGGCCAAGTGGAAAAATNNCAATTGATCCCCAGACCCACCANGCGGTCCAGAATGTCTANTTGGCTGAATTGAAAGATCAGAAATTCAANATTATCCAGACTTACGAGCAACAACAGCCGACAGATACCCAGCTGGTTTGNGATCTGATTGCACAACCNAATCAGTCAACGTTTTATTTTGAAAANGGGTTAAAGGCGGCTGGAATCGATTAAATCTGNCTNGGGTCGATAGCCGNNANGGAATCCGNCAGTGGATCTTTTTGCAGCTCTTNCGCTGCAAATCATCTATGGCATCGCCAACCTGGTGCTNATAAGNATCGGGTTGGCGGTNATNTTCGGCATGATGCGGGTNATCAACCTCGCNCATGGTGAGTTCCTGATGTTNGGCGGTTACACGGTCATNGTGTCAACAAACAGCGGCGTAAATATCTGGGTNGCGATGNTCATCCTNGCNCCGCTGGTTGTTGGTCTNATTGGNCTGATCGTCGAATGGGTACTGATACGGTTTCTATACGGNCGTATGGTNGATACCCTGCTNGCAACATGGGGACTGAGCCTACTTTTTATCGGACTTATTACCACCATATTCGGAGCCCAGACGGCTACGACAATTTCTCCACCGTTTGGTGCAATTTCCATTGGCGAGTTCAGTTCCAGCGGGTACGAAGTTTTCCTAATTTTTGTGGCGATCATCCTGGTCCTGCTGGTATATCTTTTGTTGCGTTACACGAAGCTGGGACTGGTTGCCCGTGGAACCATGCAGGCAGCTGATATGGCAGCTGCGCTGGGTATTAGCACACAGCGCGTCTACTCCATGACATTTGGGATTGGTTCTGCGTTGTCAGGTCTCGCTGGCGGATTGCTGGCACCCATTACCGGTGTCCTGCCAACGATTGGGGCAATTTATATCGGAAAGGCATTCATTACGGTCATTTCTGGTGGCACTGCGATCCTGGCAGGTACTGCTTCGGCCTCGATTTTGTTAGGTGGGGTAAACGGTATCGTCAGTTTTATAATCGGTCCAACTATGGGTGAAGTGGCACTGCTCCTGCTCGCGATCGTTCTGCTTCGGTTGATGCCCCAAGGTATCACTGGCCGTTTCTTCAAGCGAAGTCTGTGAAACGATCTCGGGATACGAACGCGCTTATCTCGATCGGGATAGTCGGGCTGATTATCTTATTTGGCGCACCACAGACTCTTGATCTTTTTGAAATTATCAGTCTGACTACTGCGGTCAGTCTTGCCATACTGGCGTTGAGCCTAGGACTGATCTGGGGTTTTGGGGGAATTCTCTGTTTTGGACAAACAGCATTTTTTGGTATCGGCGCTTATGCGTACGCTATCGCGGCACTGAACTTTGGAGGTAGTACAAGTGCAATTGTTCTCGCGATACTAGTTGCCGCCGCCGCTGCGGCCATTCTAGGCTACTTTATGTTCTACGGACGTTTGAGCGACGTCTACCTGGCCGTGATCACCCTGACAGTAACGCTCATTCTCTACAGCGTCATCAGGAGGACCTCTGGTCCTGAGTATAAGATTGGGATCGCAAAACTTGGCGGTTTTAACGGGATCAACGTGCCGCCAATTAATTATCCTTGGGATGCGAATCAGTTTCTGTTTCCCGAGCAGGTGTTCTATGTCGCCATGGTTTCATTGCTTGGCGCGTATTTCCTTTGTGTATGGCTGACAAAGTCCCATTTTGGTCGAGTTTGTATTTCTATCAGGGAGAATGAAATTCGTTCGGAGCTTTTGGGTTACGACATTCGCCTGTATAAATTAGGAATGTTTACTGTGGGCGGCGCCATCGCGGGACTGGCCGGCGTCATGTTTGCAAATTCAATCGGACGAATTACCCCTGATGTTTACAATCTGTATAACGCTGCCCTGGCTATTATCTGGGTCATTATTGGGGGGCGAGGTACGCTAATTGGGCCGATTCTCGGGGCCTTGGTCCTGTTTTACCTCACTTCTTTTCTTGGTCGTCAGGCTGTGGTCAATATCAATTTTTTCCTTGGTCTCGTCCTGATTATTTTTGTACTGGTTGTTCCCAAAGGTATTGTTCCCTCACTGGTGCAGCTATGGGACCGAAGGCGGTCCCGTCGCATGACAGCCCGCTCCGCGAAAAGAATAAGGCGTCGTGGGCGATCCCGATTCAAGGAGGCCACATTTGAGGAGTGAAGTCGTACTCGAAACCCGGGGCCTGTCAATGCATTTTGGCGGTGTCGTGGCAGTGGACCGCGTAGATTTTTCTCTTCGTGAGAATGAATTACGTTGCCTGATTGGTCCAAATGGTGCGGGTAAAAGCACTTTTTTTAAGTGTCTTACCGCGCAGTTGAGCCCTACGGCCGGTGAAGTTGTCATTCGAGACTTCAATGTGACCGGCAGTGAGCCACACCAGGTAGCGAGAATGGGCGTAGGAATTAAGACACAAGTGCCAAATGTATTTGACGGTCTAGACGTAGAAGAGAATATTTGGTTGTCGGCCAGCCAGTCGGCCAGCATAAAACGCGCTCGCGTGATTACTTCTGAGGTCATTGAGCGACTTCAACTGGGTGATGTTCGGAAAGCACAACTCGGTTCACTGGCTCATGGCCAGAGACAACAGGTTGAACTGGGTATGGTTCTCGCAGGTGAACCCTGGTTGGTGATATTGGATGAACCTACTGCTGGGATGACCCCGGACGAGGTCATACGAACTGCCGATATCATCCAGGAAATTAACAAGAGCGCAACAATGATCGTTGTGGAGCACGACATGCAGTTTATTCGCATGATCGCGAGAAGAGTCACCGTCTTTCACCAAGGACAAATCTTGATAGAGGGCGGCATGGATGAAGTGTCCTCGGACGACAAGGTTCGTGAGATCTATCTTGGCCAGAGGAAAGTACAATGAGTGAAGCGCTGATCCTCAATGTCCGGGACCTGCATGCAGGTTATGGCCGAGTACCCGTGCTTCACGGTATTGATTTCTCTGTCAGCGAGGGTCAGATCGTTGGGGTGTTGGGACACAACGGCATGGGCAAGACCACTTTGCTCAAAACATTGATGGGCATGGTTCCAGCAACCTCTGGTCGTATAGAGTTCGACGGGGTGGATATTTCTGACGAACCGGCATACGAACGATCCCGGCTTGGGTTGGGCTATGTTCCACAGGGCCGTGGGATATTTCCTCAGCTATCGGTCTACGACAATCTCAGGATGGGAGTTGTGGAACATGCAGAGGAAGAGCACGAGGCAATTGAAGCTGTCATTCAGGAATTTCCGGCTCTCCAGCCATTGCTCGATCGCTCTGGAGAAGCTTTGAGCGGTGGTGAGCAGCAGATTCTTGCCCTCGCACGTTGCTTAATCAGCAAGCCAGACCTGGTGCTCCTAGATGAGCCCACAGAAGGTATACAGCCATCCATCATTGACGGCATCATTGATCTACTCAAACGTCTGAATACAGAGCAAGGGCTAGCGGTCGTGCTTGTTGAGCAGAACCTTGAGTTCGTCACCTCGTTGTCTGACCGTGTACTGCTGCTGCAGAAAGGCGATATCATCGGCGAAGTCGGTGATGGGCACTCAACCGAATCGGTACTGATCGAAGAATTTGTAGGTTTCGGATCTGGAGCCTTGATGTCAAATTCCACCTCCCATACAGAACCCACCAGGGAAAACACACCAACTGTCAGTCAGTCCCTACCGACTGCACCAACCGGCAAAGAGAGGTATACGTACATGACTGTTAAGAGACCGACTCACGAACAACTCAGGGAGATCACGCTGGATCTCGGAATGCACCTTTCGGACGAACGGATTATAGAGTTTCTAGACGTCATGGAAGACACCATGAAAGTCTACGACATAGTTGACGCGATGCCCGATTACCTGCCGACCGTCGATTACCCAAGGACACCGGGATATCGGCCGTCGTCCGAGGAGAATCCCCTGAATGCCTGGTACATCAAGTGCGAAGTTAAGGGAGCGCCCCGTGGACCTCTAGCTGGGAAGACGATTGCCCTTAAAGATAACATTAGTCTTGCGGGTGTGCCGATGATGAATGGTGCTTCTACCCTCGAAGGCTACATTCCCGATATTGATGCCACTATCGTGACCCGTATTCTGGATGCAGGCGGCACTATCGTCGGAAAAGCGCACTGCGAATATTTTTGCCTTTCTGGTGGGAGTCATACCAATGCTACGGGGCCCTGTCACAACCCCCACAAGATGGGTTACTCAGCTGGGGGTTCGTCTTCAGGCTCCGGTGCCCTAGTGGCTTCCGGTGAAGTCGACATGGCCATGGGTGGTGACCAGGGTGGATCGATCCGAATGCCTGCTTCCTACTGCGGATGTTACGGTCTAAAACCCACTCACGGACTTGTCCCTTATACCGGCGTTATGCCTATTGAAACCACCATCGACCATACTGGTCCCATGACGCAGAATGTCGCCGACAATGCGCTGCTGCTTGAAGTTATTGCGGGAAAAGATGGGCTGGACCCACGCCAATATGCACCCAAAGTGGATCACTACACATCAGCTTTGGGTCGTGGCGTACGGGGGCTTAAAATTGGTGTAGTGCAGGAGGGATTTGGTCGCCCTGAATCAGAGTCCGATGTTGATGCAAAGGTTCGAACAGCCGCTGACAAACTTCGTGATTTGGGAGCAGATGTGGAAGATATTTCAATTCCCATGCACAACGAGGGAGCGGCCATCTGGACCCCGATTGCACTGGAAGGCCTGACCAATCAGATGATGAACGGTAATGGCTTCGGTACAGGTTGGAAAGGTCTTTACTCGACCAGCCTGCTCGACCACCATTCAAACTGGCCGAATCGTGCCGACGAGTTGTCTGACACACTCAAGATCTGCATGTTCGTTGGTGAATATTTTCTCCGGCATTATCGGGGTCACTACTATGCCAAGGCACAGAACCTGAGCCGCAAGCTGAAAGAGACCTACAACGAGTCGCTCAGCCAGTATGATCTTCTCCTGATGCCGACATTGCCGATGAAAGCGACGCCATTGCCGCCACCAGATGCGTCGCTGGCTTTGTATTGTCAGAGAGCGTTCGAGATGCTTGCAAACACCAGCCCGTTTGATGTTACAGGACATCCGGCGATGTCGGTTCCTTGCGGAATGAGTGAAGACCTACCAGTTGGGATGATGTTAATCAGCCGTCACTATGGTGAATCTACCATCTATCAGGCTGCGCATGCCTTTGAGCAATTAGGGGACTGGAAGCAGATGTAGTTTGGAATTTGGGTGAAGGGATTAACTTATGGTCGAAGTCGAAGCTAGATCAGAGCAGACTGCTTTTGTTTCCGGATCGGATCGAGCGCATGTTAAAGGGGTAGCAGATCCCGCCCTTGAAGAAATCACGATCTCAAGCTTTCTTGCCCGGACGGTGTCCAGCCATGGCAACCGGGATGCGTGTATCTTTTCTGAATTCGGCGAGCGCTGGACCTGGCATCAGCTCGCGCAAAAGGTCGACCAGCTTTCAGCAGGACTTCTTGCTCTGGGCATATACAAAGGTGACCGGGTCGGTATATGGTCACCCAATAGGCCAGAATGGGTGCTTACTCAGTTTGCCACAGCGCGTATCGGCGCCATATTGGTAAATATAAATCCGGCCTATCGGCGGACTGAACTTGAGTATGCGCTGGCCAAGGTTGATGCCAAGGCGTTGATCACTGCTGTGTCGTTCAAGACCAGTAATTACCTTGAAATGCTACAAGATCTCGCACCAGAGCTCAGGGGTTGCCGTCCAGGACAGCTCTCAGCTGTTCGGTTTCCATCGCTTAAGAGCATTATCCACATGGGTGACAACGACGTCGAAGGCATGTTTCGCTTCAAGGACATCATGATGCACGACAATGCCGGGCAGCGCGCTCGGCTAGACGCGATCGGGCGGATGCTGTCTGCGGTCGACGCAATTAACTTGCAGTTTACGTCGGGCACCACAGGTTTACCCAAGGCCGCGACCCTGACGCATCGTAACGTGGTTAATAACGCGCGTTTTGTTGCGAACTCAATGCGATTGAGCCAGAAGGACCGACTGTGCATTCCGGTGCCGTTGTATCATTGCTTCGGTATGGTGTTAGGCAACCTCGCCTGTGTCTCGGCTGGTAGCACGATGGTGTTTCCCGGTGAGGGATTCGATCCGCTTCAAACCCTTCAGACCATGCAGCAAGAATGCTGTACGGGTGTTCATGGCGTGCCGACCATGTTCAATGCGATGGTGAATCGACCGGATATCAGTGAGTTTGACCTGCGTACCCTTCGGACCGGCATTATGGCTGGTGCACCTTGTCCAATTGAGCTGATGAAACGCGTCGTTTCGGAAATGCACCTCGAAGAAATGACCATCGCCTACGGTATGACGGAGACCAGTCCAGTCTCGTTCCAGAGCGCTGTAGACGACCCGATTGAGCGGCGGGTATCCACGGTCGGCACGATTCATCCTCATGTCGAAGCCAAGGTTGTGAATGAGTCGGGAGAGACAGTTGTGGTTGGGGAGCAAGGTGAACTGCATACCCGTGGTTATCTGGTCATGGGGGGTTACTGGGACGACCTGGAGCGCACCTCCGAGTCTATTGATGCTGATGGATGGATGCATACGGGTGATCTCGCCACTATTGATACGCAGGGGTACTGCAATATTGTCGGGCGAGTGAAAGACATGCTGATTCGAGGTGGAGAGAATGTCTATCCACGGGAAATTGAGGAGTTTTTACTCGGCCATCCCGAGGTCCAGGACGTCCAGGTTTTCGGAATTCCAGACGAAAAATACGGGGAAGAAGTCTGTGCTTGGATCGTTCCGGTCCAGGGTGTTGAGTTGTCGGTTGATGACGTCTATAACTATTGCAACGGGCAAATCGCACATTTCAAAATTCCCCGATATGTCCACACGGTCGAGGAATTCCCGATGACAGTGACCGGTAAGCCGCAAAAGTTCATCATGCGGGCAAAGATGGTAGAAGAACTCGGCTTGGAAGAGGCAACTACAGCCTAGTTGGCCCCAATCGACTGAGTGGCGAGCTTGGCTACGGTATCGGCCATGACCTGGACCCCGGCAACCAGATCGTCCCTGCGAGTATCCTCTTCGAAGGCATGGCTGACACCGCCGATCGAAGGCACAAACAACATGCCTGTGGGCATGTGCGGGGCAAGGTTCATGGCATCATGCAGAGCGCCCGACGGCATACGGCGCCATTTCCCGGGGGTGTTTAGATCAGCAGCCTCGCAGAATGCGCTGATCACGCGTTCATCCATATCGACCGGCTCAACAGATTTGTTTTGGATTGATGAAATCTTCAGATTTCGCGCCTCCGCAACCTCTTGTGCTGTATCCCGGGTGATATCGCACATCAAGTCCAGCTGGTTCAACGTGCCGTCTCTCATCTGGACAGAACAGCTGACGCTGCCGGGCACGATAGAAGGTGCATTGGGATGGACTTGTACCTGACCAATAGTCCACACTGAACGAGGGGTAGCGGCAGTTGTATAACGCTGCTCCAGAGCGGCAACAAAAGCTGAAAATCCGGTCACGGCATCGCGCCTCAGCGACATCGGTGTTGTGCCGGCATGATTTTGTTGTCCTTCAATCACGACTTCAAACTGGCGACTGCCAACGATTGTTTCCACCACCCCGATGGTCTCATTGGCGAGATCCAGTACGGGCCCTTGTTCGATATGGGCCTCAAGAAAGTGACTGAAATGGTTGGTTTCCAGCGGCTCAGCCCCCTGGACCTCCGGCAGCGCTGTCGCCTCATCACCATAGCGCTGTCCCGCGGCATTGGTCAGATCGTATAACGTATCAAGGTCTAGATACCGGCTGAAGTAGCGACTGCCACTCAGCGGCATGAATGCACTCTCTTCGTCCTGAAATGAAACAACAGCAACCGGAGGACCGCCGGACTCCTGACTGGTCCGGGCTACCTCGAGAGCGAGGATCACGCCATAGGCGCCGTCCAGCCAGCCGCCCTCGGGCTGGGTGTCGGAGTGGGAACCGATCAATACGGGCTGACCCGACTGGGGCGGTAGACCAAACAGGTTTGCAGCCGGGTCCCAGCGGGGTATCAATCCACAGGCTTCAAATTTTTCGGCCAGCCACCGCCGAGATGCGATATCCGGTGCTGAGAACGCGGGACGGACGACGCCTATGCCCTGTTTTCCGAATTCCCTCAGTGCATCGAGGTCCTCGAGAAAACGAGTGCCGTTAATTTTGAGTCTGTGGGTCATGGTGTATTGAATTCGAAGATATTAAGGTGCTACCGGTCATGGATAATAGAGTGCGAGCTGGCCGGGCAGGCACTGCTCGCGACGCAATCCGGTTATTCGGGGGTAGTGGGCGGCCCTAAGCAGTTTCTGCTCCCAGATCGCTCAAACAGTCATCAGCCAGTGGAGCGATAGGGGTGAAATCCCGATGGGCAATAAACTCGGCCCGTTTATAACGACGGATATGGTTCGATACTGCACAAAGACTTAAGTATACGATCGTGCGGCCGAACGGACTGATATTGGGCGGGCTGGCGTGGACCAAATTGCAGTGGAACATCACCACGGCGCCTGCCTTGCCCACTGGTGTTGCGATGCCACCCTGTTCAGCCAATCGGGTGACGGTTTCCCTGTCCAGGGTCCATAGCGGGTACGACGTTGTTTCGATGTCATGTCCAGCAGGCAGTGTGCCATCCTTGTGGCTTCTGGGTATAAACAGTAGCGGCCCATTGGCTGCCGTGACATCGTCCAGATAGACAGCAATGTTCATGGCACGGGGTTCGGGCATTTCGTCATCACGGTGCCAGGTCCCGAAATCCTGGTGCCATTGCCAAACTTCCCCGTCGAAGGGGGCTTTCGCATTGACTTTATACTGGTGCATGTAGACGTCTTCGTCGAGTAGCTGCATGACAGGTTTAATCAGGCGCGGATGGGCACCCAGTAGGCGAAATCCCTCATTGTAGGTGTGTGCTGCAAAAGCAGTACGGGCAACACCACTTTTTTCACGAACAACTTCTTCCCGATCCATTGCGTAAATCTTATGGGATTCCTGGAGCAGTCGGGATGTTTCTGCAGCCGAGAAACAGTCCGGGATAAATAAATACCCTTCGGATTTAAATTGTTCTATCTGATCGCGATCAAGTTTCATGACATGACTCCCGGGGTCTGAATCAGACGTCACTGTAATATTACGGTGTCTATACGTTAAGCGAAAGGGCTTTGCGATTCGTGAAGACTGCAGGTCGGTCTACAGCGATCGAACTAAATTTGGCACTGATCTGGAATCGTGCAGGCAGTGATGGCTGACGGCTTGCTGTGATCGTATTGTAAATGGCTTGCTCGAGGGTAGAATCGACGTTTTGCACTTCGGGGTAAACCATGTTGCGACTCGGAATAATTGGAACAGGCAGCATCAGTCGTGATGCACTGACGCCAGCCATCGGTGAGGTGGAAGGCGCCACATTGTGGAGTGTACTCAGTCGAGATAAGGCAAATGCCACCCGCTTTGCACAAGAGCACAACGCCGCTTCCCCGACGCCGGCTTTCGATGACCTGAAGCATTTCCTATCTGACCCAGACCTCGATGCCGTAGTGATTGCTACACCAGACAAGCTGCATGCCGAGCAAACCATAGCTGCAGCAGCTGCGGGTAAGCATGTTCTGGTGGAAAAGCCCATGGCGACTACTGTCGAAGATGCTGATGCCATGATCCAGGCATGCCGAAGCGCTGATGTTCGACTGGGCGTTGCGTACCACTTGCGATGGCACCTAGGCCACCGTGAACTCGCTGAGAGAGTGCATCGAGGTGAGCTGGGTGATATTTGGTATGCGCGCGCGCAATGGACGTTTCAAGCGCCCAATGCAGCCAACTGGCGGGCCCATGACGAAGTTGGACGCTGGTGGAGTCTGGCCGGCGTGGGGACCCACAGCCTCGACTGGCTACGCTGGATGTTGCTGCCCGTGTGCGGTGAGGTGATAGAGGTTGCAAGCACCATCACCCGAAATGTGCTGGGCAGTGCCCACGATGAAACCGCTGCAGCCAGTCTTCGATTTGAATCTGGTGCTGTGGCCCAGTTTGTGTCATCCGCATTATTCGCGGCACCCAATCGTGGTGAAATCGGTGGTACTGCGGGCTATGTCTACTGTTCCGAAACTATTGGCCGCGGAGGGGGTGGTCGGATTGATACTGACAGCGGTCAGATTACGTTTACCGAGGTCAATCCCTACGCAGGTGAGATTGCAGACTTTGTTTCTGCAATCAAAGAAGGTCGGGAACCAGAGGTGTCCGGCGAAGAGGGCCGGCGTAATATCGAGCTGTTGTGTGAAATTTGTCCGCAATAGTATAGATAGAAATTCAAGTTCTCAGATTACCAACCTAGGTCCTTCGGTTATGGAATTATTCAGCGAGCAGGCAGTTTATGACGCTTGTCCGGTTGTCGTAGAACTGCCGGTGGTGTGGGGTGAAATGGACTCGATGCAGCACGTCAATAACACCGTCTATATCCGTTGGATGGAGGCAGCGCGGTTTGAATACTTCGAGAAGGTGGAATTGCGTTCGGCGACTGCGCAGTCGGGTAGAACCGGTATCCTCAAGTCTGTCGACTGTAACTTCCGCCTACCTCTGACCTGGCCAGATAAGGTACTCGTGGGCGGGAAAGTGATTGAATTAGGAAAAGATTATTTTGTGATACAACATGTTGTTTTCAGTTGTAATCATCAGAAGGTTGCGGCTCACGGTAGAGCGGTCGTCGTTGGTTTCGATTACCGCAAGCAGAAGAAAAGTGATTTTCCGCCAGGTCTGGTCGAGAAGATTCAGAAGCTCGAAGATATGACCTGATTCAGGCTGTTGACGCTCTGTTAACGTAGGTGTCCGGAGAGACTGTCAATAAAGATGTGAACGGATACTCTCTTGAACACGGTCATCGGCATCTGAGATATCGGCTGGATCGGCCTTTGTGCCAGTCGGCGTGGTCTGTTCGATGATCATTCGACCCAGGCTGGGCATTTCTTGTCGATTCTGAATGCTCTCGGGGTCCCATAAGTGGGATCGCTTGAGTGCTTTTGCGCAATGCAGAAATGCGGTCTCGACTTGTACCTTGATACCGATTTTGGGTGACCGGCCTTTAACAGTGCTGGTTGCGTTGAGAGTTTGATCACGGATTACGGTGCCTTTGCCATTAACCCGGAGTGTTTCATCAAAGCCAGGTATCAGAAACAGTAAGGCGATAGCCGGATCTTTGAGCAGGTTCGACATAGAATCGATTCTGTTGTTGCCTGGGCGGTCCGGAATAAAGAGCGTTTTGTCGTCGAGCACCTGTACGAACCCGGGCGGATCACCTTTGGGACTCACGTCGGCTTTGCCGGAGCCATCGGTTGTACCGATGCAGACAAACGGTGATCGGCTAATAAATGCACGGCAGTGTTTGTCAAGCCGGGTGATGCTTTTTTTGGCCGCAAGCTCGGAAGGTTTTCCCATGAACGCACGCAGGGCGGCTAGTTCAGAATAGGTCTGTGTGGGCTTAGCATCTGTCATGGTGAATTCCTTGCTCAGTGGTATGGCCAGGGCTATTTGCGTTCAATTTCTATGAATACAAATTCAAAATCGTTGTTGTTGATGACGTTGTGTTCGACACCGGCCTTGCGTGCGTAGGCCTGACCGGTAACAAGTTCGGCCAGGCGTTCTCCATCCGTTGTTTCCAGACGCAGTTCGCCAGTGACCAGGGGCACAACAACATAGTCATACTGATGTATATGCCAGCCGGTTTCCCCGTGAGGCGGAAAACACCATTCCGTGACAATGGTGTTGTCATTATCAATTTGTACAGTCGGGGTAGCGCTGGGTCGTTTGTCAGGCATGGACAACCTCCGGCGATAGAATAAGCTTAACTATCGATGAAGCGTGTAAATGAATCAACGGGTTCTCTTTCAGTGATAAGGCTGTTCTCGATGGCATCGGGGTCAGCATAGCCCAGTGACATCCCGCAAACCAGGGATTGTTCATCAGGTATTGGAAGACATTCACGGATGACCTGGTGATGACCGGCAAAAGCCGCCTGAGGGCAGGTATGAAGCCCTTTCTCTCTGGCTGCCAGCATCACATTTTGAATGAACATGCCGTAGTCCAGCCAACTGCCGATTTTNAGGTCCCGGTCAACCGTAAACATCAGTCCTACCGGGGCGTCAAAAAATCGGAAGTTTCGGCCATGCTGTTGATGCATTTTTTCTTTTTGGCCACGCTCAATACCCAGCAGCCCATACAGATCCCAGCCGACTTTTCGCCGTCTTGACTTATAGGGTTCCTGAAAATCGCTAGGATAGTACTGGTACTCCGGCGTCCAGGCAGAGGCACCGTCGTCATGGGCCTTGAGCAGTGCGTCAGACAATCTGTTTTTGCCATCATCGGTTACCACATACACCCACCAGGGCTGCATGTTGGTACCACTCGGTGCGCGCCGGGCAATTGAGAGGATTTCCTCGACAACTTCCCGAGGGACAGGAGTCGATAGGAAGTTTCGGATGGAGTGACGTGTGGTGATTGCGGCGGAAACGTTGTTTGCCGGTTCCCAGGTTGGTACGTTTTCTGTCATTTTTCGGTGGTGTTGTGAATGGTGGTTTGTACGAGATCCCGTGATCTTACCAGCGGGGGTGCTTCTCCATTGTCGAGACATGCGCTGTGACCACTTTCCAGCCAGTAGTGGGAAACTTGACCCAGGTCTGGGTTTGCCTGCCGATGTCTTCTGTCCCTCTGATCTTGAACTCAAGGTTGACCGTCGCAAAGCGATCACCCAGCGTCAGAATCTCCAAACGTCGACGCTCTTCTTTGATGCCGGGTCCTTTCTTTCTGGAAACCCGGTGTTGATGGATCTCATCAAATCCGTAGCCGTTTTCGTGCATGGCGTAACGGATTGTGTGTTCGCTGTCCCAGAAAGTGTTATCCAGGACTTCAACATCCTTGTTGATCAATGCCGTTTCGTAGGTTTCGAACAAGTGCTGAATCTCGTTCACTACATCCTGTTTGTTAACTTCAAGTAGGTCAGACATGTTTTGACTCCAGTGCCAATGCTACAGCAAGCAGATCGGTATCGTAATTGTGGCCAGCGACGATGGATAGTCCTACTGGCGCGTGATCCTCTCCGACCGTGCCGCCGGGTATAGAGACCTGCGGTACACCGGTTAGGCCACCGTGGCAACAGAGCACCGAAATCTGCGTGCGCAGGTGGTCGGTCTGGTGTACTGGCAGGCCCACTTTGGGAGCACAGAAGGGGGTTGTGGGTAGACATAACAGTGTCCCGTAGGGCAGCAGGGTTTTCATTCGGGTGATGGCCTGCTGTTTCACCAGTTGGGCCGCATCAAGGTCGGATTGTGAGATCTGTGAAGCGAGAAAAAGATTTCGGGCGACCGTATAGGACATTCTGGGATTGTGTTGGTCTATCCATTTGCTGAATGTTTTCCAGCCCTCCGTAGGTTGAATGGTTCTTTGCGCTTTAGACCACTGCACAAGCCCATCTGGTGCCATATCGACTTCAGTGACTTCATCAAATAGTTCGCTGAGGCGTTTTAATTTCGGTGCCAGGGCGGCTTGAACAGTATCGTCGCTAGACGCGAAAGCATCGTGCGCGATCAAGAGTCTTTTGGGTAGACGTTCTGGAATATCCGCTTTGTAAAGTATCTGGCTCACTCGGGCTAACGTCTTAGCACTGCGCGAGAACCAGCCAGCAGTATCTGATGATGGTGCCTGCGGCACCATTCCACTGAGATCCAGTCGCCCCTGGGTTGGGCGAATCCCATAAATACCACAAAAACTTGCCGGCACACGTACCGATCCTCCGGTGTCGGTACCCAGTGCAAAATCACAATAATCCCCTGCTACCGCAACAGCGGATCCTGCAGATGAGCCGCCCGGCACGCGGCCAGGGCAGGTTGGGTTTTGGGGAGTGCCATCGAATTTGTTTTCTCCCAGTATGCCCAATGAGATTTCATCGGTGATGGATTTGCCGATTAGTGTGGCGCCGGCATCTAGCAGTTCGCTGACAATCACAGCATGTACTTGTGGGAGCGGCCTTGTTTCTGGCCAATCGGGGCTGCCGGCCGCGGTTGGCACTCCGGCGACATCGAATAGGTCCTTGACCACAAACCGAAGATCACTCAGAGGTCTGTCCGATGGGCCACTCAGCGAGATAGTAGGTTTGGCGATCATCGCGCCGTAGGGATCCCTGAGATGTAACGGAGATTTTGCCATTTTGCATAGAATTCAGTTTGGGCTTGTAGCCTCGCAGTCCAGGCGCTTTGGGTCAAGTAAAAAAGTCGTTCTACGGTAGATGCGATCCACGATTTGCCATGCATCTGAATTTATGGAATTTGCAGCGTATCGTGGAAGTTGCTTTGTTAATATGCAACAGATCGATCTTGAGGGAGAACGGTGGATGACATTACCGCTAGCAGAGGGGTTAACGTTGGGCGTGCAAACTATTCACCGACGCACTGAACCATCCACTGGGCGGTGGATCCCATCCTTGGAAGACGCTCGTGATGTTGTGGAGCTAGTAGACCGGTTAGGATTTGACTCGATATGGGTTGGTGATCATCTGGCGTTTTCCATCCCGTTGCTCGACCCAGTGGTGCAGTTGTCACAGGCTGCAGTTTTCAGCAATCGTCTCAAGATTGGGACTGCCGTATTTCTTCAGCCTTTACGTCATCCAGGGCCGACGGCCAAACAGATCGCGACGTTGGATTTACTTTCTAATGGCAGGTTCATATTCGGCTTGGGTGTGGGTGGAGAGTTTGAAAGTGACTTCAGTGTTGCCGGTGTGCCTATAGCTGAACGCGGCAGTCGTTTGAGTGAATCAATCGAAGTCATGCGTAAGCTTTGGAGTGGGCAGAGGGTGAGTCATTCCGGCCGATATTTTCAATTCGAAGATATCCTGATGGAATCATCGCCAGCCCAACATGGTGGTCCGCCAATATGGTTGGGTGGTCGATCCGACGCGGCGTTGCGACGGGCAGCACAGATGGCAGATGGGTGGATGAGCTATGTGGTGACGCCGGACATGTACCGCGAATCATTGGACAAGATTGAGGTTGAGTACGATCGATCTGGACGGGCAATTGAACAGTTCGTGTCGGCTCATCTGCTGTTTACGCGTTTAGATAAGGATTACGAGACGGCCTTGAGTGCTGCGGTTAAAAGTCTCAGTATTCGCTACAGCATGGATTTTCAACGTGCTGCTGAGCGTTACTGTGCGCTAAGTACCGCCGAGCAGATTGCACAAAATCTCCAGGAGTTTTACGAGGCGGGAGTTCGCTATGTGATATTGGATCTTGTAGGACCCTACGAAGAGCGGCTTGACCACTTGGCTGCGTGTGCAGATGAAGTTTTGCCCTTGATTGGGAAATGATTCCCTGACGAGCCTGGTACCGTGCACGTGTCAACACTACCCGTGTTGGTGTTGCCAATAGGCGATGACAGGTAAATCTGTGAGGACTTAACTGTCAATCCGCTGTTGTATACTGATCATGCACTGCGCGGCTTGTTCAGAGGGTGGGCTGCCGCGGGCCCGCGGCGCCAGACTGACCAGGTCAGTTGACGCTGTGGTATGGGAGCTTGTGATTGTCGGTTGTTCTATTCTCTGGGAGTGACAGATGTCAGACGATATTCAGGACGCTTTAGACAAAATATTTGCGATCGATTCTGCGCTCTACCAGGAGCGGGGCTTCCAGCGCCGAATTGGGTATGGAGAGCGACCCGCACTGCTCAATATTGATCTGGCCAACGCCTGGACGCGACCGGGTAACGTGTTCTATTGCGACAACATGGATGTGATCATCCCATCGACACAAGCGCTGCTCAAGGCAGCTCGTGGAGCTGGCATACCGATTGTCTATACGACCACTGCGTATGATGTCACGAGTGGGAATCCTTCCGACATGGGGCTCTGGCACAAAAAGATTCCGGTAGAGTTGTTGCAAGCTGGAACTGAAACCTGTGCAATTGACGATCGGATTGCGCCTTTGGACGATGAACTCGTGATCGTAAAAAAACGGGCCAGTGGATTTCATGGAACGTACCTGGCCGGATTTCTACGCGCGCATGACGTTGATACGGTGATTATTACAGGTGTGACCATGGCGGGTTGTGTACGGCACACGACCGAAGACGCCATCGCCGAAGGATTTAGACCGATTGTTGTGCGCGAAGCCGTGGGGGATCGTGTGCCGGCAGTGACCGAATGGAATCTGTTTGATATCGATGCGAAGTTTGGTGACGTAGAACCGCTGGAAAATGTGTTGCATTATCTGGAAAACCTTGATAATTCGGGCTGAAGGAAAATTGTTGTCGGGGACGTCATGAACAGTAAATACCACCTCACTTCGTTAATCGTGAACTTCCGGGTAGTGCGCTATGGCTAGAGTCGGTGTCGATGTCGGCGGGACGAATACGGATTTGGTTATCGAAGCCGATCACGGTGTGTATTTCCACAAGGTTGCCAGCACACCTCATGACCAATCCGAAGGTGTACTCAAAGGCTTATCTGAGCTTTGTGAGCAAGCGGGTGTTAAACCCGATCAGATCGATCTGATTGTTCATGGGACTACGATCGCGACCAATGTCACTCTCGAGCACAATGGGGCAGAGGTGGGCATGATCACTACCCGTAACTTCAGGGATATCCTGCATATCGGACGGCACAAAAGACCGCATAACTTTTCGCTTCATTTCGATGTTCCCTGGCAGAGTCAGCCACTGGTGAAGCGGCGTAACCGTATACCGATCACAGAACGCATCATGCCGCCGTCCGGAGAGATCGTAGAGCCGCTGAACGAGAACGAAGTGCTCGAAGCGGTCGCATTGTTCAAGAAACGCGGCATTGAATCGGTGGTCATTGGTTTCTTGTTTTCATTTCTGAACGACGCCCATGAACGGCAGGCAAAGAAGATTGTTGAGCAGGAGATGCCCGGTGCCTTTGTCTGCACGTCGTCGGATGTGGCCAATGTACTGCGCGAGTACGAGCGATTTTCCACTGCAGCAATGAATGCGTTTGTAGGGCCGAGTACGTCTTATTACCTGAGTAATCTTCAGGAAAAACTTGTTAGTCACGGTTATAGGGCCAATCTCCGAGTAATACAGTCCAATGGAAGCATCTCCACGGTAGAGGCTTGTTCACAACGTGCTGTGACCATGTTGATGTCGGGTCCCGCGGGCGGTGTGATCGGTGGAAAATCAGAGGGATTGTGGTGCGGTACCCGCAACATGATCACAGTAGATATCGGCGGCACCTCTGCTGACATCAGCACGATTCCTGACGGTCACATCAAGATCATGAATGCCCGCGATTCCTACGTCAGCGGTCACCCGATACTGGTCCCGATGATCGACCTGGTTACGATCGGCGCAGGTGGGGGTTCGATTGCTTACGTCGACTCCGCCGGCGGCTTCCATGTGGGGCCACGCTCTGCAGGGGCTGATCCAGGACCTGCATGCTATGGCCGAGGTGGGGAGGAGCCCACGGTAACCGATGCCCAGGTGGTTCTGGGCCGACTCGATGCGGACAAGATGCTGGGGGGGGATCTGCCTCTGGATAGAGACCTGGCCCAGCGCGCGATTGAGACGAAGATCGCCCGACCACTTAATATTTCGGTGACTGACGCAGCACTGGGGATCATTAAGGTGATCAATTCAAATATGGCACTCGCGATTAGGTCTAATTCGGTTGCCCGGGGTGTCGATCCTCGGGAGTTCTCACTGCTGCCGTTTGGCGGCGCCGGGCCACTGCATGGCGTAGCTCTGGCAGAGGCTGTCTCAGCCAAGAACGTCATTATCCCTGTGGCACCGGGTATTACTGCCGCCATGGGGCTGTTACAGACCGATATGCAGTACGAGCATGCTCGTTCCCTGATCACATCACTCTCCAATACCACAGCTGAGACGATCGACCGGATCAACAGCCTAGTTAAGGAACTGGTATCGGAATGCCGCCGGGACTTGGAGAAAGATGACGTGCCCGCAGCGCGCCAGGAGTTTCAACGTATCGCGGAATGTCGTTATCACGGACAGGGTTTTGAGTTGCGCGCACCAATCCCGGATGTCGATATAGTGCCAGAAAACGTCTCTAAGATAGTAGAGGGTTTTCATGCCCAGCACCACCTTGATTATGGTTATGCCTTTGAAGACGGTGAAGTTGAGTTGATCACTATTCGGGTCATCGGTATGGAGCGGGTGGCACCGCTCGAGGTGTTGACTCTGGATCAGGCGAACGCGGCGAACACGACCGAAGATGCACTGATTTATCATGCGGAGACTGTTTTTGACGACGGGCAAAGCCTACAGACACCCCGCTACGATCGAAACAAGCTGCTAGCTGGCCATGCGGTCTCAGGGCCATCCATCATTATTCAGCACAACTCGACCATTCTGGTCCCCCCGGGGTACGTCGCGCAGACGGGAGAATACGGGAACCTGACCATTGAGCGCAGTAATTAACGGTTGCTGAGAAGAGAGCGAACTATGGCAANCGACGAACTGGATCCAATCACTCTGCAGGTTATCAGTGGAGCGCTGGATACCATCGCGGAAGAGATGGGACACATCCTTTATCGAATGTCGTTCTCATCGATCATTCGGGAGTCCCAGGATCTCGGTGCCGGTCTTTTTGATACCGATTTCAATACCCTGTGTGAGTCCGAATCAACACCACTGCATATAGGATCTCTACCGGGTTACTTATATGGCATTCAGGAGTCCCTGCAGGGGGGAACCTGGAACGAAGGTGATGTTGTTCTACATAACCACCCTTACTANGGCGCGAGTCATTCCCCGGATCTCGCGATCGTTATTCCTTGTTTTTATAAGGGCGAGCTGGTCGGGTTCGCAGCGAACACAGCACATCATCTCGATATCGGTGCNGCGACACCAGGCCTGATTATCGATATACCTGATGTGTTCGCCGAAGGTATGCTATTTGCCGGAACCAAGTTGTATGAAAAAGGTGTCCGCAATGATGCCATGTGGGAGTTTCTGGGTCGAAACAGTCGAGCGGCGACACAGTTACAAAGCGACATCGAAGCGCAGATTGCGTCAGCACGGTTAGGCGTACGGCGGTTTGCAGAATTGATGGATCGCTACGGTAAAAGCCATATTNTGTCGGCAACTCAGCAGCTGATGGATTACACCGAGAAGATTCTGCGGCAGAAGATTGAAAGAATACCGGACGGNGAATACCGTGCTGAAGGCTTTATGGATGACGACGGTAAGAATCGGGATGTGACACTGCCCGTCAAGGTGTGCGTGCGGGTCCAGGGTGACGCGATCGAAATCGACCTCACCGGTTCGGCTGACCAGGTTGAAACCGGGTTCAACGTGCCATTTGAGGGCTCGACCAAAGTGGCCTGTTTCTGTGCGATTAGATCCCTGTTGCTCGATGCGGAGACTTCAGAGATTCAGGTGCCTTCGAACGAAGGTTCTTTCAGACCCATTAAGGTTATCGCACCCAAGGGCTCAATATACAACCCGGAGTTTCCGGCAGCAGCTGAAGCGAGATTTACCCAGTGCAACCGTGTGATCGACCTGATTTATAAAGCACTGGCACCGGTATTACCGGAAGAGATAATTGCTGGCAGTTCGGCATCGCTGTCGTTTGTGTCGTACTCTGGTATACGCCCATCGGGTGATTACTGGGTATTTCTCGAGGTGAACGAAGGGGCTTACGGTGGACGCCCACGATCCGACGGTCCGGACAGTATCGACAACCTGATGGCCAATACCCGCAATAATCCGCTGGAAGACCTGGCCATCCATCTACCGATGATCTGCGATCGTTACGAATTACGTGATGATGTATTGCCTGGTGCAGGCCGTTATCGGGGCGGGATCGGTGTCGTTAAGTCGCAGCGCGTTCTGACTGATGCGTTTATGACTCACGAGAATGAAAGGCACCAGGATGTTCCCTGGGGTATTTTTGGCGGTTGGGAAGGTACAACGGGGAAAGTCGAGATCTACAATGTCTCAGATCCCGGTAATGTCCGGGACATGCCGGCAAAATTTTCTGGTATCAAGATCAATGCGGGTGATGTGCATGCGTTTTATGCACCCTGCGGCGGTGGTTATGGTGACCCACTCGAGCGTCCGGCAAGTCAGGTACTCGACGATGTTTTGGATGATTTTTGTACGGTCGAACATGCGAGTGCAGCGTACGGTGTGGTCGTGGATCTTGCTAAGGAAACCGTGGACGAGCCCGCGACAGAATCTCTTCGGGCGCAGATGCGTAGCCAACCGTCGGCAACCACGTCAGCACCAGAGCGCAAGGCACAACAAGTCGCCAGGGAGGTCGTGCCCGCGCAGCGCGACTCCGTTGAGTCCCGGGTTTCCGAGTCTATGCAGCCCACTAAGTCTTGCGACCACGACCAGACCGTTGCGTCGGCGATCTCCGAGTTACGCGGTACGTTTGGAGACAATTGGAGCTTTGATATTGTCTATCATACGTCCAATCGTAGCCTGACCGAGGTGCGGGGAGAATTGCGGGTAAACGGAGGCTATGCCAGCGAGACGGGCACAAATTCCAATACCGGGGAGGACTACTCTGCTGGGAAGCGGCTACGGGCTGCCGCTGAACAGTGCTTTGTTAGATGTGCACAAAAACTTCTTCGCGATACCTGAATTTTCGTTTATGAGTGGGTGCCACTGATGGTGCGTTACTGATTCGGAGCTACTCTGTTGGAAACACAACCGCTGACGTTTATCCTGGTGATGGCCGCACTCGCGCTGATCGGCGTAGTTGTGTTCGTGATTTATCTCGTGGTACGCAATAAAGAAGGACTATCTGTGGCTACCATGCCTGGAAGCGAGCCTTCTTCAGGCCAACGCTGGTTTGAATATCTGCTCGCAGTTTTGGCCCTGGTTGGACTGGTTGTTGCGGTGATCGTGGTGATTACTTTTCTGTATCCCTCAGGAATAGAACTCGAGACCGCCTGGCGGGGAGAGACCCGATCGATGGTTTTTCTCGTAGCGATGCTAGTTGTCGGCCTGGGGGCATTGGTCGCATTTGTGATTGGTATGTTTGCTCGCCGTCGGATAGGTGTACCAGCAACTGGAACCAGGGGGGGTTCAGCTTCATCGGTGCCTGATCCTGTCGAGACACCCGCCGGCACTCGTTTACTTGGGTTGCTCGTTTTGGCGGTTACCTTTCTGGTGCTGAACTGGGTCTATGTGGACACGATCGGCCAGTATCGACTGATGGTCGGTCTGGTCTACCCGGCTGTTTTAGGTGTGGCACTGGTTCTGTTGTTCGACAAAGCAACGCGGGCCTGGTCGATCAAGGCTAAAGGTGAACCGTTCAGAGAATGGGTATTTTGTGATGCAGCAGTTTTTCTTGTGTTTCTTGGTTTCCTAAATCTGATCCAGTTTGCTGCAGCCGAGTCCTACAGCGCTTTGTTTTGGGATCTTTTGAACCTGGTGCTTTTCTTTTTTGTGTTCTGGTTGGTGGATCGGAAGGTTACCCGGTATCGCTTTCTCGTTGCCTACGGCTATTTTGTTGTGGCACCCGTTCTGCTTTACATCTGGCAATGGGTTCATGTGGTCGAGGATGTCGTTGAGACCGTAGCCTGGTGGTCTTCGGTGTGGCCGTTCGTCATTCTGGCAATCGTATTCATGGTGATCGAGATTATTGCTTTGATCGCCACCCGGGGGTCGCAAAAGCAGGGTGGTGGTGCGGTTCGCGACACAGTATTTATAGTCCTTTACGGTATTCTGTTATTGGGTGCAGCACCCTAAGGGATGGCAATGCCGGCAAGGCACTGCCTTGTCGCTTGTAATCGGGTTCATTTTGGGTCAGATTACTAAGGCCCACGCGGGGAAATAATTGCGGGGGAATTAAGAATAGCGCGGGCCTCAGGTTAAGCCTGAGGCTTTAGACTGAGTTACACGTGCAGGTGAGATAGCGATGACAGGATGGCAGTGGTTCTGGACGTTAGTAGGATTTCTCCTGCTCATATTGGTATTGATATTTTTGTATTTTTTCCAGCCGTTCGAAGATTTGTTTACCTTGGTGTTAAACGGGGTGAGTTACAGTAACGCGATATTCTGGGTTGCCCTAATCATTGGTATCATTGGGTTTTGCACGTTTCACTGGCATGCTTACAANGTTCATATCGTTCAACAACGCAGTGTTGAATCAATGGTGTTGACCTCTCTTCGTGGTTCAACATTTACCGCTATTTTGCTCAGTGGTGGAGCAACCCTGCAGGCTGTTCAAAACCTGTGCGTGTTTTTGCTTCAGAACGGCTACGGGTTCGATTCAAGTTTTGGNAAAAGAATTGCCGCAACCATTGCCCTGGTAACCATAACGGGAATATTCTGTGTTATTTTCTGGTTGTTGAAGTTGATACGACCGGTTCACGCCTGAGCGGTACCGGGCAGGCCGGGGTAGAATGGATGTAGAGAGATGCTGGATAGACAGTAGGTTGGGGATGTCGGCACGGAACAGGGTTCTGATTACCGATGTAAAAGACTTAACGCAGTAAACTATGGAGGATATTGAAGATGGCCGATAAGATTAAAAAACGAAGCGAAATTGAAAGTGGTTCCGCAGTAACCCGCCGGCAGTTTATGGGGACGACGGCAAAAGCTGTAGCCGCGGGCACCGTGGCAGCCAGTTTCCCGTACATTTCAACGGGAAATGAACCTTTACGCACCATTGGACTTGGTGTCAGCATCATCAACGAGATTCAAAGCCAGGCGTCGAAGGATCTGGGGTTTGAGATTCGC
>PCBE01000056.1 GCA_002731295.1 Acidiferrobacteraceae bacterium | reverse complement strand
CTGCAGACAGTCGATCGTCTGGCTCACATCACCTGCCTGGACGGCGCTGGCCAACCTGCCGATATCGCTTGTGCGATCATATCGCCAGCTATCCTGCAACACAGCGAGCGAACCGGCGAGTGGCGCCGCGTTTCCAGGCATAGCACCAGAGACATCCTGCACACCGGTTACCCGGCCAAGCCTGGCTGCCAGCGCCTCAGGCAAGCCTTGCGCACCGTTACAGATATCTTCGAGTACAGAACCAGCCTCCACTGAGGCCAGTTGATCCCGGTCCCCCAACAGAATGAGGCGGGCATGTCGAGGCATCGCCTCGACCAGCTTGACCATCAGCCCTAGGTCGATCATCGAGGCTTCATCCACCACCAGTACACGGCAAGTCAGGGGGTTGCGGGCATCATGAACCGGATTGCCATCGGCGGCATGAATTCCGAGCAGCCGGTGTATCGTGGTCGTGCGTTCGGGCAACTGAAGATTTTCCAGTCCCGGCAGAGTTACCGACTGTACGAACACCTCCCGTAGCCGTGCCGCCGCTTTGCCGGTGGGGGCTGCCAGGGTGAACGCATCTGCAGGCATGCCCGCAACGGCCTGCAACAGTGCGACGGTCCGGACTACGGTCGTGGTTTTACCGCTGCCCGGACCTCCTGTGATAACACTCAAGGGACGAAAAACACTCAGGGCAGCAGCCACCTTCTGGTCTGAACTGCCAAGACCCGCAGGAAAAACTGTGGTCAGGGCCTGGCTCAGGGCGTTGTCGTCGATGTCAAGATCTGGCAGCCGAGCACGAACTAGAAGGTCTTCAGCCAGTCGTTTTTCCCAGTCCCAATAGCGATAAAGATACAGTCGGCCGTCAGGTTCAAGTACCAGCGGCCGATATTCGCCCGACACTGTCACCACCATGGACTTTTTCAGCACAGCCATCCACTCGGCCAGTGGCGGTGCGGTGATGTTGAGGTCATTATCGCTGGTCAACAGGCGGCGGTCGGCTTCGTCGGGCAGATTGACACAGACATGACCAGAACCTGTACGCTGACTGACCAGTGCAGCGGCCAGTCGCAACGGGTCACCTGCAGTTGGGTCAAGCCGGCCCAGTAACTCGGCAAAGTGAAATGCGATGTCGCTGAGATCGCCATACCGCCGTGCGATTTCCAGTTGTTTGATCAGCGCACTCATATGACACTGCCCAGCAGTCTTTCGAGCGGTCCGATCAGCGCCTGACCGGGTCGGTCGTAATACACACCACATTGGTTGTCCAGTGCGGGATCCATGCCTCTGAGAAAAAGATAGTAAACACCGCCGAAATGTTCCTCGTAGTGATAATCAGGTATCCGATGCTTCAAGTACCGATGCAGAGCAACTGTGTAGATTAGATATTGCAGTACATATTGCTCGCGCTCCATCACCTCTTTCAGCAGGCCGGGTCGGTAATCATCTTGATTCATACCAAGAAAATTGGACTTGTAGTCAACCAGGTAATAGCGGCCCGCTGCCTCAAAGACCAGATCGATAAATCCGTGCATGAATCCGGCAGTCGAGCCCAGTTCAATTTGTTGGATAGCAGATTTGATATGGGCGTCGTCTGCTGAAGCTTGAATCGCTGACTTGAACGCTTGGGGATCGTGCGCTGCGAACGGGTAGTAGAACTCCATTTCGTCGACGCGCTGTGATTGTTGAATATCTACCAGTCGTAACTTGCCGTGCGGATCGAGCGGCACATGGAGGACGCGGTCCACCAGTTGTGCTACCACATCCTGCCACTTCGCTTCATAACCGTGTGTCTTTAGCACCCGCTCAATAACCGCGTTGCGATGGTCTGCATCAGGGCTCGAAAAATCCAGTTCTTCAAACACCTGATGCAGACAGGTTCCTGCCCGTGCACCGCGCGGAAAGGTAAAAACATCCGGCCGTTCACCGTCATACAGCACTCGCTGCTGAGCGTGATCGTAATCCGGAAGTTCCGTGTTGTACCCCGTCGAAAGTGCGCTGAAGCTCGTCAGCCGCCATGTCTGATCGATCTTTCGATCGACCTCTCGAGCAGCCATTGGCCGTTTAGACACGGCATCGGATGTTGTAAGGCCGTTAGGTTCAAAACTGGGTTCGATCACCTGGATGGCACCCTCGGACCTTTCAGCCAACCGCTCGAGCGTGTCGAAAATCTCTGGATCGGTGATTGCTCTGAAGCGTGTTTGAAGTGCTGTGATGAAATCATCTTGCACGACATCCAGTGACCGGTGCAGCAACCAGGCCATTGCGGACGTAGCCGCATCGTTGACGGCCCCCCAGGCGAGGTAGCAGCGACAGCGTGCCCGAGTCAATGCCACATAAAATAATCGCAGATTTTCGGCCAGTTCTTCACGGCAGGCCTGCGCCAGGTGTTGTTCAAAGTCCACCGAACCAAAATCGACCGTGGCGGCATTACCCTGGCTAATGTCATGAAAAATACAGCGCTCAGAGCCAGCCACTTGAAGCCCGCCACTCCAGCTGAACGGTAGAAACACCACCGGGTACTGCAGGCCTTTGCTGCCGTGCACGGTGACAATCTGGACCCGGTCCTCGTCACTCTCAAGTCTGAGCAGCGATGGATCATCTCTGACCGGCGGCCGTGTCATTGCTTCTGAAAACCAAGTAACCAAGTTGTTGAGTCCGGCACAGTGCCGCTCCTGACCATGAATCAACTCAGCCAGCTGCAGTAAGTTTGTCAGGCGCCGGTCACCATCTTCAAAATCCAGCAGCCGTGGATAGACGCCCTCTACCGCAGTCCATTCTCGAAACATTCGCATGAATCCGTGGGTGCGCCACAGCTCGTGATAGTGATGAAATCCGGCAAGCCGGGCATCCCACGCCAGCTCGAGTGACGAGAACGACTGCAGGGATGCGGCATCCATGCCCCAGAAATCGGTCAGCAGTGCCGCCCGTACTCGTGCTTCCCGATTCGGTTCCAGTATCGCGATGAGAACACGCTCCAGTTCCACTGCCTCGTGTGTTTGATAAACGCTTTCCTGGGAATGTCGAACGCTGGCGATGCCGGCCTCTCGCATTGCAGTTTCCACAATACGGGCCTGTGAATGCGTTCGTACCAGCACCGCGATGTCGCTGCGGTGAAGTGGCTCCTCACCGATCTTTGCTGGTAGGGCGAGAAGCCGGGTGATTTCGGTTGTAGTCGCCGCTACACACAACGAGCCTGCACGGTGCTTAGCAATCGGCTTATTGTCATCATCTTCTCGAGACAATGGCCAGATCGTCAGGGCCGGTGCTGCTAAGCCGGATTCGGTCAGCTCGGGCAGTTGCTTGGGTGCTGGTTGTGCAGGTGAAAAATCGATCTCATCCAACAGGAACGCCGGTAAATCTGCCCGCCGTTCAAAAAGCAGATTTACAGCGTGAACCAGTTGCGGTACCGAGCGCCAGTTCTGCTCCAACGAAAACTGCTTCGTTGTGTCCTGCCGTGCATAGAGATACGTGAAAACGTCGGCACCGCGAAAACTGTAGATCGCTTGTTTTGGATCACCAACGAGAAAGACAGGGCAATCAGACCCGTGATAAATCTTGCGGAAAATATCGTACTGAACGGGGTCAGTATCCTGAAATTCATCAATCAGTGCTACTTGATAGTCCGAACGAAGTTTCTCGACCAGCGAGCCACTATGAGGGCTACGCAATGCGGTTTGTAGCCGTGTCAGCAGATCATCATAGCCCAGCGCTCCGCGCTCGGCTTTGCGAAGCGGCAACTCAATCACCACGTACTGATACAACTCGCGTTGAAAAATGCGGTAGCGCTGCTGATAAATAGCTTCTAGGTTTTCAAGGCATTCAGCAAAATCATCACAGGATTCAAAATAAGGGTGGGTTGGCGGGGCGTGCCCTTTTTTCACAGAACGGCGATCGGAAATGACCGATGCCTGAAATCTGTCGAACCGTGTGAATTCACGTAGCGCCATAAAGTCGGGCCGCGAACGCTTGAGCAACTGGTCCATCTGGGTAATCCAGACGGCAACGCTGGATACCCGGTACCGGTTGCGATTCAGCCGATCGTCTTCGAGCAGAATCTTTTCTACGCTGTCTCGCTGGGCTGACCAGTCGTCAGCCAACTTTTGGAAACAGCTCTGGAGCTCGTCTTCCAGAATCTTGGGCGGTTTGGGTTCGGGCAAGGGCGCTATGTGCAGGTAGGGTTTACCCGTGACGTTAGTCAAGCCGTTCAAAAGGGTCTCGGGACGATCTACCCCATTTGCCTGAAGCCAGTCGACCCATAAAACATTGGCTGGGTAGATATTTCGGCGCCAGAAATCATCCACTACTTCACCGACGAACTGCCGTTCATCTGTCAGCAGTTCCGATTCAAACGGCTGCGCACCTTCGAACGCATTTTCGGCAAGAACGCGTTGACAAAACCCATGGATGGTAAAAATCGCAGCCTCATCAAAATCTGCGATGGCCCGTCGCAAACGTTTGACGGCCAATTCCGAATCCGGATGAATTGCAGCAAGATGGTTCAGGAGTGCATCTTCTCCAGCATCCCCGTGTTGAAACACCCCAACAGCCTGCAGCAACAGATCACGGACCCGTTCTCGCAACTCCCGGGTGGCGGCATGAGTGTAGGTCACGACAAGAATATTCCTGACCTGAATTTCGGTCTGGAGTACAGTTCTCAAGTAAAGTGCCGCAATCGTCCGCGTTTTGCCAGTGCCCGCAGCCGCTTCCACCAGATTCATTCCGGCGAGCGGCAACGCGCAGATATCCAGAGGCGGCGTCGCCATCAGCGTATCACCACTCGATTCGCCTGCAGTGGCCCGAGGATCCGAGAGGCCAGCTGTTCGAATTCTCCCTCTAAAATCTCGATGCCGCTATCGCGAAAAGCGAGCTGGTTGTAGGCGTCTTCGCTTTCGCCCCAGGCATAATCGTTACCCGCCCACGTCCTAGCTGCTGCCTTGGCCGGGTCGCCGGTGGTGCTCACATACTCCCACGCGCTTCGGGGGAAAAACGGCAGTGGGCGGGTCAAGCCCTCCTGGTACATCGCGATCAGGTCGGCCAGCAATGTGTGGGGTTCACCGATGACGTNGAANGATTCAGCCTGATCAGGACCGAACACTTGGCTGGATCGAGTGTACGAGNTGTCGGAAGCGCACAGGGCAAGGTGNGCGACCCACAACCGAATCCGGTCACGANCCGTCAGATCCATCACACTGCAGTGCACCAGTCCGTTCGTTGTNAGCGGAGACACTGACCCTGTAAGGCGGGTCCCGGCAACATCTAGCACCAGTTCAATCACCTCTCCCTCAGCGCTAAAGCCGGCCGACAGTAAACGGTCATAAAGCGGTGCAATCTTATGCCACTCAAACTCCAGTGCCCGAAAGCCGACTGCCCCCATGGGCACCTTGCCGCCGGCGCGCAGCTGATCAACCACTGCTTCAAAGGCTGCACCTCGCTGTTTTTCTGCCAGCATGACTTCGCGCACCGTCATCCTGGTGTAATAGTCCAGCTCAACAGGCTCTCGCGTCTGCAGCAAGACGTCGGCAGATTCAAGACGAATGTCCAGCACATCACGCAACAACACCCTGACCGGATGCGTAAAGAACTGCACCAGATTCTCCAGTGTGATCTCGGATTCGGTTTCTGTCCGCGTCAATGGCACGTCGACCAGCGCACCGGGGCCGGGGACAACAACATCCCCGGAACGCACGAGCTCACGCGCATAACTGAACAATTGCGTGGCGTTGTCTTGAAAATACTGCTCGCTGAAAGCTTGCATCGGGTGTTGAATGGTCATTGCTGAACTGGTCTTGCTCATGTTTACCTGTAGCCGTGAAGTTCGATCTATGTAGTCAAACAGTTCACTGATCAGTGTTGACGGCGGTTTGGAACGGTCATCACGGATGTCGCGGCCGGTGTAACTGATATAAAGCTGCTGGCGAGCACACAGCACTGCGTCGAGAAAAACCTGGCGATCTTCTTCTCTTTGTCGCCGGTCACTGACACGGGGATACTGGGCAATCAGATCAAAGCCGTGGCGACTATCTGCCCGCGGATACACACTGTCATTCATACCCAGCAAACAAACCAGTTTTGCCGGTAGACAGCGACCCGCCGCTAGCGCAGCAAAGGTCACCGCACCAGTCCCAAAAAACCCGCGACTCGGTACAGCCAGTCGTTGGGCAAGGTCATGCCGATAAACCTCTAGCGTTACCGTGCCGTTGTAACCGGCTGCTTCGGCACTGTAGGCAACGCCAGTTAGACTATCCCGCAGAGTGCGCAGTTCACTTTCGTTACTCGCGTCCAAGGCAAAGAAACGGTCGAGTAAACTGTTGGCTTTAACGTTCCAGTCTATAACGGTGCGTTCACCGGAAAGTTCATTTCGCAGCGTAAAAACCAGCTCTAGATAACTGCGGAAGCGGCCGACTACCTGAGCATCTGTGGTATCCGAAGGACCACACGGCGCGAGTTGATCGAACACGTCACCCGGCGGCAGGGCGTGACTCAGTACCAGGCGGTCGCTGCCACGTCGCCAGGTGTTCTCCTCACCCACTGGCAGCTCAAGCCTGGTCATATCCGCCGCATCGATACCCCATCGAATGCCGCTCTCCCGGACCCAATACAGGATCTGATCCACATCAGTGCCGGATAAGTCGAACTGCTTCTGAATAGCGGGCTCAGCCAGGGGCGCAGACACTGCAGTGGCGTCATAGCGCCCAAACGGCATGTCCAGCAGTGCGAAGAAAGTCTCAATCAGGGACGTCCGCTGGCTTTGACCGCAATCCGCGATTCGAAAAGGTATTCTCCGGTCGTCGGTGAGCGTGCCAAATACAGCCTCGATATAGGCTGCGTAGGTTTCAATGTCTGGAACCAACACCAGCACTTCGGCCGGGTCCAGGTCCGGTTGTCGATCAAACTGATCCAACAGGCGATCATGTAGCACCTCCACTTCCCGCATCGGACTGTGACACACGTGGATCTGTATGGAGCTATCCGACGGTTCTACCTCACGTTGTACGCCCTGATCCCCGCCCTCCCGAAGATAGAAAATATCGGACTGGATCTGTCCGAGTAGTGTGTTTGAAGCGGGTGGATGAAACACCTCCTCATCGAGCGCATCAAGTTCAAGCAGTTGACCAAAGTACGCCCTACCTTGTCGCCCCAGAGAGGCGAGCAGGCTGTTACCCGTTTCCATATAGTCCACCAGCCCACTCTGGTTACTGAGTACCTGCCGCGTGCGTTCCTTGTCACTCACAATATCCGCCCAGAACACGGACGAGTAATTGAGTGCATAAATTCGCACATCACAATAGACCGCCATGGTCTGCAGAATTCCTAAATAGACCTCAGACAGTCTTGGCAGACCAAAAAGACTGATACGCCGAGGTAAGCGTTCTGCAGCGGCAGGCTCTTGTGCCATCATCTTGACCAGTCTCGTCCTCAGATTAAGCCAGTGTCGGTCATCCCCGGTTGTCAGCAGGCGCCGCCACAGTGCAGCCTGCCAATGCGTGTCCCCTTCCGACTCCCACTGCTGAATCCAATCCGGCCGATAAATCAGATATTGCTCGAACTGTCTGCCCAAACGCTCGGCGAGCTGCCACTGACCTACTGGCGACGCGGTTTCAAGATAATGTGTAAGGGCTGCATGCCTGCTCACAAACTGTTTTGACTGCAGCAGCGCCAACACCCGCCAGGCCAACGTTTGTGCACTGAACCCATTAAATGGCGGCACATCCTCCGGCAACACGCGTCTGAAAAGCAGCCAAAGCAGCTCGGCAGGAAACAACATTTTGTTGTTGGCTGAAATGCCACGGTCAGTAGCTAATCGCAAGGCCAGCCAGCGCGAAACCGCGTGGCCCTGGACAGCGATCAGCTCAGGCTCGAGCGGATCAACCGCGTGGTTGTCAAGGTGCTCAGCGAGTTGTTCGGCAAGCACTTCAAGCTGGTTACCGTAGCAAACGTGGAGCAATTTAATACCTTGAAATAAGCCGAACCCAGAATATAAACCCCATCTTAGTCGGCATTATCGACAACGGGTAGCTCATCAGCTGATCCTCACGGCCAGAAGCACCGGGAATCCAGGCCACAACCCACTGTTGTGTCAGCAATCATCTGGTGGATTACGGCTGCTGCGCACTTCCTGCCGGCCAATCCAGGTGGCGGAAAACACGATCAATCCGGCACCGAGCCATAACCATAGATCGGGCTGTTCACTGAACACAACCAGGCCAAGCAATGTGGCCCATACCAGTTGCAGGAAAGCAAACGGCTGCAGCGCACTGAGTTCAGCACTTTGAAAGGCCCGGGTCAGAAAATAGTGACCTAAGGTAGCGAAAATTGCGGTGAGAAACAGCAGCGACCACTCCTCCATCGTCGGGGTACGCCAGTAGACCAGCGCCAAAGGTAGCAGCGTGAGGGTGCAGAATACTGACAGTAGAGCAACAATGACCGAACTCGATTCGGTTTTTGTAGCGACCTTTGCCAACAACAGGGAACAAGCGAACAGGGGCGCCGCAAACAACATGGCTACAGCACCGAAGTCAATGATCCGCAGACCGGGCCGGAGCACAATCATGGCACCGATAAAACCCAGCAGTATCCCTGCCACACGATAATTCTTGACCCGTTCCCCGAGAATCAACATGGCACCTGCTGTAGTAAAAATCGGCGTGGTAAACCCCAGTGCTGTGACCTCGGCAATCGGCAGGCGGCTCATCGCGTAGAACCACAACATCACACCGATACCATGCACCAAACCCCGGCCTGCGTGTAAGCGTATTCGGGCAGACAGCAACTCATACAGCCCCACCCGCAATATCACGGGCACAACCAGAACAATGCCAAACGCGTAGCGAATAAATGCAGCTTGAATCGGGTGCATTTCGCCGCCGAGGTATCGTACGATGCCGGTAACACCGATAAACATAATACCGCTTAGCAGCATCCACCCGACTCCTTTAACGTTGTTCCCAGCCAGCACCCTATCCTGGCTTACAGTCACAACGCGTCATGTTCGAAATCGGTTACCGTTTAGTACTGTTTAAGTGTGGCTGCCAGCCGTTGCCGCACTGTTTGCCTTAAACTGGTCGGGGACAAAACCTCTACGTCAGAACCGTGGCGCAGAATATCCATCACCAGCTCTGTTTCCTTGGCATACGGCACACTCAGCCGGAAACTGCCGTCGGGCTCGACTGTACCTTCTTGTTGTGAATGCCACTTTTCTGAGGCGACCCATCGTGCTGCCTCGGGTGTAAACCGCAGTACTGCTTGATGGGTTCTATCTCCTGCAAAAATTCCGTAACCGGAACCCAGTACCTTTTCGAGCTTGTTGTCACTGACTTCTTTTGCAGGCTGATCTTCCTTAAGCTCGGCACCCTCAATCGCATCGACGGCGAAACTTCGCAGACCTTTGCGCAAATGACACCAGCAGTCCAGATACCAGTTGTCACGATAATGGGCCAATCGCTGCGGTGAAACGATCCGCTCGGTACGCAGATTGCTGCGCCGGTTCAGATGAACGATAAGAAGCTGGCGTCGGCCCATCAACGCGTTGGCGATAGAGGCAAATACGCGCGAGTCCATCTGGCGAGACGCCATATAGAGTATGCGTATACGCTTTTCGACCTCTTGTGCCGGGTGTTCACCGCTGCCCAACAACCGCCTGATGCGCTCGCGTAAAGGCTGGATATGCGGCTCAAGCAATCCTGGCTGCAAACTGCTGAGTAGATGATCCATGGTCAGCAGTGCATAGACTTCTGAGGCATTGAACCAAAGGCCAGGCAGAGCATACCGGTCATCGTCACCAGCGGATTCCAGTCGGTAGCAGTAACCCCGCAGTGCGGCATCCCACACGATCGGCGCTGCCATCCGGTCTCGCATATATTCGAGGTCCCGGCGTACGGTTGCACGGGACACTTCCAACTCCTCCATCAACTGGTGGAGGGACACCTTACGCCGGCCACGCAACAGACGGTCAATGGTATAAAAGCGTTCGGTTCTATCCACAGAAACCTTAGGGTAAAGGGTGCGGGATCATTATAGAACGACAGGCGGGGTGGAGATACGGTCGGCGGATCTAGTCTTGTGTTGTAGCCGGACTCAATCCGGTCCAGCTATCCCGCTAAGGTATCGGTTTTTGATGCCATAATAAAATCATTCACGTGCAGGCCATGGATCTTATGCGTCCACCAGCCGACCGTGACCCGGCCCCATTCAGTCAGTAACGCGGGATGATGACCTTCCTCCTCAGCCAGTGCACCAACCCGGTTGGTAAAAGCAAGGGCCTGTTCAAAATCTTTGAACTGGAATTTGCGTTGAATTCGGTCCTCTCCATCGGCCACAAGTTTTTCCCACTGCGGGTGCTGCTTTAGAAAACCTTCAACTTCGTCTGCTGTGGCCAAGGGAGCACCTACTCGGCACGCCTCACATTTCATCTGGCTGTAGTCGGTCATTGCTGTTCTCCTGCTGAATAATTTCTAGCTCCAGATCGTGTTCGTTACTGTATCCGAATATCATTCGCCGTAAAATAAGCCGTCAGTGATCATCCTTCGAACCCATACCGCACAACAAATATGAGTAACAAGCCAACAGTTGGAGATCCTGCTGCCCAGGCACTGGCAACCCTCGATATGCTAGGGCTCGAATACGAGATCCTTGAGTGTGACCCCGATCTCGCTGACACCGCTGTATTCTGTGAACATTACAACATTCCCTTATCTGTCTCGGCCAACGTCATCGTTGCAGCGGGGAAATCAGATCCTCGCCAATATGCTGCCTGTGTTCTGCTGGCGACGACCCGCCTGGATGTAAATAAAAGCGTCAGAAAACGAATGGGGGTGAAAAAATGTTCCTTTGCGTCGGCTGAAGAAACCCGTGATCTCACCGGCATGGAGATCGGCGGAGTGACGGCTGTCGGCCTGCCTGATTCGCTGCCGCTGTGGGTAGACAGCCGGGTGATGCTACCGAATTACGTAATCCTGGGTGGTGGCAGCCGGTCGATCAAGATCAAAGTGTCACCTCAAATCTTTCGCTCAACGCCAAACACCACCATTATTGAAGACCTGGCACTGGACCGGCATTAAACCCTAACCGGATAGATTAAGCGATGATGATACTTGAGGAGCGCAGCATTGACTGTCCCTACTGCGGTGAGTTGATCGGCATCAGTATTGATCCATCTACCGGCAATGACGCCTATGTCGAAGATTGCCAGGTGTGCTGTCGCCCTATCGTCTTCCACCTATCGACAGATCCTGACGGCGGCATTGTAGACCTTGTGGTACGGCGTGAAAACGAATGATATCAGCCTCATCTTATGCCGACTCTTCGGACAGCTTGGTCAGGACACAGCCGCCGATTCTCCAACTGGCATCGTTCAGTTGCACCATGGTGTAAAACGCCATCCAACGGCGCCCGTCTCGCCCCTCGACTAGAACCTGAAAAACAGGCCGACCGCTGTCGTCAACAACACCCAGAAAATCGATGACTGCAGGTGCGATTAAAGCCGAATAATCCTGACGGACCATCGTCATGAAATGTTCGGTTGTCGGAAATATGGATCGGATCTCTGGTGACGCCTGGGCGTAGGCTTTAACGGCATCATTGCGCGCAAAGGCATCCAGCTGGGCTTGAATCACTGAACGCATTGCAGCCGCATTGTCTTTCTGATCGGCTTTTCCTGTCAGGCTACCCAACAGGGCCAGAAGGATCACTACCGTCGGAATAGTTTTAACCATGGTTCGCGCAGAATCCCAGCGGGTCTATCTTCCGATCGCTACCACACGCGGTGTTAAAAACAACAGTTAAGCACATTCGGTTCACGGCGTAATGCTGTTTCATCCGAGGGCCTAACAGCTTCGGCCGCTAATCAAATCAGCTTCCTTGCTGTAGCTCACACGTTTCCTCGTCGAATCGTGGCCAGCAATTGCCGATGAAATGTACTGTAGCCTGGGGTCAAGTGGTCGATCCGATCTCGAAACAACGCATGAGCCCTGGGCAACGCATGAAACGGTATAGCCATCAGGGCATGATGCTCGGCATGATAGGGCATGTTCCAAG
>PCBE01000005.1 GCA_002731295.1 Acidiferrobacteraceae bacterium | reverse complement strand
TATTTCTGTGAGTCCGAAGGTGTATACATGTAGAATCAGTGGGACTTAAAATCCCTCGGCCTTATGGCTGTCCCGGTTCGACTCCGGGCCCGGGCACCAAGTAAATCGTAGCGTGTCATCTGGTGGAGTGACCGTTCGCCTCGAAAGACCTTGCCCGGGTGTGCTGCGAATTGGCCTGACGATCGAATCGCTCTGAGGGTTGGTGTTGTGTCCTATTCCGGGGCGCAGGCTCGGATAACTGCTTCAAAGATCCCTTTTGACTCCGAGCCACGCGCGAACGGACTGACGATCGGTAGATCGATACCCGACTGCCGGTAGGCTTCGATCTTTTCGCGGCACTGGTCGGCAGTGCCCACAACGCTGGTCGCCTCGATCATGGCGTCGGTCACCGCGTTGGTAGCTGCCGCTCGATCGCCCCGGGCCCAGGCCTTGGCCACGTGTGCGGCCTCGTCGGCGAACCCGTATTTGGAGATCAGACGGTTATAGCGCGGGAAGAACCCAAGATAAAACGCAAGGCCCGGTCTCAGGGTGTCGAAGGCCTCTTGCCGGCTGTCGGCGAGCCCGGTCGGTAGTAGCGACGTCACGTCGATGTTGGCAGCATTACGCCCAACGCGTTGAGCACCTTCAGCAATCCACTGTCTGGTCTGCTCGCTGTTTTCCAGCGTGCTGCGGGTCAGGATTAGACCGTCGGCGATCTCGCCACAGACAGAGATCATCTTTGGGAAAAGGCCAGCAAGATAAATAGGAATGTCTCTGCGTTTCGGACTGAACCAGAGGTCGAAGTTTTCGATTGTCACTGTTTCGCCAGCGTACTGGACTATGCCATCGCTCAGCAGTGCCCGGATGATGTCAACACTTTCCTTCATGCGGGTGATTGGTTTAGCGTAATCCATCCCGTGCTCAGGGCTAACCTGCACTTTGTGACTGGAACCCAGGCCAAGAATAAATCGGCCGCCCGAGATCTCGTCAACAGTGGCTGCGGCCATTGCAATGGTCGGTATCGAACGCACGAAGACGCTGGATATTGCCGTGCCCAGTAGAATCGTCGATGTCTGTGTGGCGCAGGCGGTTAACACCGAGAACTGGTCACCGCCATGGCCCTCGGCAACCCAGGCCGATTCGTAGCCCAGCGATTCGGCCAGCTTGACGCAGTCGACGATCTCGGCCGGACTTGGCCCTCCCGAGAAGGCGATTCCAATACGAGTCAGCTAAATTCTCCTGTTTGGACGAAGCAGCACGATACAGGCTGAACACAAATTGTGTGTTTGTAGCTCAACTTTGGGCGTGACCTGTTTCGTGGCGGGTCAGGCGGTTATGATACGGCTGTCGTGCTTTTCATGCACCCTGTTTAACAGAGGGTTCCTTCAATTTATGCCTGATCTTGATTCTGTGACACTTTCGGTTCTCAAGGGGCGTCTCGAACAGATCGCGGACGAGATGGATGCGACGCTCTTCAGGTCCGCATTCAATCCAATCATTGCGGAAGCTCATGACGCCAGCCATGGCCTCTACCATGCCAAAACCGGGGAGACCCTGGTCCAGGGCAAGAGTGGCCTGCCGATATTCGTTGGCACCATGGCGTTCGCCGTTCGACTGGTTATCGATCGCATCGACGCGACCGATACCCCTTTGACTTCCGGTGATATATATATCTTCAACGATCCTTACGAAGGTGGCACGCATCTCTCCGACTTCAAGCTGGTGCGCCCCTATTTCTATCGGGGTGAACTGTTCTGTTTCCTGGCCTCGGTGGGGCACTGGCACGATGTCGGTGGCAATGTGCCCGGTAATTACAACCCCGCAGCGACCGAGAGCTTCCAGGAAGGCATGCTGATTCCGCCGGTAAAACTCTGTGAGGATGGGCGAATCCGAACTGACATCATAGACATCCTGAAGGCTAATTCTCGACTGCCAGGGTCGCTCTATGGCGACCTCAACGGCCAGTTGAATGCGCTTGATCTTGGGGCGCAGCGGCTTGATGCATTGCTCGAAGAGTACGGCACCGACCAGGTTGAGCAGGCCTTCAGTCAACTGAAACAGCGGGCGGAGGCGTTGATGCGCAGCCACATTGCAGAACTGCCCCAAGGCAGATACTCGGCGGAAGACTGGCTGGATAATGACGGCATTGTCGACGAACCTCTTCGCGTGGCACTGGATATTGAGATTCGTGACAACAGCATGTGCCTTGATTTTTCAAGGACAGCGCGTTCGTGTGCGGGGCCGGTCAATATTTCCCGGTCTACGACGATTGCCTGCTGTTACGTCGCCTTGAAGCACATCTTTAAAGAGGTGCCGGCAAACTCCGGCGTCCTTTCACCCATCGAATTCGTTATTCCAGAAGACAGCCTGCTGTCAGCCAGTGCGCCTCGGCCGGTCGGGGGCTATACCGAAACTATCCTGCGAATCATCGACGTGATATTCGTGGCCCTGTCCCAGGCCGATCCTTTGATCTCCAACGGTTGCGCCTACGGTACCATCAACGCTTTGTCGCTGGCTGGGCACCGCAGGGACGGGCGCCGCTGGGTGATGTTTTCCTTCTTCGGTGGTGGCCACGGCGGTCACCCCGAAGGCGATGGCCTTAACCATGGAAACGCGCCGATCTCTACAGCCACCATACCACCGCTAGAAATTCTTGAGGCGGCGTATCCGGTCTTGTTTACCAAGTGGGCGCTGCGTCCGGACAGCGGGGGTGCCGGTGAACACCGCGGCGGTTGCGGGGCGATCTACGAGATCGCGTTACTGGAAGATGAGGCCGAAGCTTTTNTGTTCGGTGACCGTGGAAAATTTCCACCGCCGGGTGTGGTGGGTGGATCGCCAGGCAGTTGTAACCGCTTTTCCTATGAGCAGGATGACGGATTTCACTNACCGGCANTGGTATCGAAGATNGTTGGAATNAGACTNANGAAGAATCAGCGCGTTCGCCTCGAAACACCAGGNGGTGGCGGGTTCGGAAANCCGAAANATAGGAATCGAAAANGCCAGGAAGAAGACATTCGGCTCGGTTANGTGACAGNACGTGCAGGCGAGAATCTGCAGTAGAACACTGTCTAGGTGATGAGNACAGTGACTGAACGAATTGTTGTTGGTGTTGATGTTGGTGGCACGTTTACGGATATGTTCTTTCTCGACGAGGTAGATGGNACGTGNGAAGTTATTAAGGTGCCCACCACGCGAGAAGATCAGTCCCGNGGTATTCAGCAAGGTATCGAGCGGACNCTTGGAGGGCTTGCAGACGTGGCCACGATCGTGCACGGGACGACCGTTGCGACCAATGCGTTNCTTGAGCGAAAAGGGGCCCAGACGGGTCTGATCACGACCCGGGGCTTTCGGGATGTGCTGGAAATGCGGNGAAGGGACCGGCCCGATACCTGGGGTCTGTGGGGTACATTTACCCCGCTANTTCCCCGCGATTTTCGCCTCGAAGTGGACGAGCGGGTGCTCGCAGACGGGACCTGTACGGTGTCGANCGACCCTGATCAGGTTACCCAGGCCGCGAGGNAGTTNCGNGCCCAGGGTGCTGACTCGATCTGTGTTTTCTTTATCAACGCCTATGCCAACGANCACAACGAGCGAATNGCTGTGGANGCTGTACGGGCGGTGTGGCCCAACCCTCACGTGACGGCTTCACATGAGATNNTGCCGGAAATCAGGGANTTCGAGAGAGCTTCGACAGCATCGNTGAATGCCTANCTTCAGCCGACCATAGGGGATTACCTCGACCGNCTGGANCGTGGTCTGCGCGATGGCGGGCTGACNGGAAACATCTTGATCGTACAGTCCAACGGCGGTGTCATGACAATTGATACCGCCTGCAGGCTCCCGGTTCGAACAGCGTTGTCCGGGCCTGCGGCCGGTGTGATCGCAAGTGCCCACATCGCCCGGTCTGTAGGTATCGACAATATCATTACCTGTGATATGGGAGGCACCAGTTTTGATGTCTCGGTAATTGCAAAAGGCCAGAGCGAGATGGTGGCGCAGACCGAGATCGACTTCGGTATGGTGATCAGAACGCCGATGNTCGAGATCACCACGATCGGTGCCGGCGGCGGCTCGATCGCNTGGATTGATCCGGGCGGACTGCTTCAGNTCGGACCTGAAAGTGCCGGATCGGATCCAGGGCCGGTCTGCTACGGTCAAGGGAACAGCCATCCGACCGTGACCGACGCNAACCTGGTGCTGGGCAGAATCAACGCGCAGCANCCGATTGGGGGCGGNCTGACTGAGCTCGATGTTGATTCGGCCGGTTGTGCGATCCAGAGCGAAATCGGAGAACCNTTGGCGCTGGATACCATGGCGGCGGCGGAGGCTATCATCCGGGTGGCGAATGCGAAAATGGCCGGTGCAATCCGGCTGGTGTCGGTCGAGCGTGGGCACGATCCCAAGAATTTCGTTGCCATGCCTTACGGTGGGAGCGGCGCGCTGCACGTGGGTTCGTTGATCAAGGATGTTGGGCTTGCCAGCGCGCTCGTACCGCGTTACCCGGGAGTNACCAGTGCACTGGGCTGTATCGCTGCGGATATGCGGCACGACCGGGTGATGACGATCAACCGATTGCTAGAGGAACTCGACACCGCNCAATTAGGCNNGCTTGTACGCGANANCGCCGAAAGCGGTGAGCGCNTGTTGCNAAAAGCCGGGATTCGCCTCAATGGGATCGAGGTGGCNTGCGAACTNGACATGAACTATGTTGGNCAGACCCACACGATTGCCGTGCCTTTGCCGGGANNGATTCTGGNTNACTCTACCGATCAAGTAGCTATCAGAGCGGCGTTCGATCAGACTTACCGCGTTACTTACGGTCGCCTGCTGGAGGATATTTCCGTACGGGTGTTGAACCTACGGGTTGCTGTGGTGGGCCGGCGGCCGACCTTCGATCTGTCTGTTATCTCGCCCGCTGCCAATGCCCGGAGTACGATGACCGGAGAAAGGGATGTCTGGGTCGATGGGGGCTGGCACTCGGCCCGCGTCTACGAGCGACTCAGCCTGCCGGTAGGAGAGCGTATCCCCGGTCCGGCGGTGCTGGAGCAGTCCGATGCAACCATATTCATCGATCCTGGCCTGGAAGGTGTGGTCGATGGCTATGGTAACCTGCTTGTGCAGAGGCTGGATCTCTAGTCAACCACGGTGAACGCGATGTCGAATACGGCGCTGGTTCTGATTGATATGCAGAATGATTTTCTGCACCCCGAAGGAGCCTACGCACGCGCGGGTATCAACTGCGAGGCGATCAGCGCACTGCCGGCAGTGCTTGCACCTGTTTGCGACGCGATTCGCCGGTCCGGCGACTGGGTCCTGTCGACGCATTTCACACTCGTTCCAGGTTGGGACGCCGAGCCGTTTATCAGTGAGCACCTCCGGGAATTGCGTCCTTTCCTTGGGACGGGTGATTTTGCGCCTGGAAGTTTTGGTCATGCGTTGATTGAGGAACTTTCTCCGGCAGATCTATCTATAGAGAAGGTCGCCTATTCAGCGTTCTACATGTCCCGGTTGGAGTGGGTACTGCATCAGGCTGGCATCACACATCTTGTTGCTGGCGGCATCGTCACCAATGGTGGTGTCGCATCCACGGTGCGTGATGCGCATGTGCACGGATTCGAGGTAAGCGTTCTGTCTGATGGTTGTGCGGCCTTCGACCATCGGGTTCATGACGTGAACCTGGAGGCACTTGGCAGTATCGCCAGGCTGACCACTTGTGCGGAGTTGATCGACCAGTTGTCTGACTGAACGACTGATTCATGTCCGGACCGTTGTCGCAGCAATCAGACTGAAGTAGACTGTTCCATGGGGGGTCAGGTTCCTTTATCAGGGACAACAACGAATAAAGTCGCATTCCCCGTCGGATTCACGACAGCTGGTTTGAAGAGTCTCGATTTGCGGCGACAACATTAACCGAAGGAGTGAGACAAATGACCAGGAAATTCACCACAACACTGTGCGCGTTTGCTGCCAGCCTCGGGATGATGGCGGCAGCCCAGGCCGCGGATACTATAAAAGTCGCAGCCGATGTGGGCTACGTCCCTCATGTTATGGCTACGGCAGATGGCGGTGTAGAAGGCTACAACGTGGATCTTGCCAACGAGGTCGCGCGCCGTATGGGCAAGAAGTTCGAGATTATCGACCAGGAGTGGTCGGGGATATTCGCAGGATTAAATGCCAAACGTTATGACACGATTATTGCGCCGACGACCATAACTGCCGACCGGTCCAAGAACATGCTATTTGCGGAAGGCTACATGGACGTAAACTACATCTTTATCATCAAGAAGGGATCGTCCGCCAAGAGTCTCGATGAGCTCAAAGGTAAGAAGATTGCTGTTAATAGAGGTAACCTGTTTGACAAATGGCTGAGTGCCCGGCAGGAACAGTACGGCTGGGAGATTATGCGTTTCGGNAAGAATACCGAAGCGGTCCAGGCAGTGGTNACAGGGCGNGCTTTTGCCAATATGGCAGGTGATACGGTTGGCGGCTGGACTGCGAGCAAGAACCCACAGCTGTCAGTGGCTGATGTCGTCATCGAATCGGGCAAGAAAGGTGGATTTGCATTCCGCAAGGNTGACACGGCGCTGCGAAACCAGTTTGAAGACATCATCGAGTGCATGAAACTNGACGGCACCGTTGCCCNGATCCANGAGAAATGGATCGGTATGCCGCCACTGCCGACGTCCTCGGCGAACGTCGTTTACCGNGGATACGGTATGCCGGGATTTGAAGGTTACGATCCTTCTCCGCACAAGATAAGCTGCAATTAGTCGGTCNAAACCTCGGGTCCGGCNGCTGCTGTCACGCNGGCGTCGGACTNGGNAGGTGGCNNCTCNATGACANGGTTGTTGCTTGNCGCGCATGGGNATATTTCCGGNTGTGTTCTGATCGGAGCACANATCAATNCCANGGATGANCACGTCGANAANAGATGCCTGCCGTGAGTGATATGCCCACACTNCTCTCCCTCGAGTCACTGCACAAGAGCTTCGGTAATCTGGAAGTGCTGCGAGATATNAACCTGAGNGTTGANGAGCAGGAATTCGTNTTTATTATCGGCCCGTCCGGCTCGGGGAAAAGCACGTTGCTGCGTTGCTGTAACCGTCTAGAGGAGCCTACTAAAGGACGGATTATCTTCGATGGTCAGGACATTATGGGCAAGGGAGTTGATATCAACCAGGTGCGGCAGCAGATCGGTATGGTTTTCCAGTCCTTTAATCTGTACCCACANATGAGTGCACTGGGAAACGTCTGNCTGGCACTGAAAAGAATGATGAAACTNAACAAGGTCCAGACTGAACAGCGTGGCCTAGAAGCNCTAGAGGCCGTCGGCCTGTCTGACAAAGCGCGTGCCTATCCCAACGAACTTTCAGGCGGACAGCAGCAGCGGGTCGCAATTGCCCGGGCTGTGGCACTGGANCCTAAACTGATGCTGTTCGACGAGCCGACAAGCGCACTCGATCCCGAGCTCGTCGGCAGCGTACTCGAAGTGATGCGNNCTCTNCGCAANCAGGGCATGACCATGGTGGTGGTGAGCCATGAAATGGCTTTTGCGCGCGAAGCCGCCAACCGTGTCATCTTCATGGATGAAGGAGAGATTCTTGAGCAGGGGCCNCCCGAAAGACTCTTCGGGTCGCCGGAACACCGNCGTACCCAGGAATTTCTCANGCGAATCTCCCACCACTAGGCCGTTGTACGATCAGCGTGGANACNTTTCTCCATAGTTTCTTCAATATGGAAGTGCTCGTNGAGTACTTCCCGGCGATTGTCGCCGGTTTCTGGACGACAATCGGTCTCGGCGCCCTGGTCATCGCGGCCGGNCTCTCGTTTGGCATGGTTTTGGCGTTTCTCCGCGCTCACAGGGTGAAACCCATCAGCGCATTGGTCGTCATTTTCGTAGATATTTTCAGGGCGATCCCACCGCTGGTGTTGATGGTNCTTTTTTACTTTGCGCTGCCCATGATTGGGCTGGAANTNTCCGGCTTTGTGTCGGCCTGGTTGTGTCTGAGCNTNGTTCTGGCCGCCTTTGCAGAAGAAATCTATTGGGCTGGGATAACCTCGGTACCGAAGGGGCAATGGGAGGCAGCTCGCTCTACGGGCCTGAGTCANGTGACCACCTTGGTTTTCGTCATCATNCCACANGCGGTACGGATGACGATTCCACCGCTCACCAACCGCACGATCACGATTACCAAGAACACGGCACTGGCATCCGTGGTTGCTGTGGAGGAAATGCTCAACGTGGCCCAGACCGCCCAGGCTTACAGTGCGAACACATCTCCATTGACTCTGGCGGCCCTCGGATACCTGCTGATCTTTTTCCCGCTGACACTGTTCACCCGCTGGGTGGAGCGTCGCTACGCCTGGAAACGTTGAGGAAGNATCATGGAATCCNGCCTGGATGTTCTTATTTACAACTTTTTCAATNTGGAGNTTNTGNAATNNTCNTTGCCTTTCCTGTGGCGTGGTTTCAAGATGACGCTGTTGCTAACCGTGATCGCGGTGCCGCTTGGTATCTTTGCGGGTCTTCTGGTAGCGACCACATGCAGTTTCGGAAAGCGTTGGGTAAATTTCTGGCTGATGCTCTATGTTGATTTTTTCCGAGCAATNCCGCCAATCGTATTGCTCATCATTGTCTACTACGGTGNCCCGATGCTGGGTGCCGACATGCCGGTATTGGCTGCAGTTGCGCTGTCGTTTACCTTTAATACCTCGGCTTACTATGGCGAGATATTTCGGGCCGGTATCGAGAGNATTCCGCGTGGCCAGATGGAAGCAGCNCGTTCCACGGGATTGACGCGACTGCAGGCGACTGTCTACGTGATCATTCCACAGGCGACCCGAAATGTCCTGCCGGATCTGGTCAGTAACACGGTCGAAGTGGTCAAGTTCACCTCTATTGCCAGTGTCGTGGCGCTACCAGAGTTGCTGCGTATGGCCAGGGTCGTCCAGGGACTGACCTTCAACCCAACGCCGCTGGTAGCCGCCGCTTTGATTTACCTGCTGTTGTTGTGGCCAGTGGTCCGTCTGCTTAGCCGGCTCGAGCATGGGCTGGCCGCCAAACGTTGAGCTATCCGGGCTGCTGGCAAGCGCNAAATCGCTGGTGGGATAGGCATGTCAAACCATAGAACTGGAGAGCACAAATGACAGATCACTTGGGAAATCTCTGCGAGTTCCTTTCTCGAACGTCTTTTGAGGACTTGCCCAGCCCAGTCATACAGCGTGGACGCCAGGTTACGGCGGATACAATCGCCGCTATTGTCGGCGGTTCTGCTGAACCGGAAGTACTGGCGCTGACCGAATCAATGGCCCAGGGGTCAAGCGGAAAGTCCACCGTGCTCGGGTCTGGCAAAAAACTGCAGGCCGGCACAGCTGCGTTTCTNAATGGAACNGCCGGCACCTTTCTGGAAATGGATGAGGGTAATCAATTCTGTCAGGGACATCCAGCCATTCATGTGCTGCCTGCTGTACTTGCTTGCACACAAAGCCAGNAACTGGACGGNCGGCAGTTCCTNCTCGCGCTGGTGCTTGGTTACGAAGTGGGTTCACGTATCGGTATCGGTGCCACAATTCGTAAATCCATGCATCCACACGGCACCTGGGGCACGGTTGGCGGTGCGGTGGCGGTTGCCAAGNTGGCTGGCGCGACGCCTNGAGAGTTTCGCGAGACCATAAATGTGGCATCGACCCTGGGCCTTGGTACGAGTCGCCAGACGATGCTCCAGGGCGGGACCGTACGTAACAGCTTTGCCGGCGTGTCNGGGCAGATGGCGGTGATGGCCTGGGACATGGTNAGGGCTGGATTTAATGGAGAGCACGATGGTCTGTCAACGATATGGGGTTCGGTACTGTCNGAGAATTGGGANCCGGNTGCCCTGACTGAGGAACTCGGCACGCGCTGGGAAATTGCACGCAATTATTTCAAAAGACATTCCTGCTGCCGTTATTGTCACGGGGCNCTAGATGTACTGGCTCGCATCTGCGCCGATANCGATTTNCAGGTCAGCGATATTGATAAAATTAAGGTCGAGACTTATTCTCTNGCTGCGCAGTTGAACGATCGGTCCCCACGNAACACGCTGGCGGCAAAGTTTTCAGTGCCGTTCGCTATCGCATCCACTCTGGTCAATGGTCATTCCGGNCTTGCAAGTTTCACCTGGGAGGCGATCGGCCGGGANGAGATTATGGCTCTGGCTTCCAGAGTCGAAGTAGTCGAAGATAAGACGCTCACCGCGATGGTACCTGACTATCGTCCAGCCCGGGTCAAGATCAGCCTCAAAGATGGGCANCTCCTCGAAGGCTTCACCCGAACCAACCGCGGGGANTCGGAGGATCCTTACACCCAGGATGTGCTGACCGAGAAATTCTTTGAGTTGACCACCAGGGTGTGGCCATCTGCTGCGGCAGAAGCGGTCTTTGCTGCTGCCATGAGGATCGAACGTTTAGGNGACGTCGATACNTTGACCGGTCCTGTCACTGTGCCCTTGTCATGAACGAAAACACCCNNNTCAAGGCGGAAGTCCAGTTCGGAACTGCTAGAGACTTCCCGGTTTCAGTGCCNGTNATCATNATTGGGGCCGGCGCATGCGGTTTGATTGCTGCACTCGCCACTCACGATGCAGGTGTCGAGGCGCTGGTGCTCGAGCGGGATGCCCAACCCAGTGGATCTACGGCCTTGTCCAGCGGGTTTATTCCAGCCTGTGGAACTCGCTGGCAGGCAGCGGTCGGTATCAGTGATTCGGTTGAGCTGATGGTCGGGGACATATTACGAAAGACAAAATCCCTAACTGACCCCGCTTATGTTGAAGTGCTGTGTCGCGAGTCTGGTCAGGCCCTCGAGTGGCTGAACGATAGTCATGGGCTGAGCTTCAACCTGTTGACTGGGTTTACCTATCCGGGGCATTCAGTGCTGCGAATGCATGCGATGCCAGCGCGCACGGGAAGGGCATTGATCGATGGGTTATCGTCGGCTGTAGTCGACGTTGGGATCGATATCGTGACGAACGCAATAGTCGAACGCCTTTTTGCTTTGCCGGGCGGCAGAATTGTGGGCGTCGAGGTCACTCGGCCAGACGGAAGCCGGGAAAGTATCGGCTGCGGGGCTTTGGTCCTGGCCTGCAATGGGTACGGTGGTAACCCGCAGTTACTCCAGGAGCTGATACCCGAAATGGCGGATGCTCTCTATTTCGGCCATCCCGGCAATCAGGGACATGCTGTTGCATGGGGTAGGGCATTGGATGCACGCCTAGACGACCTCGGTGCCTATCAGGGTCACGGGTCGGTTGCCATCCCACACGGTGCACTGATCACCTGGGCGATCATGATGGAAGGCGGCATTCAGCTGAACAGCCACGGGGACCGTTTTTCGAATGAACACCAGGGTTATTCGGAGCAGGCCGTCGCGGTGCTCGACCAACCGGGTCAGGTGGCATGGACTGTGTTTGATGAGCGTCTGCACCAATTGGCGCTCGAGTTCGAGGATTATCGCCAGGCCGAGTCCGCCGGTGCTGTTAGAACCGCAGTCAATTCATCCGCACTCGCTGAAACGATTGGGGCACCCCCGGAGCGGATTGCAGCCACGCTCTCTCGCTACAGCGTGTATTGCGATGGTGGTGCTACGGACCCGTATGGTCGGGATTTTCGCAACCACCCCCAGCTCGAGCCCCCATACCGGCTGGTCAAGGTCACCGGTGCACTGTTCCATACGCAGGGTGGGCTGCGGGTCGATGCTGACGCCACCGTGCTGCGCAACGATGGCGGACGATTCGATAATCTGTTCGCGGGCGGGGGTGCAGCCAGAGGTGTATCGGGTCCCGCGGTCTGGGGTTATCTGTCGGGAAATGGCCTTCTGAGTGCAGTGACACTGGGCCGAATTGCCGGGGTAAGCGCTGCGCGGGTAGGCCGTGCTGGGTCAGCCAGGCCCCAAGCGGCGATCAGTTAACAGGTCGGAAAGGCCCCGTTGATTGTTGGTGATCGCTCCAAGCTGATGCACTAGCCCAACTGATAACTAGCTTGAGCAAATAACACTTTATTGATAGATACAATCAAACTATGTTGGATATTGAGGAACACATATGATTACTCGTATGATGCTTATTGCCATTGTCTGTTGTTGTCCACCACAGGTTTTGGCTGGGGGTTATAAGGTGACGCATTTTGTTGAAGACAAAGTCTTCAAAGGCACAACCCTGCTCGCTGATATGTCGGATTCTAAGAAACCTAAGGTTGTCGAGGTTGATTTCAAAGGTAACATTTTGTGGAAATTTGCCCCTCCACGGTCGATGTCTGGAGCAGTACTTGATGCCGCTAAACTTCAGAACGGTAATATCCTGATCACCGTCCACGGTTCAGGAATCTACGAGATCAATCGCGAGCGCAAGGTTGTTTGGAAGCACAAAGATCCTAAGGCATCTCATGATGCCGACCGGCTGCCAAATGGAAATACCCTTTACAATCTTGGCTGGCAAGAAAAGGGCAAGGATGTGGTGCGCGAGGTAGACCCTGAGGGTACGGTCGTCTGGTCCTGGAACGGGCTCAATGATTATGACCGTGAACCATTTGCAGATATAAAGCATGAAGGTTGGATGCATGTTAACTCCGTCACCCGACTAGAAAACGGTAATACCCTGGTAAGTATGCGCAATTTCAATACAGTCGCAGAAGTTTCTCCCCAAAAACGTGTAGTTCGGGACTGGACCTTTAAAGGAAAGGACAAGCGGACCGGTTTGCAAACAACGGGCGCGATTAAAGGCCAACGAAACCACGAGCCGGAGATATTGAACAACGGTCATATGCTGGTTGCGTTACGCAGGCCAAACCGCTTTGTTGAGTTCGATCTCGAAACAGAAAAAATAATTTGGAGTTGGAGTCATCCAGGAGGCAATCGGGAACTACGAACCAATCGCGAGGCCAACCGTCTGCCCAATGGAAATACTCTCGGTTCTGCAGGCAATAAACTCATCGAAATTGCCCCGGATGGGACTGTTGTCTGGCAAATGCTTGCTCCCAAGGGTGGTAAGAATCATCGGAAGTTTCACAAGGCTATCCGTATCGGCATGGATGGCAGGGGCTTTGGGGGTTAAGACCGCATCGCGATAGACCAAGACGGGTTTTACGATGGCAGTTTCTTGAGGAAATTGAAACTGTGTTGACTGATCGTAAATGACTGAGCGGTTTACGGTACTAGTGGGCTGTTGGCAGTAACTAACCTAATCTAGCCACCAAATCCTCTGCTCTTAAATGCGTGTAGCGCATCAGCAAACGTGGCATACGAGATGTATACCCCATACGCTTATGGATGGTTCTGTCGAACAGGAATAAGATATGAGTCACCATCGGTTTACTAGGCCAACACCTAAATCTTGATCTAAGATGTGTGCCGCTATTCGTCCAACCCCATCCAACCAAATCCAGCACTTTCGACGGCAACTTCGACGGTAACTATATGGCCGGCACAAGATTACATGAACTATTTCAATCTCTTACAGATCAGTTAGATCCCACCCATAGCCACCATCTTATCAAAGACTTACGACGCTCCTTATTTTTTAGGTGGCCAGTGTGACCATAATGTGACCACTGATCGAGCAGATTCACTACGTACTCCAGGCTGTCCTGCATCATTCGATTAGGACTTAAGTACAACTTTGTCGTAGCCAATAGACTTAAATACACCTAGCGGGGTGAGAATAAAGATGGGATTATCTATTGAACGAAAAAGTGTTGGCCATCAATAGAGTCAGATGATGACAAAAAACGATTTTGCATTCGATGTTGACGATCAGCCCTTTACCCGCGATCGGCGCAGATCTTTCACCGTTCCGTCCCGATACTATCTGGATCCGGC
>PCBE01000004.1 GCA_002731295.1 Acidiferrobacteraceae bacterium | reverse complement strand
AACCAAGTTTAGTATATATCATTGCCGAGATTGAAGTGGCAGAGGTGTCAGCAGTCTGGTAGGAACGGACGAGGCACTGCCTTGAGAGAAACAGCAGTACTGGAGCACTGATGAGCATGGGGGTCATTTTGTTCCACAGTACGGCGAAATCTATTATAGAACCCATTGCTACCAGTACTAGTGCAGGTTCCCAGAAAATCATAGCAGAAGCGGGGACTTTTTCTCCAGCCAACTTGACGGTGATCCAACGCAGCGAAGAGAAAAACAGGGCACCGAACATGAAAGCATAGTAATGCGCGCTGCTCCACCCCTGCCACTCCACTTGCATCATAAACAATCCACCTGCTATTCCAAATCCAATCGCTGGCCAGATCCGAGGTGCTGGTTTCTCACCCAAAATAAGTATTGCGAGAATTGCCATTATCACCGGTGAAAGTAGGCTCATCGTACCGAATTCGAAAACGCTCAAACCAGCTAGCGCACTGAGGAAGCAACTCCAAGCCCCCAGTGTGAAAAGACTTAACATAAACAGAATCTTCCAGGAAACGGGCCTGATCCGCTGAAGCGAGCCTTTTGTCAGCAGTTCCTGCAGAGCGGTAAAAATCATGAACATCGCAGCGGTGGTGAAGTTGATTTCAAAAAGGTTGTATGAATCAAGCAGCCATTTCTCCGCGGCAATGTTTGCAGCAAGCAAAAAGTATCCGAGAAGGATCCTGCCTGTAATAAATCCCTGGTTTGAAATAGTTAACATTCTTTATAAACCTGAAAAATTGATGATCATGGATCTGGACAATCTGGAAATAATACCCTAAACATACCAGCACCTCCAAGACTTTGGTTTTGTGTCCTGACTGATTTTGTGCAATTTGGGTTATATGTTTTTATCTTTTCTGCCTAAATTCAAACCAGAAACCATTCCTTAATTCATTGGTATTGTCAGAGTCGTAAGGAAGGTTTTAAACTTATGCCTGCTGCTTATAACTCCGGTACCAACGCAAATACTAAAACAAGGACCATTGATCCCATTTAAAAATAATATATATATTACTATATTCGCTATTTAGTAATATAAAAAATTTTCATCATATATAATATATACTTCATTAGGAATGAGTTTGACTATTTAAACCGAAACGGAGAAAGATGAGTTCACAAGTAAAAGTCGCGATTGTTACTGGTGCTGGAACTGGTGTTGGCCAGTGTACTACAATATCGTTATTGCGGGAGGGGTATTCTGTAGCTCTCGCAGGTCGCAGAAAAAATTTACTCGAGGTTACTGTCAAGGAAGCTGGAGACACTGGTTCGCCCACGCTGGTCATACCCACAGACGTGAGTGATCCAGTTTCGGTACGAGAGTTGTTCAAACAAACCAAGAAAACCTTCGGGAGACTGGATTTACTCTTCAACAACGCTGGAATTGGTGCTCCACCCGTGCCTTTGGAAGATCTCACCTACGAGCAATGGAAGGCTGTTTTGGATGTAAATTTAACGGGATCCTTTCTCTGTACTCAAGAAGCATTCAAGATTATGAAGTCCCAAAACCCAAGAGGCGGACGAATCATAAACAACGGATCCATCTCAGCACATGTCCCCCGCCCTTTTTCGTCACCTTACACTGCGACCAAGCACGCAATCACTGGTTTGACTCGATCTACTTCTCTTGACGGACGTGCCTATGACATCGCATGCGGGCAAATCGACATCGGCAATGCTGCCACCGAAATGACTGCTCCTATGGAGGAAGGTATCATTCAAGCTAATGGTAAAACTGTAGTGGAGCCCAGAATGGATGCCAGCAACGTTGCGAATGCAGTTGTTCACATGGCAAGCCTGCCATTGAACGCGAATGTGATGTTCATGACGGTTTTGGCAACCAAAATGCCCTTTGTTGGACGCGGGTAAATGAGGTATAGGCGTTATATGATGTTTNGTCTCAATTTAAAGGCATAGGCATAACTGCAGTAATTAGAGGCTCAGTCATTGTCAGTATTGGTTCAAACATTTTTCAATGGACTCAAATGTTCCTGACTCAGCAATCATGATAACCGTATGAGATAGACTATTCTTTACTAGTATAGTTTATGCGAAAAGTTGAATCTATTACCGCTTAGGTCGAGGACAAGTTCTGCAGGAATGGAAATATTTTCTATACTGTACAATTAAATCAAATTATTCTTTACATTCACATCCATATGCTATTAAATATCACAATCCTGCCAATTATAAAGGCTGGATTATCACCAAACAGGCTGCCCTAACCATCACATTCATTGATGTGTTCNGGCATGACGATTTTCTTTAACCCTCTATGTTAGGAGAAACTACAATGCGAATAAAAACTATAAAATTAATTTCGTTGTTTGGATCATTGTTGCTGGCATTGTCGGCCCTGTGCGTGCAAGCCGAAACACCCAAACGTGGTGGAACACTGGTGTGGTCCATCGGCACCACACCAAGGCACCTTAATCCGGCGGTGCAATCGGGCATCGCGACTGGTGCGCCGGGTGCCCAGTTGTTCGCAACCTTGGTTCGCTTTGACGACAAATGGAATGCGCATCCCTATCTTGCCAAATCATGGCAAACCTCTGCCGATGGCCTAGCGGTTACATTCAATCTGGTTAAGGGAGCCACGTTCCATGATGGCACGCCTATCACCTCGAAGGATGTGGCCTTTTCCATCAAGACGATCAAGGCGAATCATCCCTTTAAAACCATGTTCCGTGCGGTCTCAAGTGTCGAGACGCCAAACGCCAACACAGTCGTATTTAAGTTATCGCAGCCACACCCGGCGCTGATGCTGGCGCTGTCCTCGCAACTCGGATCGATTATTCCAGAGCATATTTATGGTGATGGCCAGGATCCCAAAAAGCATCCACGTAACTCGAATGACGTTGTGGGTTCAGGACCTTTCAAACTGATCGAGTTTGTGCGAGATCAACACATCATCATGGAGCGTTATGAAAATTTCTTCATAGAGGGTCGTCCCTACCTGGACAAGCTCGTGATACGAATAATCAAAGACCCATCTGCCCGCTCTCTTGGACGCGAGAACGGGGAAATCCACCTGTCTGCATTTGAGTCGACGCCGCAGGATATTCTGCACTCCAAGAATGTTTCCCACCTGACGGCAACAGACCAAGGCTATGCCGCGATCGGCCCGATAACGTGGCTAGCATTCAATACCAAAAAGAAGCCCACTAGCGATAAACGCGTTCGCCAAGCAATTGCCTATGCCGTTGATAGAAATTTTCTAGTGAACGCTGTCATGATGGGTACTTCAAGACCCGCATACACCGGCATTCACCCGGACAGTATTTTTCATGAACCCAATGTAGCGCGCTACGACCTCGATCTCGACAAAGCCAATGCAATACTTGATGAAGCGGGCTACGCTCGCGGTGGTGATGGCATGCGTTTTCCGCTGACGATCGACTTCGGTTGGCCCGCTGCCAAGCCCATGGCTGAATACATGAAACCCCAGTTGAAAAAAATCGGTATCGATGTGACGGTTAGAACATCTGCTGGGTTTCCAGCCTGGGCCAAGACGATTTCAACCTGGGACTTCGACATGACTGTGGACGTGGTGTTTAACTGGGGAGATCCCGTGATCGGCGTGCACCGCACCTACCTCTGCAATAACGCAAAGAACGGCGTGATATGGTCAAATACGCAGCAGTATTGCAACCCCGAGGTCGATGCGATACTCGCCAAAGCTGGCCAGGAAAATGATCAGCAGAAGCGGATCGCACTCTACTCAAGCGCGCAGAAAATAATCGCAGATGACGTGCCCATCTACTTCACCGATACTGTCCCGTATCACACCATCTTCAATCACACGAAGGTTGGCAATCCACCGGCGACGATATGGGGTACGTGCTCACCACTGGACGAGGTCTATTTGAAGAATTGAATCTCAGCGGGATCTAATACGGTTCTTGAAATGCCTGCTGCTTAGCAGCAGGCATTTTTGTTTAGGGTTCAGGACTTCATTCTTAAAGGCGTTATGCAGTTTTTAGTCATTTCTCTAAGGCGGTGTGGGTTAGGCCTTGGATTGCTGCTTGCAGTCCTGGTACTGAATTTTCTTTTGATGCACCTGGCACCCGGCGATGTTGCAGACACTATCGCACAGGACGCAGGTGGACTGGATGCCGAAGTGATGGCCCAGATTCGCAAAGATTATGGACTCGACCTTCCGTTGTGGCAACAAATGTTGAAATATTTCTACAGCGTTGTCCAACTAGATTTAGGCTACTCTTTCTATTACAACCAACCCGTTACCACGCTGATTCTCGAAAAACTTCCGGCAACACTACTGCTTATTATCAGCGCCCAAGTTGTCTCGATATTGATCGGCGTAGTACTCGGTGTGATTGCGGCTCGGAAACCGAACGGGCTTGCCAGTCATTTCGTCACTATCCTTTCCCTTGTCGGATATGCAGCGCCGGTATTCTGGACGGGCATCATGCTCATCATCTTGTTCGCATCAATGATCCCTTTATTTCCGATCGGAAACATGGTGGACGTTGCGGTTGAAAGAACAGGGTTCGCGTACATGGGTGATGTTTTACATCACCTGGTGCTACCCATGTTGACGCTTGCTTCAATTTTTATCGCACTTTACAGCCGCTTGGCGCGGGCCAGCATGCTGGACGTTCTGGGATCAGACTACGTTCGTACTGCACNGGCCAAGGGGCTTTCTGAATTTCAGGTGGTTTTCAAACATGCCCTGCGGAATGCNCTACTNCCGGTCGTCACNACGGCNGGCCTGGTATTCTCNGGTATCGTNTCGGGTGCAGTGCTGGTAGAAACNGTTTTCAGTTGGCCTGGACTTGGAACNCTTGCGGTTCAGGCCATCGTTGCCCGCGANACACCAACGATTCTNGGAATNCTNTTCTTCTCGTCACTGGTTGTGGTTGTTGCCAACCTTCTAACAGACATGGTCTATCGCATTATTGACCCGCGGATCNAGGCCTCTCANACCCAAGAGATNTAATCCGTGACAGATTATTCAATTCCGCAGAAAACGCTCGANCCTACATTTGCACGTNTAGAGCACCCCTTNATAGAAACTNCTCGGATGTTTGCAGGAAACCGNGCCGCTCTCAGCGGACTGGNAATGTTCCTTATCATCGTCGTGGTTTCCCTGGCTGGGCCCTGGCTCTATCCAACTGACCCGTTTGAAATGGTCTGGTCGCCGTTCAGTCCTCCNGGGGTCAAGGGNTTCCTACTGGGGACNGATTATCTGGGGCGTGATCTCCTGGCCCAGATCATTCACGGAGGAAGGGCGACCCTCGCGGTGGGCTGTGCGGCNGCACTGTTGAGTGTTTTTATAGGNATTACTTTCGGGGCGCTTTCGGGTTTCTACCGNGGCTGGGTTGAAGAAATACTGATGNGAATCACCGAGTTCTTTCAGGTTCTGCCGACGCTACTNTTCTCGATGGTNCTGGTGGCTTTGTTTGGTGCTTCGCTCNCCATGATCACATTTGCNATCGGTATCGTCAGTTGGACTGGTGTGGCGCGGATCACGCGGGCAGAGTTTCTGAAAATCNGGGAACTAGAGTACGTAACAGCGGCACGTTCTGGTGGTGCGAGCAATGCCAACCTCATTTTCCGCGTCATACTCCCAAACGCGCTTCCGCCAATCGTGGTGAATGCGGCACTGCTGATTGGTTTTGCGGTTCTCTTCGAAGCGGGCTTGAGCTTCCTTGGCCTCAGCGACGCCAACGTGATGAGTTGGGGAGCAATCATGGGCAATAATAGGCCTTACATCCTTCTGCATGGCTTCACTATCATGTATCCGGGGCTTGCGATTTTCCTGACTGTCCTGTCGATCTCTCTAATCGGCGACGGACTGAACGATGCGTTGAACCCCAAACTCAGAAACCGCTGAGGCTAGTATGACGCCACTCCTATCTGTCAAAAATCTCACGGTCGAGTTCACTACCCGCGATGGCACGGTTCCTGTCATCGATGACCTCTCATTTGATTTAGCACCGGGTGAAACGCTGAGCCTGGTCGGCGAATCCGGCTGTGGCAAAAGCATGACAGCACTGGCTATCATGGGGCTGATCCCATCACCCCCTGGCCGAATCGCTGCCGGTTCTATCAGCCTGGAGGGTGAAAACCTGTTGCAAGCAACCGATACCCGAATGCGAGCAGTTCGGGGCAACGACATCTCTATGGTGTTTCAGGAGCCCATGACCTCGCTCAATCCAGTTTTTACCGTCGGTGATCAGATTGGCGAAACCCTGCGACGACACCAGGGCCTGACGCGCCAACAGGCAAAGTCTAAGTCCATTGAAATGCTGGATGCAGTCCAGATTCCTCTGCCGACACGGAGGATTAACGACTATCCCCATCAGTTGTCCGGTGGCATGCGCCAACGCGTCATGATTGCTATGGCACTTGCCTGTCGTCCAAAAATCTTGATTGCTGACGAACCCACCACGGCCCTGGATGTCACAGTCCAGGCACAGATATTTGATTTGATGCTGGCGGTTGGAAAGGAAACCGAAGCGGCTATCATTTTGATTACACACGACATGGGTTCAGTGGCTGAAATGGCTGAACGGGCGGTTGTGATGTACGCCGGACGCAAATTCGAGGAAGGAACGGTCAAGGAAATTCTCACCAACCCGCAGCATCCATACACCCAGGGATTAATTGCCTGTGTTCCACATCTCATCGACATCACTTCTCCGGAACGGCACGATCTTTTGGAAATACCGGGGATGGTTCCTCCAATGAGGGAATTTGGGAAAGAAGCCTGTTTGTTTGCTCCTCGCTGCCAATTTGCCGATGCACGCTGCCACAATAATCTTCCTCCTGAAAGGATACATTCACCAGAACACCGGGCGATATGTTGGTTGGAAAACCTGGAAAACGAAGCGGTTCTGCCATGAATGACACTCCTCTTGTCCTGGAAGTTAGAGATCTGGTAGTGCATTTCTCAATGAAGGGTAAACGTCCTTTTGCTCCTCTGAGTTATATTCACGCAGTAGATGGGGTTTCCTTCCAACTTCAGAAAGGGAAAACCCTGGGTCTGGTCGGAGAATCNGGTTCCGGTAAATCCACAACCGCACTGGCAGTAACAAGGTTGGTACCTGCAAACAGTGGTTCTGTGAAAGTGAAAGGGACTGAGTTTCTTGAACTTCATGGGGAGGCCCTTCGTAACCACAGGAACCACCTGCAATTTATCTTTCAAGATCCATATTCCGCATTGAATCCAAGATGGCGTGCCGGAAAAATTGTGCGGGAAGCGTTAGACTGGCTAAATGTGGGAACAAAAACCGAACGCAAAAATCGTGTTTCTGAATTGTTTGGACTGGTTGGTTTGAGCGTTGAGCAGGAGCATTTATTCCCGCATCAATTTTCCGGCGGTCAACGTCAGCGCCTGGGCATAGCACGGGCGCTTGCCACCCATCCGGACTTAATTATTTGNGATGAACCGGTTTCCGCGCTGGATGTGGCGGTGCAGGCGCAAATTCTGAATTTACTGCGCCGTCTTCAGCAGGAAATGGGATTGTCTTACCTTTTCATTTCCCATGATTTAGGAGTTGTGCAGCACATGTGTGACGAAATCGCGGTGATGTACGCTGGACAAATTGTGGAGCATACCGACCGGATTTCTCTGTTCCGAAATCCACTGCATCCCTACACTAAAGGCTTACTCGCCTCAGTTCCTTCGGCAGACCCAAATCACCCCAGAGACAGAAAACTGGGTATTTACGGTGAACCTCCAAGTCCAGTCGATCCTCCTCCGGGATGCCGTTTTGCCTCCCGTTGTCACCTTGCGGAGGAAAGGTGCAAAATTGAAAGTCCAGCTCTCAGGCAAATAAAAAATGAACATCAAGTTGCCTGTCATTTGGTTTAAAATATCCTTGCCGCTCTTGAGTCATCTGGAAATGATTTATCAGTGGCTAAGTTACGAGTATTTTTAACAGGCTTCATAAAGTCGGCACAAAACCCTCCGGATATCCAATTTTCGAAACTAACGGCATCTCTTTAGTCCCAATTAACGAGACTTTGGAGTTGCCTGAAATTT
>PCBE01000055.1 GCA_002731295.1 Acidiferrobacteraceae bacterium | reverse complement strand
TTTTTTTTGCACATGCTCGCGAAGCGTTTCAGGTAACGCCTCGACGAGGTCAGGGATCGCCTGAAAAAATGTCCGATCCGCAATCATCGGTGCCACGACAGCCCGTATGCCGGCGTCGTGATACGCCTGCCCGACCGCATGCATTCCCTCCAGGGTGGGTGCGGGTATTTCCACGTACAGGTCATAGACCGCCGTGCAGCCTTTAGACAGCATTTCGGCTGCCGCTAACGATGCCGCCAGGTACTTGTGTTCCAGGGTGCGTTCGCCCGCGAGCCACGGCCCGGCATTCAATAACAGTTCAAGAGTCCAGCGGTCGCCCCCACCTTTATAAAGGCTGCCATGCCCATGGGTGTGGCTGTTGATCAGCCCTGGAATTATCAGCCGCTCAGCAGCATCAATGACTGTAGCACCCTGGGGCGCGGCGATTCCCGGCGGCCCAACGGTCTCTATCCTGCCCTGGTTGATCAGGATATCGGCCGCGGGTGCGGTCGATGTCTCAGTATCCAGAACCCTGCCGTTAGTGATGAGAGTAAACGGCATAGCAGAATTCAGATTCTTGCCGGGAATGGACTTAGCGTTGAATTTGGGTCGAGCTTAAGGTCGCGAACGGGTGATTGTTTAGCTCGTTCGCCCACAATCGACCGCGACAGTCTGGCCGGTTATGGCCGGATTACAGGCCAGGAACAGCATGGTCGCTGAAATTTCCTCGGGTTCGACCATTCGATCCAGCAAACAGTTCGCGATGGTCTGTGCTTTGCGTTCATCAGGCCAGGGGTCAGTCCAGGGTGTGCGCACCAGTCCAGGTGCGACTGCATTGACCCGTACGTCGGGTGCCAGCGCATGGGCCAGAGACCGGGTCAGGTTGATCAGGCCCGCTTTGCTTGCACCGTAGGCAATGCTGCTGCCTGGCACACCCAGGCCTGCGACCGACGCCGTACTGACGATGGCACCTTTTGCTGACCTGAGAGCCGGGGATGCTGCACGGGCACATCGAAACGCGCCGATCAGGTTGGTCTGCATAATCTTTGCCCAAAACGCTTCTGACATCGCTTCCAGATCATCGAAGGCGATGGGTGCTCTGGTATTCGATGTGCCGGCATTATTGATCAGAATATCCAGGCGTCCGAGAGTTTCGATCGCCTGTTCGACCATGGTTTCAGTCTGGTCAGGATCCGAAACGTCGCCGGGCGCGCTGACAATGAGGTACCCATCCCGGTTGAGTTCATCCAGCACCTGCTTGGTCGTCGGGTCATTCGGCAGGTGATTAACGGCTACCCGTGCACCGCAGGCGCCGAAGGTCTTTACAGCAGAAAGACCAATACCGGATAGACCACCGGTCACTAGAACGCACTTACCGTTAAGATCAGCCGAGATCATGAGGGGTTACCTACAGTGTGTTAACTGACAAATAGTATAGCGGTACTTGGATAACGCGCCTGCTCAATCTGATTGCCACTGCGGTGCAACCAGGCGGCGGCGGTTGTCCCGCGAGCGGGTGATGCCCGGTTCGTCAAGATCGGTCCGGTCCCACAGCTGACAGGTCACCTGTTTGTGTTTTCGATCCAGGCCTTCACAATAGTTGGTGTATTCACAGACTCTAATTTCATCACCACACCCGGTCCGGAGTTTGAAGAACCAATCGGGATCCGCCAGCGACTGTCGAGCCAGTCCGATCACATCTGCAGTGCCAGATTCGAGCAGGGTCTGCGCCTGCTGAAAGTCGTGAATCCCTCCAGTAACGACAACTGGTGTATCAAACCCCTTGCTTCGTATTGCGGTTCGGATTTTGGCGGTTGCGGCAAAATTGCGGCCGAACGGTCCGAAGGCATCCGAGAGGTAGCTCGGTATACATTCGTAACCGCTTGGACCGGTATACGGATAGGCGGCGTCGCCAATAATCGGTTGTTTGGCATCATCGAACTTGCCACCACGCGAGGTCGAGACAAAATCCATCCCGGCAGTTGCAAATTGCTGCGCAAAAAAACTGCTGTCGTCTGTGCTTGATCCGTTTTCAATACAGTCCTCGGTCAGAAATCGGCAGCCCACGACAAAATTTTTGCCGACCACCTTGCGTACCGCGGTGTAAACCTCTAATGGCAGTCGGATGCGGTTCTCTATAGGCCCGCCATAACCGTCCTGTCGATTGTTGGTTGCAGACAAGAACGATGCCATGGTGTAGGCATGCGCGTAGTGCAGTTCCACACCATCAAAGCCGGCGGTCTGTGCGCGGCGTGCGGCGTCAGCAAAGAGGGCAGGTAGGGATTCTGGAAGATCGGCGATGTGCGCTATATGCGTATCGGTAATGCGTTCTCGATAGCCAAAACGTAACGATTCGAATTCTCTCGGACTGAGAATCGTCTTGAGCTCTTCCAGTTCGAGATCAGTGAGAGCTTTACGAACTCGGTCTTCTGACCAGTCATGGGCCTGCAATGCACCGCGATGACGATCTGTGATTTCCAGGTGGCGTGCAAAGAACTTCTCTGGTTCCGGACGCCGCCTCACAGTTAGAAAATCGATCAATTGGATCAGTAACCGGGTTTGTCCGTTGCTGGCCGCACGGACTCGTTCCACCAGCGCCTGCAATCCCGGAATAAAACGATCATCACTGATGCGCAGCAGCGGGCCGGATGCAGTGTCACGGATACCTGTGGCTTCAACAACCAGGGCACCGGGTTGTCCGTATGCAAACCGCTCGTACCAGTCTAGATTGTCGGGCGTAACAAATCCGGATTCAGTCGCGCGCCAGGGTACCATCGCCGGGACCCAGGTCCGTGCTGAGAGCGAGAGTGCCTGATAATCCAACGGTATAAAGAGTTTTGAGGCACCTGCGACGGCTGCGGATGGCCATTCACCGGGCTGGGTGCGGTAACGGATACGTTCTGGCGGCTTCCACATTGGGCTGAGTGACCCGGATCGGTTCAGCGAGTTATTTACTATATACCCATAATGTTTATAATTAAAGTATATTACCCAGCTTGAGTCACGACCCTATACCTACTGTGGCGATATCATTGCAACGACCGCTGAAAATTGCCTGCGTTGGTGGCGGCCCAGCTGGGCTGTATTTTGCACTGCTGATGAAGAAACAGCAGCCTCATCATGAGGTCACCGTCTACGAACGAAACGCCGCAGACGATACCTTTGGTTGGGGCGTGGTGTTTTCTGACCAGACCCTCGGTCATTTCAGCGAGGCAGATCCCGAATCTCAGGCAAGTATCCAGCAGTCATTTGCTCATTGGGATGATATAGAGATTCAGTTCCGCAATCGGACTATCCGTTCAACCGGTCACGGATTTTGCGGTATATCGCGTCTTAAACTGTTGCAGATACTCCAGAACCGATGTATGGACCTGGGTGTTACTCTCGAGATGGGACGCGAAATCAAGAGTGCCAGCGAACTTGACGAGGCGGATCTGATTGTCGCAACGGATGGTGTCAACAGCATCATCCGCCAGGAATTTTCAGATCATTTCAAGCCGGAGATTGACGAACGAAAGAATCGTTTTATCTGGTTGGGTACGCACAAAATTTTCGATGCTTTCTCATTTCTGTTCGTTGAATCTGAATGGGGATGGTTTCAGGCGCATGCCTACCGTTTTGATGCCAAGACGTCGACGTTCATTGTCGAAACTTCGCAGGATTGTTGGCGCCGGGCCGGGCTTGATTGCATGACAGAAGACAAAAGCATTGCATTTGTCGAATCACTGTTCAGCGAGTTTCTCGATGGCCAGTCACTGATGTCCCGCGCGGCACATCTCCGGGGTTCTGCGGCCTGGCTTTGTTTCCGGCGAGTCTCAAATCAGAACTGGGTCAAAGACAACATTGTGCTGATGGGGGACGCGGCACACACGGCACATTTTTCCATCGGGTCGGGCACCAAGCTTGCGATGGAAGATGCCATCGCACTGGCTTATCTATTGAGGGAGCCGGATGATCGGCCAATCCCTCAGGTGCTCGAGCAATATGAGTCGGAACGTAAAATTGAAGTGCTCAAAATACAGTCTTCGGCCCGTAACTCCACGGAATGGTTTGAAAATGTAGACCGCTATACCGCATTGCCACCTGAGCAGTTTGCCTATTCCCTGTTGACACGAAGTCAGCGGGTGAGTCACGAGAGCCTTCGCCAGCGGGATCGTGTCTATCTAGACCATATCGAGAGCTGGTTTTCACAACAGGCAGGCCGAGTTGGTTCGGCCGCCGCACGACCGCCGATGTTCACACCTTTTCGTTTGCGGGATATGCATCTGGCTAACCGGGTGGTGGTATCACCCATGGCCATGTATTCGGCGGTGGATGGAGTCCCGGGTGAGTTTCACCTGGTTCACCTGGGTACACGCGCACTGGGTGGTGCTGGGCTGATTTTTTCAGAAATGACCGTGGTATCCCCGGCGGGCCGGATAACCCCGGGATGCGCTGGAATCTGGAATGATGAACAGTGCGCGGGCTGGCAGCGAATTGTTGCGTTTGTACACGAGCATTCACAGGCCAAGGTGTGTCTGCAGTTGGGACACTCAGGTCCCAAGGGTTCTACACGCCTGGGCTGGGAAGGTATGGACATGCCACTTGAGACGGATAACTGGAACCTGTTGGCTGCCTCGGCTATAGCCTGGTCTGCTGACAATCAGGTGCCCCGGGCGGCCAGTCGTTCTGATATGGACCGGGTCGTGGCCGAATTCGCAGCTGCTGCAAAGCGCGGTGCTGATGCCGGATTTGACATGCTCGAGCTACACGCAGCCCATGGTTACCTGCTGTCAAGTTTTATCTCACCTTTAACGAATCAACGTACGGACGCATACGGTGGATCCTTATGTAATCGTATGCGCTTTCCGTTAGAGGTGTTTCGTGAGGTCCGGCGGGTGTGGCCGCAGGCAAGACCCATGTCCGTGCGGCTTTCGGTCACGGATTGGCATAAGGACGGGCTGACCGATGGGGACGGTGTCGCAGTTGCACAGGCATTTAAGAACGAAGGTGTCGATCTGGTAGATGTGTCGACCGGCCAGACCAGCACACAGGCCGATCCGGTTTATGGGCGAATGTATCAGGTACCTTTTGCTGACAGGATCCGCAATGAGATCGGTGTGGCAACCCTGGCGGTTGGCAACATATTTGAAGCCGACCATGTCAATTCGATTCTGGCTTCAGGTCGGGCTGATCTGGTTGCACTTGCCCGGCCTCATCTGTCTGATCCGTTCTGGACGCTGCGCGCCGCAGCCGAGCTGAATTATGATTCACAGGTATGGCCCCAACAGTACTTGGCCGGTCGGGATCAGCAACATCGGAACCTGGATCGGGCAGGGCAGTTACTGCGGCAGATCTAATGACGAGCAACGAATACACGAGCGACCTAAGAGATATTCACGCCCTGGTCACTGGTGCGGGCAGCGGAATCGGCGAACAGATTGCCCGCGCGTTGTCCGGCGCAGGCGCCTGTGTGTCATTGATGGGCAGAACACACACAACACTGGCATCTGTGGCGCAATCACTCGACTATAAATCACAGATTGCTGTGGCTGATATCACAGACCGGCCTGGTGTCGGCGAAGCGATCGAGCGGCTTGTCGATCAGCACGGGCCGATTGAGATTTTGGTCAACAATGCCGGCGGTGCGGTCAGTGAATCATTTGCCAGCGGAGAGTCTGATTGCTGGGACGAGATGATCGATGTCAACTTGAACGGACTTTTCAACACCACAAGATGTGTTCTACCACAAATGAAGAAACTGGCCAGTGGCAGAATCGTGACCATTGCCAGCACGGCAGGCCTGAAGGGCTATCCCTACGTCGTCGGTTACTGTGCAGCCAAACACGGGGCGATCGGATTTACCCGGGCCCTGGCTGTTGAACTGGCAGGGAGTGGCATCACAGTCAATGCAGTATGCCCTGGGTTTACTGACACACCAATGCTGTCGAGGTCGATCGACACCATTGTGAGTAAGACAGGCCGTAACCGAGAAGAGGCCCGAGCGGATCTAACTAGGATGAATCCCCAGGGCCGTTTGATCCAGCCGGCAGAAGTGGCCGACTGCGTGTTATGGCTGTGTTCCTCGGCAGCGGCTTCAGTCAACGGCCAGGCACTCGCTGTTGATGGCGGTGAGACAGCTTTATGAAGGCTCAATCCCAAACTTCGGATGTTGTCGCCAACGTCAGCCGCAGCAGAATCGGCGATAAATCTGCGCTTAGGGCTTGGTTACGGCTTTGGTCTTGTGTGGGCTCGGTCGAGAGAGTTGTGCGCACACGCTTATACAGCGATCACGGCATGACACTGCCGCGTTTTGACTATTTATCACAACTTTATCGGCAACCGGACCGTCGGATGAACATGACTGAACTCAGTCGGCGATTGATGGTGTCCGGTGGTAATGTCACTGGCCTTACGGACAGACTGGTTGCAGATGGTCTGGTTAAAAGAGAACAGGATCCATCCGATCGGCGTGTACAGATTATTGCTCTGTCTGATTATGGCTATGAACGTTTCACTCAAGTCGCACATGAACACGAAAAATGGATAGGTGAGCTTTTTGAGGATCTGAACCCGGACCAGGTGAGGATGCTGAACCAGACGCTTGGGCAGTTGAAGACGTCGCTCGAGGAGAAATTGAATGAGCAACAGGAGGAATGAATATGGACAGCATGACTGATTACCAAGCCCAGCACTTCGGTTGGCAGGTCACCGACAGGGTCGCGACAATTACGTTGAATCGTCCCGAGCGAAAAAACCCGCTGACATTCGAGTCCTACGCCGAACTGCAGGATGTCTTTGAGCAGTTGAATGGTTGTGACCAGATTCGTTCCGTTGTGATGACCGGTGCCGGGGGCAATTTCTGCTCCGGTGGTGACGTGTTTGAAATCATTGAGCCGCTGACTAAACGTGACGAGGCGGGTCTGAAGCAATTTACGCAGATGACCGGTGCAGTGGTTAAGGCGATGCGTCATTGTCCACAGCCAATCGTGGCTGCTGTGGATGGCATTTGCACCGGTGCGGGCGCAATACTGGCAATGGCTTCAGACATCCGACTCGCAACCGCCAGAGCGCGCACTGCATTCCTGTTTGTCCGGGTCGGTCTGGCCGGGTGTGACATGGGTGCGTGTGCCATTTTGCCCCGGATTATCGGGCATGGACGAGCCTCAGAATTGCTCTACACAGGTCGTTTTATGGATGCTGACGAAGGTGAGCGATGGGGGTTTTTTAATCGGATCGAAGCGCCAGAGTCAGTTCTGGAAGCCGCTCAGGCGCTGGCTGTTTCGCTGGCACAAGGGCCCAGCTATGCGCATGCCGTAACCAAAAGACAGCTGCACGCAGAATGGGATATGTCCGTCGATGAGGCTATCGATGCGGAGGCACGCGCCCAGGCCGAATGTATGACGACTAAAGATTTTCAGCGCGCCTTCGAAGCATTTGCTGCCAAGCGCACGCCGGTCTTTGAAGGTGACTGAGATGCCAGACAAAAGTTATCTCGACTGGCCCTTTTTTGATAACCAGCACCGTGCCCTGGCTGAAAGTGTGGAGCTATGGGCGGCAGCGCATGTCGACCAGATAATAGAAGCGGGTAACGGTTTGGATGACACCTGTATCAATCTGGTTCGTGCATTGGGTGATGCGGGTATTTGCCGCCACGCGGTGGCCCAAGGCGATGTGCTATTCGATGTGCGGTCGCTGTGCGTGATCCGTGAGACTCTGGCACGGTTTTCCGGATTGGCTGACTTTGCGTTTGCCATGCAAGGGCTGGGTTCCGGCCCGATCTCACTGTTCGGCACAGAGATGCAGAAAAGACAGTTTCTTCCAGGTGCCGCGAGTGGGCAGACGCTGCCTGCGTTTGCTCTGTCCGAACCTGAAGCCGGCTCTGATGTCGCATCAATTACGACCACTGCGCGGACAGATGGTACCGATTACCTGATTGATGGCTGCAAGACCTGGATATCCAATGGTGGCATTGCCGATCACTACGTTGTATTCGCGCGTACCGGTGAGGAATCAGGAACTAGCGGGCTGTCCGCTTTTATCGTGCCGGTTGATAGCCCGGGGCTATCTATCACAGAAAGAATTGAGACTATTGCACCCCATCCACTGGCGACCTTGGAATTTGATTCGGTCCGGGTACCGACCGAGTTGAGAGTTGGTGCACCTGGCGAAGGGTTCAAGGTGGCCATGGCGACATTGGATATTTTTCGTTCTACTGTCGGTGCGGCGGCCCTGGGGTTGGCCCGACGTGCCTTGAGTGAAGCAGTCAGGTTTGTTGGGGAACGAAAAATCGGTGATAGGGTGCTTGCCAGTTATCAGATGACACAGGCCCGTATTGCAGATATGGCAACCGGTGTCGACGCGGCTGCATTACTGGTCTATCGTGCGGCATGGACGAAAGACAGCGGGGCCCCACGAATCTCCAGGGAAGCTTCTATGGCAAAATTGTTCGCCACCGAAGAGGCGCAGCGTGTTATTGATTCTGCGGTTCAGTTACACGGCGGCCAGGGTGTTCGGACAGGTCGCAAAGTTGAAGAGTTATATCGGGACATTCGGGCCATGCGAGTTTATGAGGGTGCAAGCGAAATACAGAAGTTGATTATTGCCCGGCAGACCCTGGGGGCGCCTTGATTTGACCCGTTACCGCAATGACCGATCGTGCGTTGATCAACAGAGATCATAAAGCGAATGGGAGAAGCCATAGATACATTTGCCCGCGAAAACCTACCGGCAATCGAGTTGTGGCCAGAGATCGACCTGACGCACAGCGCATACCACTATCCCGATCGATTCAACTGCATCACGCGGTTTCTCGATCAGTGGATCGAGCGAGGTGAAGGCCATCGAACAGCACTGGTAACGCCGAATGATCGCTGGACTTATGACCACCTCTATCAGCAGGTCAACCGGATTGCGCATGTTCTGGTTGAAGACTATGCCCTGGCCCCGGGAAATCGAGTGCTGNTGCGCTCTGCGAACAATCCGATGATGCTGGCGACCTACCTGGCCGTGATACGGGTGGGTGGGATCGCCGTAGGCACCATGCCGCTGCTGCGGTCTACGGAGTTAAGTGACATACTGAATAAGGCTCGAATTACCCATGCATTGTGTGATTGGCGACTGCGAGACGAGCTTGAAGTCTGTCGGGACCACGCGTCGGACCTGACGACGATTGGTTACTTTCATTCGACAGCGCCCGACGGGCTTGANGCGCTGATGGACGGAAAACNGACTGAATACACAGCTTTTGACAGNGCGATAGACGATGTCTGCCTNATTGCCTTTACCTCTGGCACGACCGGGCAGCCTAAAGGGACCATGCATTTNCACCGGGATCTGCTGGCTATTTGCGATGGATTCAATCGCATGGTCTTAAGGCCTGAGCCCGATGACATCTTTTGCGGTAGCCCGCCGCTGGCGTTTACNTTTGGATTGGGAGGTATGGCGCTGTTTCCACTCGATGTGGGTGCCGCGGTGCTTCTACTGGAAAAGGCGTCGCCCTCCGAATTACTTGAGGCGATAGAACATTACCGTGCGACGATCTGTTTCACAGCGCCCACCGCTTACCGCGCGATGTTGCCGGAACTTGCCATGCATGATGTTTCGTCGTTGCGCAAGGCGGTGTCGGCCGGGGAACATCTGCCAGCCGCTACCTTTGATGCTTTTTTTCAGGCCACCGGGGTCAAACTGATGGATGGGCTTGGCTCTACCGANATGTTGCACGCTTTTGTGACCGCCCGCGAGGAAGATATGAAACCCGGTGCGACCGGCATAGCGGTTCCCGGGTACCGTGTTGCTATTCTGGATGATAATGGCGCCGAGTTACCGGCGGGACAGGTGGGTCGACTGGCAGTAAAGGGACCCACGGGTTGCCGCTATCTGGCTGATGAACGCCAGAAGACTTATGTCTATGATGGATGGAATCTGCCGGGAGATGCTGCCCGTATGGATGAAGACGGCTATATCTGGTATGAAGCAAGGACCGACGACATGATTGTTTCATCGGGTTACAACGTGGGTGCGCCAGAAGTAGAAAATGCATTGCTTAAACATCCGGCGGTTTCCGAGTGTGGCGTGGTCGGTCGGCAGCATGACCAGCGCGGTACTATTATTAAGGCCTATGTCGTGTGTGCTGACAACATTAAGTCCGGATCAGNCCTGGTGGTTGAACTCCAGGATCATGTGAAGCGCACGATCGCCCCTTATAAATACCCACGGGAGGTGGAATTCGTGAATGAACTGCCNAAAACAGGGACCGGTAAGATTCAGCGTTTCCGGCTCCGTGAAATGGCACAGAAAGAAGGAGCGCATAATGGGTAACCGAACAGTACTTCCTGAGGGCTGGCGTCGCCCCAAGGGTTATTCGAACGCGGTTGTCGCCCAGGGGCGTCAGATCTATGTCGCGGGACAGGTGGGCTGGGATAGTGAGGAGAGATTTAATTCTGATGATCTNGCAGAGCAGGCGACACAGGCACTCCGAAATGTTGTCGCGGTTCTGGAAGCCGCCGGGGCCGGGCCCGAGCATATCGTTCGCATGACGTGGTATGTCACCGATAAAGCCGCTTACATCGCCGGGCTCAAGGAAATTGGTGAAGCTTATCGAGAAATTATCGGGCGGTATTTTCCCGCCATGACTGCGGTTGAAGTCACAGCCCTGGTCGAGGATCGGGCCAAGGTCGAAATTGAGTGTACAGCTGTCGTGGACGAAGATTCGGGTTAGCTGAACCCATCGGGCAAGGAGAGACGCATGTTTACTGACCGTATTGAAGGCAAATGGGTTGATGCATTCCGTGATGTATTCGAGCTGTGCAAAGTCGNCCCAGGTGAGGAGGTGGCAATCCTGTCTGAGACCCAGTCGCGTGCTGTGAATGTTCAGCTNNCNGAACTNGCCCTGCTGGATCTCAAGGCTCGACCATTTCATGTGGTGATGCCNACACCGGCTCAGACCGCACCGGTTCCNGTTCGATCAACTGGTGCGTCNGATGCGTTGCAGCNGAANACAGCNGCATTAAGCGCGCTCGCTAGCGCGACGATGGTTATCGANCTCACCTGTGAAGGATTACTGCATTCAACCGAATTGCCCACGATTTTGAAGGGTGGNGCCAGGGTGTTGATGATCTCGAATGAGCATCCGGAAGCACTCGAGCGCCTGCGTCCAGCCGAAGATCTCAAGCCCAGAGTCCGCGATGCAGTTAAACAGGCCAAGGCAGCTCACAAGATGACAGTGACTTCGGATGCCGGCAGTGATCTGGTGATCGATATTGCTGACTGTCCTGTTGCCGGTGTGTGGGGGTGGACCGACAGACCAGGTACCGTGACACACTGGCCGGGCGGGATACTGGTCGCATTTCCAGGTCGAAATGCAGTTAACGGCCAATTGGTGATGAAGTCGGGTGATATCAATCTTACGTTTAAGCGTTATATCGAAACGCCCATTACGTTGGTTATTGAGAATGATTATGTGACCCAGGTCGAAGGCGACGGACTCGATGCGCAGTTGATGCGTGAGTATTACGCAGCCTGGGACGATCCTGAAGCTTATGGGGTCTCCCATGTGGGCTGGGGATTGAACCCCAATGCGCGCCACGAAGCGTTGACCATGTATGACAAACATGACATCAACGGCACTGAACTGCGCGCGCTCGCAGGAAACTTTCTGTTTTCAACTGGCGCTAATGAATTTGCCAAACGATTTACGTTGGGACACTTTGATTTGCCCATGATCGGGTGCACAGTCGCCTTAGATGGGGTGCCGGTCGTTGAAAGCGGTCAGCTCGTTGGAGCGGAATCGAGTGAGTAAGGTCGACTATATCGAAACAGGATCAGGTCCCACGGTGATGTTTCTGCACGGCATCGGTGGTGGGGCCCTGGGGTTCAAGTACCAGCTGGAAGTTTTTGCCCAGGCTGGCTTTCACGCTGTTGCCTGGGACATGCCAGGGTACGGCCAGTCGGATTCGTTGCAAGACATGAATTTTCCGGCGCTGGCTGATGCTATGCTCTGGCTGGTGGATCAACTCGATGTCGACACAGTGCACGCTGTTGGCCACTCTATCGGCGGTATGGTGGTGCAGGAATTCGCCCGCTATCACCAGAACCGGCTGGCGACCCTGGTGCTGGCCCAGACCTCNCCGGCATTCGGCAATCCATCGGGTGATTTTCAGAAAAAGTTCGTTGCTGATCGTCTCAAGCCGCTGCAGGAGGGGAAGACGATGGCGGATATCGCCGANGATGTNATTCCGGANCTCATNGCANCNGGCNCATCNGATGANGCTTTGNGATTGGCCAAGGCCTGCATGAATCANATCACGCCTGATACCTATAGCGCAGCGATGCGATGCATTGTGACCTTCGAGGGTCGGGACAACCTGCCCAGAATTACGCGACCCACACTGGTGCTGGCAGGTGATCAGGATCGAAACGCGCCCGCGCCCATGATGGAGAAGATGGCCTCGAAGATACCAGGCGCTGAGTATGTTTTGCTCACTGACACAGGGCACCTGGCACCCATAGAGAATGCCCAAGGGTTCAACAGCACTGTGCTCGAGTTTGTTCAACGACATCAGCTAGGCTTGGGATTATAGGTATGGCAGTTCGTCCGGTAGATTACCAACCTGATGCACCGATGTTCGAAGCGGCTGCCTGGGAACTGACCAGCCAGGAGAGTGAGCTTTCGACCGTGGCCAGAGAACTTGGCCAATCTCGTTTTGCCGCGCGCGCAGCGGGTTACGACCGGGAGGCGTTATTTCCGACCGAGAACTATCGGGATATGCACGAGGCGAGACTGCTCGGGATCTGTATACCCCAAAGCGATGGCGGGCATGAGGCACCGCTGCGATGTTATGCCCTGGCGGCAGCGGAGATTGGGCGCTACTGCGGTGCCACTACACTGACCTGGAACATGCACGTGAGTTCCTGCTTGTGGTCAGGCGCGCTGACAG
>PCBE01000054.1 GCA_002731295.1 Acidiferrobacteraceae bacterium | reverse complement strand
GTGCACCGTCGTAGCGGTGAGCCTCAACTGACCGGTAACGGAGGTAACGCAGATGTTCCGGGTGGTACTGGGGATGTCAACGACGGGGAGATCCACCACGTTGTTCTGGTCAGCGACCCGGAAAACGGCGAAGTGCGCCTTTACAGTGATGGGGAGCTGGTATCGACCGGCGGCGCTCCCAATATCGAGAGCAACGACAACCCGATGATGATCGGACAGAATCCGGATACGGGGAACCGGACCTGGTCGGGCATCATCGACGATGTCGGGATCTGGGACAGGCCAATTACCGAGGGTGAAATCGCCTCCATTTATAATGCTGGAGCGGGAAGTCCTCTTTATACCGAGGGAACAAAAGTTTTGATCGGCCTGAATTTCGGTGCTGACCAGGGCGGTGCAAGTTTGGAAGCGGATGTGTCAGCAGGTGTAACCGGCTCCGTACAGGGCAACTGGAACAATCTGTCAGGTGAAGCAGGTAGCGCATCCCTCGTTGATCATGACGGAGCCGATACTGGAGCGACCGTCGAGTGGACCTCCAACAATACCTGGTCCTCAACTGGCGGGGGCGAGGAAAACAACGGGTTTGAAGATGGAGGGGACAAGACCCTGTTCACCGGTTATCTCGACACGACCGAGGCTTCGACAACGTCGGTGACCATCACAGACCTTCCGGCTGCACTGGCCATGGGTTACGATGTGGTCTTGTACCTGATGGGTGGCGTTCCCCACAAGGGCGGCGCTTATTGGGTCGAGGATACGGATGGCAACATTCTTGGAACCAACGCATTGGCTACGTTTGAGACTGACTTTGATGGTGGCCTGGACGATTTGATTACCCTTGGCGGTGTGTCCGTCCATGACGAGGGGATGATCAAGGTCACTGAGAATTTAGGCAGCCAGTTGGGTGGGTTTACGGTTGCTGATTTTTCCGACGGGGCAAGTTTCAACGAATTTGAGATCACTTTCAGGACGTTTATCGGAGAAGGCACTGACCGGCCTGCGGATGGACTCAGCTTGAGTATCGGTTCTGGTATGGCTGATGCGATCAGTGAAGAGGGTGACCCCAGCGCTGCGTTTAGGTTCTGTATGGACACGTGGGACAATGGCGGAGCGGAGGCCCCCTCCATAGATATCTTCAATGGTTCTGAGTTGTTGATCGCTCAGAAGTTTGATGGGGTAGGGACTGGTGGTGAGGAAAGGTTCGAAACGGATGATGGCGAATTCCTTTACTTGTGGGATGATGAAGAATGGGCCGATGTAAAAGTCCGGGTATCTGGAGGTTTTGTCACTGTCGAGTTCCGTGGCTATACCGTGATAGACCGGGCCCCGATAGAGTTGGAGCCCATTGAGGGTGCCGACTTCCTGTTTGGTGGCCGCACCGGTGGGGCCAACGAGAAGCATTATGTCGATGATTTAAAGATCACTTTGCTGGCCCCTGCAATCATGATTGGCGATGCCGACGAGAACCTGAGCGAGTACGTTCTTGACCCCGGCGTCGACCATGATGACGAGGGCAATTTCGTTGTAATATCCGGTTTGAATGCTGACAGTATCGTGGTCAAGGCAGTGACGGCTGATGGTTATGGAAATGCCGCGGCGGGTCAGGGTGCCATTCGCGCGCCTCTTAACGCAATTCAGTTGATAGGAACTGCTTCGGCTGGTGGGGCAAAACCCCCAACCTTGTCCAAGTTGGTGGCCAGTGCCGGGGGATTTAATTTCCTGATAAAGGATGCCGAGGGTGGTGCTGCTGCGGATCCGGACAGTGTCGTGGTGACCTACGACGGGAATGTGATCGAGGTTGCAAAGTCCAAGGCAGACGGTGTGACGAGCGTTTCCTACAGTTCGCCGGAACTCTTGGCCTCCGAATCGGTGCACACGCTGAAGGTGTCGTTAAAGGACTCAATGGGCAACACCGTGAGGCTGGAGAAGGAATTCAAGGTAAAGAGTTACATGATGATAGACTCGACGGTGAGGGTTGACGAGTCGAGCAAGGGCGAATCCGGGTTCCTGGTGTACCCGACGCAGATATCGTCGGGCCAGGGAGTGGGCAACCTGCACGGGAACAACTGGCAGAATGCCGAGAGACAGATTCGGGGAGAGTACATTGACCCGGACATGGAGGAGCCGTACCTGAACGAGGCGGACATTGATGCGTTTGAGGGATGGAGCTACTACCCGGAGATCGTGGAGGTGGTGAACCAGAACCAGGACGCGCCGGGTGCGGTGGGCAACTTCAACGCGAACAATGGTTACGAGGACGAGCCGTTGACCGGCATCCCGGGCTGGGGCGACTCGACCGACGGCATTGCCTCGGAGTACATCGCGCTGCTGGAGCTGGAGCGAGGTGCGTACAGGCTGGGTGTGAACTCGGATGACGGGTTCAACGCGTCGTTTGGGGCGAACTTTGGTGATCTTCTGGCGCAGACAGCCGGCATGTTCAATGGCGGCCGGGGAGCATCCGACACGAACTTTGATATCTTCATCGAGGAGCCGGGGCTGTATCCCTACCGCGTGTCGTGGTGGGAAGGCGGAGGCGGAGCCAACATTGAGATATTCTCCTATGTGGATGGCGAGAGGACGCTGATCAACGACCCGGATGTGGAGGGCTCGATCAAGGCCTACACGCTCGCGGGAGCGGTTGTGGATGAGAGCACGACGGTGCGTGCGACGACCGGTCGTGCGAAGGTGTTGTCGGTGGCACCGAGCCCCGGAGACTCGATGGTCAGGAGTTCTGAGATTGCGGTTGTGATCCAGAATGAGGACACGACGGTTAAGCAGGACACGGTGGTGTTGAGCCTGAACGGCGAAGTGTTGGACGCGAATGTGTCCAAGAGTGGAGACATTGTGACGATCAGCTACTCGCCGGATTCGATGCCGGTGGGAGCGCACACGGCCTCGATTTCGTTTGAGGAGTCCAACGGGATCACCCGTTCGACNGAGTGGAGTTTTGGAGTGCCGGGAGTGTATGTCCGTTCGGGTGATGTGCCGGCCGCGCCGATGGGTCTACTCAGTATTCGTGAGTATCACGGGATAGGTGGAGGCGCCCTGNGCGCGCTCTTTAGTAACGCCAAGTTCCCGGACACACCGGATGTGAGCACGTTCGCGACCTACTTTGAGTGGCCCAATAGTGGTGACATTGAGGTGCCACCGGCGGCCAACATTCGTGACAACTACGGTTGGAGCATGATGGGTTACGTTTACCCGCCGGAGACCGGTGATTATATCTTTTCGCTGGCGACCGATGACAACTCGCAGTTGTTCTTGTCGACAGACGAGAGTCCGGCCAACGCGCAGCTGATCGCCAGCCAGGGTGGTTGGCAGCCGGTACGGGACTACCGGGTGGAGACGACCTCGGGTGAGGTCTTCCTGGAAGCGGGCAATGCGTACTTCATTGAGCTCGTTATCAAGGAAGGCGGCGGAGGAGACAACGCTGCGGTGGCATGGAGCCTGCCGTCGGACGGTCCGACAGGCGTTGATCCCGGCGCGCTGCCGATTTCAGGTGATTATCTATCACCGTACTTCTCAGTGCTGGACGGTGAGCCGTCACCGATCCTGACCTCGAGCGGACCCTCTGGGGCGGCGATTGCGGATACGGCGAGCATCTCGGCGACGTTCAAGAACCGTGGAGTGGCCTTTACGGGTGTGTCGGTAGAGGTCAACGGCGTGGCGATTGAGCACACGCTCACGACCGACGGGGGCACCACGACGATCACGGCCGATCCGGATGGCGTGAAGGGAATGGTGGACGTGACGCTGAGCTGGAATGGAGAGAGCAGGTCGTGGACCTACTTTGGGCATGATGAGCTCGGGGATGGCCCCAACCCGATAGGGTTCTGGGATTTCAACCTGGACATAGGGAACGGAACGACGATCGACAACGTGTACGGGTTGGTGGGTCAACTGCGCAACGGCGCGGCGTTTACCGATGACTCCCATGAGGGGACGGCGATGGACATGACCGATGGAACCAACCAGCATGTGCACGTTGCCAACGGTGAGTTTTTGAACATAGCCTCCTCGGTGGACCAGGTGACGGTGGCGTTCTGGCAGAAGAACTACTCGATCCCGAGCACGTCCAGTTTCTGGGCGGAGCCGGGTCGTGCGATGCAGGCGCACGTGCCGTGGAGCGACGGCCAGATTTACTGGGACACGGCCGGTTGTTGCGGTNNNGACACGCAGCGGATCAACGCGGACGCGACCGACATAGGAGGATGGGGTCTGGACATGCTCGACACATGGCACCACTACGTGTTCATCAAGAACGAGGATACGAAGGAGATCTGGATAGACGGTGAGCTCTTCCATGACGGGATGAACAGCAATCCGCTTCCGAGCGACATCAACTTCCTGAACATTGGTGGTGACCAGAACGGCAACAATAGCATCCGTGGCGTGATAGACGACTTCGCGGTGTTTGCCTCGGCGCTGGACGAGGATCAGATCATGGCGCTGGCAGAGGGTGACAGGAGCATACTTCCTGCGGCGCCGACACACCCGATCCTGGTATCTGCCCGAGCTGGCGGACTGCCGGGTCTGGGGAGTTACTATGTTGAGACCGTGGGTGCTGTTCCAGGTCCATGGGCGTTCAAGGATGGAGTTTGGGTCTCAGAAGGCAGTGTGGCCGGTTGCGGAGGTCCGTACCATGATTTCCTTACCAGCCCGGATTACATTGTTAACGCCGCCGGCGAGGTGAGCTTGAGCATTGAGCATCGTCATGCCTTTGAGGGAGACATGTGGGATGCGGGTCAGCTCTGGATAAGTGTCAATGGCGGTGGGTATGCGGATGTGGGTAAAGACGCATTTTCAGCAAACGGCTATACGGATGTTGCCATCGTGGGTAACGGAATCGCAAAAGGCGAAAATGGATTCGGTGGAACCTCTGCCGGTTATGCCGATGGTTCTTACATCACCACAACGGCAAGCTTGGGCAGTTTTGCTGCCGGGGATGCCATATCGGTCCGGTTCGTGGCCTTGTACGATGATTGTGCCACGGGAACCAACCCGAACTGGGTGGTTGCGGGCGTGAGCAGCGACCAGATGGAGGCAAGCAGTGTCCCGGGCACGGCAAACCTTGAGGTCGTTCTTATCAAGCGTGCAGNCGCGCTGTCTGATGAGAAGTTGAGCGTGAACGGTCAGGATGTTGCGGTGAGCGTTGACACCGACGGAAGCACGATCACGATCACGGGCACCGCGGCCGATTTGATGCCAGGCACTGCGTTGGCCACGATTTCCTACAACGGGCAATCGCATTCCTGGACCTTCGCGGTACCGGAGAGGGCGATTGACCACGGAGACGGGACGATCACCTACAATGGCCATGTGGCCTGGGAATGGTGGGACGGCATAGGTGGCCATCAGGTGCAGCACCTTAACAACTTCATCAACGATGCGCGCTACCCCGATTCACCGGATGGNGCGACATTCGCATCAAGCTTCAACACCCGGACGGCATTGGCTGGCGGGTTTGAAGGNAACGGCCGNGACANCTACGGNGGNCGGATGAGCGGCATCCTGACGGCGCCGGAAGACCGGCACNTACCGNTTCTTCNTNGCCAGTGATGACGCCAGCGTNTTGAGGATCAGCACCGATNCGGATCCGGCCAACGCGGTNCANGTGGCCCANGANNNCGGTTGCTGNAANAACTTCACGCTGGANGACGGNGGCCTTTCGGGCACGGTGGATCTNGTGGNAGGACAGCAGTACTACATGGAGGCAATCCTTAAGGAGGGCGGCGGCGGCGACTGGATGACGGTTGGCTGGCGCATGCCGAGTGAGGACATAGACAGTGTCCCGGGCGGAAACCAGGAAGGGATTCCCGGCGAGTACTTCACCGGCACGGTGAAGGTGCCGGCACTGTCGGCGCTGAGTTCATCGGTGGGAGTGTCCACTGGCACTTCAATGGACCCGATGGCGACGATCACGTTGAGTGTCACCAATGGAGCCACGACGCTGGACGCCGCATCAGTGGCGATTTCGCTCGGCGGCACCAAGCTGACAGCCACGGCGACTGAGGGCACGTGGACGAAGGACTTCGGCGGTGTGGCACAGTCGGGTGCGACCTACTCGATCACGGCCGATACCGGCTCCATTGATGCAGGTGTTGAGTACGCGGTGAGCGCGACCTTCACCGACAGTGCGGGAGAGTCGACGACACATGATGCGACCTTCACGATACCGGTTTGGGAGATCTACAACCTGGGTACGAAGGCACCTGCCACGGCGGCTGGGAGCATTTCGGTGCGTCAGTTTCAGGGTATTGGTGGAGGTTTCAACGACTTCATAAACAATGCCAAGTTCCCGGATGCTCCTGATTTCGAGGAGACAGTGGGTTACCTGGAGTGGCCGCAGACTGGAGACATCAACACGCCGCCACCTGGCAACGTGGAGGATAACTACGGTGTGCAGTTGATCGGGTTCCTGCATCCGCCTGAGACGGCTGATTATCAGTTCGCCATTGCGTCGGATGACAACTCGCAGTTGTGGTTGAGTACGGATGAGAATCCGGCCAACCGGCAGTTGATTGCGCAGGAGACCGGTTGGCAGCCGATCCGGGCGTATCAGGCGGTGGGAGACGAGGCGACCTCTGAGTTCATCTCTCTTGAAGGAGGCAAGGCCTACTACATTGAGATTCTGAACAAGGAAGGTGGCGGAGGAGACAACGTTGCAGTGGCATGGACCACGGGCGACGCGGTGGCTGCGGGTGCACTGCCGATCAGCGGAGACTATCTCTCACCATGGGTTGCCGGAGATGCCGGAGATGCGCCGGCGCTGAGCATCGTGAACAACGGTGATGGCAACGTGACGGTGACGTTTGAGGGCAAGTTGCAGGGGGCAGCGACCGTGAACGGTCCATGGCAGGATGCGACTGCGTTGCTGCCGGGCTGGGATGGCTCAAGTCCGGTGACGATTCCGGCGTCCGAGGCACAGTTCTACGGCAGAGCCGTGAAATAGATTCACACCACCAACTAAACCAACGAAGGGTCCGGCCTCGGCCGGGCCCTTTTTTTGGTTTTGCGCTTGGCCAAGCGCTGGGGATACCTTGGCCAAGCGCAGTCGCGGTTCAATCATGGCATTCGATCAACAGGCACTCGCTCAATACAAGGAAAAGCTCCTCATCATGGCCAGCCACGCCGAGGGGATGGTCACCCGGGCGGTGCGCGCCCACCTCGACCGCGACGAGCCCCTGGCCAACCAGGCGCTTGAGACCGATAAAACCATCGACCAGTTTGAAATCCAGATCGATCGCATCGCGCTTGGCCTGCTGGCACAGGCCCCGGGTGAGTTTGAACTGCGCCAGGTCACCTGCGGCATGAAGATTGCCCGTGAACTCGAGCGCGTCGGCGATGAGGCCACCACCATCGCCCGCCGGGCCGTCGAGCTCATGGCCCTCCCTGCCCTGCCCACACCGCTGAACATCGCCGAGATGACCTTCCTGGCCAACGCCATGCTCAAGGACGCGCTCGACGCCTTCGTCAGCGGCAACACCGTGCTCGCCCGGGGAGTGATCCCCCGCGACAGTCGGGTGGATGAAATGAACCAAATCCATCAGGACAACCTGACCGAACTGATGGAGGCCTCCTCGGAAAACATCCAGCGCTGCCAGCATCTGGCCGTGATCAGCAAGTGCCTCGAGCGGATCGCCGACCACGCAAAAAACATTGCCGAGGACGCCGTCCTGCTGCACGAGGCCAAGGACATCCGCCACACGGATACCAGCACTGGGTGATTTTTCATGCCGCGCAAAAACGACATTCGAATTCTGGTGGTGGACGACGAACCGGACGTCCTCGAGTTGGTCGTTTTTCATCTCGAGAAGGAACAATTCAAGGTCGCCGTGGCGGACACCGGCGACCGGGCCCTCAAGATGGCCCGCGAGCATCTGCCCAGCCTGTTGATCCTCGACCTGATGCTGCCCGGCATCAACGGGCTCGAGATTTGCCGGTTGCTCAGGCGCGACCCGAAGACGCGCGACATCCCCATCCTCATGCTCACCGCCCGCGCCGCTGAGGAGGATCGTGTCAAGGGCCTCGAACTGGGGGCGCACGACTATGTGACCAAGCCGTTCAGCCCGCGCGAACTGGTGCTGCGGGTCAAGAACCTCCTGCGCCTCACCGGCGAAAGCCCAAACAGCGTCGAGCTCATCGAGGCCGGTCCATTCAGACTGGACACTGTCCGCCACCAGGCCACGGTCGATGGCCGGGCGCTGAACATCACCGCCACCGAGTTCAGGCTGCTCTCCCTGTTGGCCAGCCGCCCCGGCGAGGTGCAGCCGCGCGAGACGCTCCTGCGCGATGTCTGGGGCTACGAACCCACGCTCGACACCCGAACGGTGGACACCACGATGCAGCGCCTGCGCTCCAAGCTTGGCCAGGCGGCCAACTGCGTGCAGACCGTGCGCGGCGTCGGCTATCGCCTGATCGGTTCGAACGAATGACCGGCTGGTACGTTGCCATCCTNCTTTTGNTNGGGCTCATCGGCCTGCACCTTGGGTGGCGGCGGCGCTACCGGTCGCTGGCGCTTGGCCAAGCGGCCAGNCCGGCCGCCCTGACCAGCGCNCCGGGCATGACCGACGTGTTCGCCGATATGCCNGAGGGCGTGCTGCTCACCAACCCNNAGGGNNTNATCGAGTTTGCCAACCCGGCCTTCTGCAGGCTGTTTGAGCTGGCCGACGATCCAAGGGGGAAAACCGTGATGGAGGCCATCCGCATCCACCAGGCCAACGAGTTGGTCGAGCGGTTGAAGGANGAACACAGCGCCGTGCAGGAGGAGTTCATGCTGCCCGGTCTCGATCAGCGTTTCCTGCAGGTCAACGGCGTGGCAATCCGCGAAAAACAGGGCTACCACCGCGGCGCCATTCTTGTGTTCCACGACCTCACCCGGCTCAAGCGGCTGGAGAATCTGCGGCAGGAGTTCGTGGCCAANGTCAGCCACGAGTTGCGCACGCCCCTCTCCATCATCAAGGGCTACGTCGAGACGCTGCTCGACGCCGAGCCGGACACCGGGTCACTCTCCCACCGCTTTCTCAGGAAAATCGAGAACCACTCCGACCGGCTGGCCTACCTGATCGAGGACATCCTGACGCTGTCCCACCTCGAGTCCGGCGACACCGGCCTCGACCTGCGCGAGGTGAACATCCATCGGCTTGTCGAGGGCGTGCTGGATGGCCTNCGGGAGATGGCCGACAAAAAAAAGGTGCNACTGAAAAACAGCGTGCCGGATCACCTCACCCTGCATGCCGACAGCCAGCGGCTGTTTCAGGCGCTCAACAACCTGGTCGAAAACGGGATCAAGTACGGCGGGCAATGTGTCCGCGTTTCAGCCAGCCAGGCGGACGGCGAACTCGACCTGTGCGTGGCAGACGATGGCCCCGGCATCCCGACCGAGGTGTGCGATCGAATTTTCGAGCGATTCTTCCGCNTNGACAAGGCGCGCTCCCGCGAAATGGGCGGCACCGGCCTCGGCCTCTCCATCGTCAAGCACATCANCCAGCTCCACGGCGGCACAGCCCGTGTCGAGAGCCANCTTGGCCAGGGCGCAAGCTTCCANCTCACCTTCCCGACCCCCAGTGTCTAGCTCGAAGCCACTTAGCCCGGCATTAACAAGCCGGCAATGGTCGCTGTGAGATAACAGGCCAACACGCCACCCACCATCGCCTTTAGGCCAAGCCTCGCCAGGTCCGCCCGACGCTCAGGTGCCAGCGTGCCGATGCCGCCGATCTGGATGGCCACGCTACCAAAGTTCGCAAAGCCGCAAAGCGCATAGGTCGCGATCGCGCTGGTGCGGGGGCTGAGCGCCCCCTCCCCTTCCATCATGGAAGTAAGCTGCAGGTAACCCATGAACTCGTTGAGCACCACGCGCTCGCCGAGCACTGATCCCACCCGGACACACTCGTCCGGCGGGACGCCCATCAGCCAGGCGAACGGCACGTTCAACCAGCCGATCACTTCCTGGATTGTGGTGCTCCAGCCCAGCGGTGAGAGCACCCAGCCAAGAATGGCATTGGCCATGTAGACCAGGGCAACAAAGGCAATCAGCATGGCAATGACGTTGATCGATAATCGCATCCCATCCGACGCCCCCTGACACAGCGCATCGATGCTGTTGGTCGCACTGCTCTTCGGCAACGCACACTCCTCATCCACTGTTTCGCTCTTGTCCGTTTCCGGAAACATGAGCTTGGCGATCACCAGTGTGCCGGGTGCGCTCAGGATGGATGCCGTCAGCAGATGACCGGCATTAATCCCCAGCGAGGCGTAGGCAGCCGCCACACCGCCGGCGATCGTCGCCATCCCGCCAACCATCAGCGCCATCAACTCACTGCGGGTCATCCCGGCAAGGTACGGCTTCACCACCAGCGGCGCCTCGGTCTGGCCCATGAAGATGTTGGAAGCGGTGGCGAGCGTCTCACTGCCACTGGTGCGCATCGTGCGACGCATCACCCAGGCGATGCCGGTCACCACCCACGGCAACACGCGCCAGTGGTAGAGCAACGACGAGAGGGCCGAGACAAGGATAATCGTGGCCGGGATCGCGATGGCGAAGATGACCCCCTCGCCAAAGGTCTCCTGCATTTTCCCCCCGTCGCCAAGCGCGCCAAACACCAGCTTGGCACCTTCCCCGGCAAACTCGTTCAGTTTGCGGATGGCCACGTTGGCCGCCTCGAACACACCCTGGCCAAGCGGCGTCCTGAAAACAACCAGGCCAATGATCAACTGCAGTCCCATGCCCCAGGCCACCACACGCCACGGGACTTGGCGGCGGTTGGACGACATCGCCCAGGCCAGGCCAAGGAACGATAGAATCCCCAACAGACTGATCAACCTGAGAGTCAAAGCAACGGCGGGAAGCTAGTGGGCCGCTTGGCCAAGCGCAAGCCCACCCGCCTGCCCGTATCAAACCAAGGGCCATAAAGAGGGTGAAATAATTATAACTTGCCCAATCGCATGCATGGGCGTACGGTTTTGTCTCTCCCGGGTATGAACTTGAATGGAAGTCCATGAAAATCCAACGCCAGCACAGTCATGATACCGGGGACGGCATGGCTCTTCGACCGGCGCCTTGCGGGTTTACCCTGATTGAGTTGCTGGTGGTCATCGCGATCATCGCCATCCTGGCCGCCCTGTTGTTGCCGGCCCTGGTTCGGGCCAAGTCCGAGGCAAAGCAGATCAAATGCAAGAGCAACATACGCCAGATTCAACTGGCCTGGTACCAGTACGCTGATGATCATGACGGGAGAGGGCACCCGCGGCGCAACTGGATGCGCTGGATTCGTGACAGGGGCGATTTCACGGATCCGACCCCGATTAGGAGTCAAATGATTCCCCCATCCCATCCCGAAGCCTACTGGGGAGTTGCCTATGTGCCCTATACGGGCTGGAGTCCACAGATATTCCTGTGTCCCTCCGCCAAGGCAGTTGATGATCAATATAAGGGACCGCCGCATCAGGATGGACTTTTTAAGGATGGGTTCAAATATGTTACCTATGGATTCAATGGATTCAGTGTCACGCCCAATCGGCGATCTTTTGGACTGCAACTCGCCGTCTGGGAAGGGGTTGTTAATCAGAATCCATGGCCCAGCAGGGCTCGCCCCATTGCCAGCTATCCGCGTCCTTCCGAGACCTTGATCTTTCAGGATGCCTGGGAATCCATGCTGGATGGGGTGGACGACACCCCTCTCTTTCTAGGCCAATGGTCTGCCTGGAAAGAACGCCTAGACGAATATTACCGTCACGGTGATGTTGGAAACATCATGTGGGCTGATGGACACGCATCCCAGGCAAGGAGGGGAAAAGTTTATTGGAAAGAGGAATGGTATATCGGACGGCCTTTACGGGGAGGAGGTTGAACCGCCTTTAACTTGGATGAAAAACAGTGTTAATTAAGATATTAAAATGAATATGAGTACCATCAAAACCTTGGTCACGGCATCCCTCTCCCTGGTCTGTCTAATTTCATTANNGGCGGAGATCACNGGGCAGTGGGATTTTGAGAGTGATTTATTGGCANCTNCCGGAAACGACTTGGAATATTTTGACGGCCCGGATGGTCCCACCGAACAGGAAACCAAATTTGGCACGACTGCCACCTTTGGNATTCCTNTNATTGACGGCTCTGTCGCCAGTGTCATGAAGACAGCAAAGAACTCTTCATCAATGGGCTATTTGCTTCGTCCGGATCTGCCTGGAAACGGAGGGGGTGACTTGGCGAATCAATGGTCGTTGGTGATGGATTTGCTTTATCCNGTTGAATCATCGGGNAATGACCAGGGCCATCCTTCAGATCGACGATCCGTTTAATAACGGAAACGGAGCCGAGCTTTCAATTANCGCGAACAACGGCGTTGGNGCATTAGAGGGGCACGGGGTGNTTGAACCCAACACGTGGCATCGTTTGGTGGTCACCGTNGATCAGGCCGNCGAACCTCCGNTCATGAAGAAATACNTAGACGGTAAAAAAATCGGTGAAGAGATTCTTCCGGTTGATCCGGTTTTNGGACNGNTCGATGGTCGCTGGGCGATTCTGGATCAGACCAGTGCGTATGGAGATGATTCGGTGCTGTTGTTCACCGATGATGGTGGCCGATCAGAGATTGGTTATGTGGCGAGCATTCAATTCCATGATCAAGTCCTGTCCGTTGGTTACGTCGCTGCCCTTGGAGGTCCCACTGCTGGCGGNATTCAAACAGACGTTCAAGTCATTGCGGCGGTTGAGTCAGTTTCTCCGGCACCCGGTGACCCTCTGGTGTTTCCGGAGATNCCGATCGAGATTGTTNTGGCTGACGGCGATCAACCGGTTCCCGAAGAGTCGATTAAATTGATTCTTAACGGGGAACCNGTCGTTCCGGATATTCAGAACCTCAGCAAAGGCANGAAGCGGNTCACCTATGATCCAGGNCTGCTGGAGCCTGGAGTTGGGTTTACTGTGGAATTTCGATTTTCAGACCCCGCCAATGGCAACCAGGTAAACTCAACTTTGTGGTCTTTCACGATGGCCCCCTATCATTTGCCGCCTTTGAATCCCGCAGAGATGGCCATTTTCTACATGCCGTTCGAGGAGTCAACAGCAGTTCATGATGGNGTTGTGTCGGATCGATCCAATAGCGANAATCATGGTGTTTTNCANTTGGCCGAAAATGCAGGCGATCGCTCGATAGAGGGCATCCTCGATGGAGGGATCGATTTCAACATTGAGCTTGGTTCNGGCGATTTGAATTACATTGAACTGGGCAAGCCNTGGCCGGACATCCCCAACACTTTTGCCTGTTGGATAAAAATCGCCCCTGACTTTCCAGCCAGCCAGCGTGTGGGGGTCATTTTGGGCAATTACAACGTTGCTAAAAACATCAACTGGGAANTCCATACTTCGGGGCACCCACGCATTTGGTGGAACAACGGAAGTCTCGATTGGAAAATAGATCAGTATGACATGCGGACCGGGGAGTGGGAGCACATGGTNTTCGTNCGCGACACGNTCAANAAACAGATNTTTTTCTACTTGAACGGACGTTTGGCAGCNACCTTGGATAAGGTGGCTGANGATGTGAATCCAGACACGTTTTCATACGTGGGTGCGGATCGTCGTGGGCCGGGCACCCATGTCTTCAAGGGACAGATTGATGAATTGGCGCTTTTTNCCGAGGCGTTATCNCCAAGTGAAGTATTCCGTCTTTATGCCANNCCATTTNANTTTCCNGAGTTCAAATTTCCCACNCCNCCCATCGTGGAGATGGTGCCNGAGGAGGACGCCATCAATGTGGCTCGACTCCCCGGAATTGAAGTTGTGATTGATGAATCCTTTGGAAAAACATCAGTTGATCTCANTAGCATTTCCCTGGCACTGGATGGTTCAGATCTGACTCGTGAANCNGTACAGGACGGCAACTTGGTTCGAATCCNCCACCAGGTTTCNGAGGTTTTGGATGCCGAGTCATCTCACACACTNCGANTNTCATATTCAGACACCGCTGATCCGGCCAATCAAACCATTCGCGAGTGGTCGTTCACAACCGCACCCGTTCCTACCATCGTAAATCAACCNCAGGATCAATCGGTGCTTGCCGGTGCCACCGCGTTTTTTAGCGTGGGCGCCTCCACCGTGGGGCAGACGACCTATCAGTGGGNATTCAATGGTCAAGACATTCCAGGTCAAACCAAGGCGGAGNTGGTCTTGAAGAACGTTCAACCGAGTCANGCAGGCNGCTATAATGTNGTGGTGACTGACAGAGGCGGGANCGTGATCAGTAAAGCGTGCACCCTGACTGTAACGGACAATTTGCCTGATGACCCTTCGGAATCNTTGATTTTGGGCCAAGTGGCGAGTTGGAGTTTTGATGGCAANCTTGCGAGCGGGATTGAGGGTTTTGATGGTGAGGCNATGAACGGCGCCACCTTGACAGACGACGCACGGGTGGGATCCGGAGCCNTTTCTCTGGAGCAGGCTCAGAAACAGTATGTGGACATCGACCNGCAGGTGCTTAGTGACGGGGCGCTGGCCTACAGTTCGGCGGGGTGGNTCAAGGTGACNGGGGGAGAGGGNCGNAGNTTNNTGTGGGAGACCTCGCCCTCCAACTGGGCGGTGTCAACCGAGGTGACCCCCGCCGGGAACGTGAAGGNATTTGTCAAGCTTGCCGACGGGAGTTCACACAGTGCCG
>PCBE01000053.1 GCA_002731295.1 Acidiferrobacteraceae bacterium | reverse complement strand
AGTGATTTATAACAATCCCGATTTCAGTGCTGAGCCTATGCTCCACGCGCCATGGGTTGAACTTGAATTCGGGCTGTTGTCAATCGTGACAGGAGGGTTCGATGTTCAGAGTTTACTGATCGAGCGTCCTAGGTTCGATCTTGCCCGGCTAGTTGACGGACGTTCAAACTGGCAAGATATTGGGATTCTTGCTGTTGTACCCGCTAAACAAGTGAACGTATACGCGGGCGTGGTTCATTGGCACGATCGTATGACTCAGCAGGCGGTAACGTTGGCCGACCTGTCTTGGCGTTCGAGTCGATCCGANACTGACTCGACAATCTCCTGGCGGACTTCATTTCAGCTCCTGTCGGAAGNGTTGCGNTTGCCCTTAGCTGTGCGCCTATCGGCAAATGCTCCATCTAAACCTGACCAATCGAGTGGCATGGAATTGAATGAGGTTGTTGGCAATGTCACAGCCCCTGGATTGGTGTTGAGTATGAGACTGCCAGAGATGAGCGTGAACATAGACAGTGGCAGGATCCATGTGGCGGAGTCGGCAGTAGATATCGCTGCCGCTGGTACTGAAGCCGCTTTGAAAATCACCGATCTGAATATAGACACCAGCACCCGGCAGATCGGGGCTGCACTGCTCGACGCAGATTGTTTTATCGGTCGATTCACGCCCGCAATTACTGCTGAAGCAATGGCCATCGATCTGTCCAGCCAGCGCATCGTTGTGCCGAAGGTGGTCGTGACTTGGCTGGATACAGAACTCTTCGGAGATTTGTCAGCTACCTGGGNAGAAGGAGAGCCAGACGTTCTGGCTAACTTCGATATACCGTCGGTGAATGTTCAGACAATTCTGCACAATGCCGGCATTGCGCTGACGGGTTTTGCGTCGAACGGACTCCGCCCGGTATCTCTGAATGGAAAGTTGCGTTTGCGGGAGAATNTGCTGGTTTTAGATGATCTCAATCTAAAGGCGGACGATACCATCGTCACNGGTTGGGTCAGGCACCACNGAGAAGATTCAGCAACCTGGTCATTTGCTCTGGAATCAGACGATTTTCTCTTGGCTGATACNGCAGAAGATGGTTCCCGCTCTATTACTTCTGCAGGCGTGCTTGTCGGTTTGTTGGGCGACCGGCTTTCAGATCTTCCAACAGATGTGGCGGCAACGGGAAGTATCGTTGTCGATCGCCTGTGGATCGACCGGATACTGGCGAAACATGTGATCGCAAAGATTCGTTCCAAAGGAAAAATAATGTCGATTGCGCCATTGTCGGGTGAGNTTTACGACGGCACTGGCAAGTTGTTTTTGTGGCTGGATCGTCGTGCCGAGAAGCCCCTAATTCTTGTCNGGCAAGCAGTAAGTGAATTCAATTTGGGAAAACTCCTGCGAGATGCGAACGACATAGCTGGCATTGAAGCATCAGCTGATCTTGAATTAGTCCTGGCGGTGCAGGGGCACACTCGCGCTGAATTACTTAAGAATGNCCGTGGGATTGCCAGGGGTGGCCTGCGTAACGGGGAACTTTCGGCAGAGTTGTTCAACCGGGTTNTAGGGGATTTCGATACCCAACTGGCCAAGGTGATCAGCGCGCAGTTNCCTGAACTTAGAATCGAGCAGGCATCGACAACCGTTCGCATTGACCGCGGTATTGTTCAAAACCAGGATTTTAGATTTGCTGGCCGAGAATTCTGGATGGAGGGCAAGGGTTCACTGTCCCTGTCTGGCGGTGCGATGGATTATAGAATCCTGCTTGCCCTCNAGAATGATCTGAGCAGGGATTTAGGNNATATTCCAGTTATTCCGTTCCAGATCACAGGGTCAGTGAGTGATCCCAAGATTACTCTAGATGTTCAGGAACTGGTGCGATACAAAATTGAACACGAGCTCACCGGCGTTTTACCNCGNCCATCCAGNGTGTTACCCGATCAGGCCGCGATCCTGCTGATCCAGCAACTCGAACGGCAGATTACAAACCTTCAAAAGGCGCTGGACTCGGAATGAACTCTACAGTTGCACTTCTATTATTAGATTAGCTCGGGTGTTGTTTCTGTTATGCTTTCCTGTAACTTTCAGCAGCTACCTCAACAGTCACCGATTTCCTCGGTCTTAAAATGGAGAACGCTATGAGCGGTGAAAAGCTCAATAAAGTCAGTGCTCGAATCACGCAGCCGCCCTCCCAGGGTGCTTCCCAGGCGATGCTCTATGCCACTGGCATGTCACGTGAAGACATGAACAAGGCCCAGGTCGGTATTGCTAGCGTTTGGTGGGAGGGAAATCCCTGCAATATGCACTTGAATGATCTCTCTGCGGAGATTAAACGTGGCGTAGAAGAGGCGGACCTCATTGGTATGCGGTTCAACACCATCGGTGTCAGCGATGGTATTTCGATGGGTACAGAGGGTATGTGTTATTCGCTCCAGTCCCGGGATCTCATTGCCGATTCCATAGAAACTGTTATGGGGGGACAATGGTACGACGCGCTGGTAACCGTGCCTGGTTGCGACAAAAACATGCCCGGCGTCATGATGGCGATGGGTAGAGTGAATAGGCCCTCAATAATGGTCTACGGAGGTACGATCCAACCCGGAATCGCCAATAAACAGGTTGTTGATATCGTTTCAGCGTTCCAGAGTTACGGAGAGTTTATCGCTGAGAAAATAACAGACAATGAACGTGAAGCTATCGTCAGAAATGCCTGCCCAGGGGCGGGTGCCTGTGGCGGTATGTATACCGCCAATACCATGGCAAGTGCGATTGAGGTCATGGGAATGTCACTGCCTTACAGTTCATCCAATCCGGCAGTGGATTCCAGTAAGACTGAAGAGTGCTTCAGAGTGGGTGCGGCCATTAGAAGGCTGATGGAACTTGATCTTAGGCCACGCGATATTATGACGCGGGATGCATTTGAAAACGCTATGGTTATCGTCTCTGCATTGGGGGGGTCAACAAATGCTGTGCTTCATTTGATTGCTATCGCCCGTTCTGTGGATGTTGATCTGACGATTGACGATTTCCAGGCGGTAAGCGACCGAATACCNTACCTCGCTGATCTGAAGCCAAGTGGGCGTTACGTGATGGAAGACCTACACCATGCCGGTGGCATTCCGGGCGTTATGAAGTATTTACTCAGCGAGGGGTTNATCAGCGGTGACTGCATGACTGTAACTGGTTATACGGTTGCCCAGAACCTGGAGACTGTGCCGGCGCTAGAAGCGGGGCAGGCCATATTTCACTCCCTGTCCAACCCAATCAAAAAGACTGGCCACTTGAGAATTTTGAAGGGCAATCTGGCGCCGGGTGGTGCCGTGGCTAAAATCACCGGTAAGGAAGGTGAGCAGTTCAGTGGTCCCGCCCGTGTGTTTGACTGTGAGGAGGATATGCTANCCGCCCTTGAAGAAGGCCGTATACAAAAGGGCGATGTCATTGTTATCCGCTATGAGGGACCTAAGGGCGGGCCGGGCATGCCGGAGATGCTGACACCAACATCCGCAGTCATGGGTGCTGGTCTGGGCGAAGATGTTGCCTTGATGACTGATGGTCGTTTTTCCGGTGGTTCTCATGGATTTATCATCGGTCATGTTGTTCCTGAAGCCCAGGAAGGTGGTGCCATAGCTTTGTTGCGTGACGGGGACGTGATTAACATTGATGCTGTCGCAAATTCAATCGACGTCGATTTGAGCGCCGAAGAGTTGGCCGGACGGTTATCAGAGTGGACAATGCCGCCTTACGAAGNTGTTCGGGGCACACTCTACAAGTACATCAAGAACGTCAAGACAGCCAGTGAGGGCTGTGTAACCGACGAATAGAGTGTTGGGGTATTCTTTTGCCGCCACCAAATATCAGTTCAGACTGATCTTGATCGCCGCCGCAGCAGCGATTGGTGCAAGACACAGTGCAAGAACTGCCATTGCACTTAATAAATAGATCTGNCCGGCAATAGGCAGACCAAGTCCGGCGTTCTGTACTGCGGTACTGCCGAATACCAGCACNGGTACNTAGAGTGGCAGAACAATCAGGCTCANCAGGACACCGCCGCGCCGCGTGCCGACGGTCAGTGCGGTTCCAACGCCACCTACCAGACTTAAGATCGGTGTGCCGATCAACAGGGTCAGTAGGAGCACTGCCGTAGAAAGGCCGGTAAGCTGCATCATCGGTGCAAGTAAGGGTGTGACTAGCAGTAGCGGGAGACCGGTAACACACCAGTGTGCCAGGATTTTGCCCAGAATTAGAACTGATACAGGTCCGGTAGTTAGAACCAGTTGTTCCAGTGATCCATCGTCGAAGTCCGACCGGAAGAGTCCCTCTAGTCCAAGTAATGTGGCCAGAAGGGCTGCGATCCAGATCACTCCGGGGGCAAGCGCCTGCAGTTGTGCTGGGTCCTGACCGAGCGCAAGTGGGAACAGTGTGAAGACAATAACGTAGAACACGACGCAATTCGCTGCATCTGCCCGATTGCGTATCGCGATCATAACGTCGCGCCGGATAATCGATGTGAAAAGGGCAAACAGCCCGGTGCGATTCATGTGGATAAGTGCAGGGTCTTGAATTTCNTGCCTTCAAACTGTACATGCTGATGTCCTGTCAGCACGATTAGCCCGCCATCATCCAGGTGCCGACTAAACCGGGACCTTGCTACATCGATTCCGTCCTGGTCGATCGCAGTCAGTGGCTCATCTAGGATCCAGATCGAGGCCCGGGTAATGAAAAGCCAGCTCATCGCTACCCGTCGGCGTTGACCTGCTGAAAGATGAACACAAGGGACATCACGAACCCGGGAAAGGCCAGATTGAGTCAAGGCCTCATCGATCTGGGAGTCGACAGCAAAGCCCTTGATAGCAGCTAGGCATGACAGGTTTTCAGCGGGGCTGAGTTCGAGTTTAATGCCGTTGGTGTGGCCGATGTAGGCGAGGTGTTCGTAATAAGTCGAACGACAGGTTCGAATATCCTGTGACTGCCACAGTACGGTGCCATTGTCGGGTTGTGTGGTGCCACAAAGGATTCGAAGCAGACTGGTCTTTCCTGATCCGTTGGATCCCTGGATGTGTAGAATTTCTCCCGCATCAATCGTCAGGTTCAGGTCAGTGAACAACGCACGCTGTCCACGAATGCACGTAATTTCGTGTGCTGTCAGCACGTGCTGGGACCACGTTGGGCGTACANGTTGGCCGAGGCTATCAGTAGAATCATGCGTTAGATTATTCTGGATTAGTAGCTGGATCGGATAGGTGAATTACGGGCAGTGGGCAAAATCTCGTACGCAAGGATCACAATTGGTGGCCACATAGACCTTATAATCTAGCGGTAATAGCATTATGCACGTAGGTAAACCCTACAGTGCACTGGCATTATTATCAACGNAAATGCTGAGACTATCATCCGGATTTCCAAGTTGTTTCGATGGTCGGTCAGGAAATATGCGGCTTGATCATGAGTGACTCTATAAATTGACTACAACAAGCACGAGNCGGAAAAAGCGTTTCGGNCGTCACAGAACTAGACAGGTCGNCGCAGAGGATCGACAGTCGGTTCTAGAGGCCCTCGGTGATATGCCCATTCGACGTGATTTGCTGATCGAGTATTTACATAAACTGCAGGATCAATATAAGCATATCTCTGCTGGACACATCGTTGCACTGGCAGACCTGATGAAGCTTGCGCCTGCTGAGATTTACGAAGTTGCAACGTTCTACCATCATTTCGATGTTGTTGCCGATGGCCAACCGATACCGCCGGTTCTTACCGTTAGAGTGTGTGATTCAGTGACATGCGAACTTTTCGGGTCAGAGGTGCTGGTCAGNTCACTTCAGGCAAGTCTGGGGGATGATATTAGGGTCCAGAGAGTCCCCTGNNTGGGCCGTTGTGACGAGGCGCCTGTGGCCNTTGTTGGAAAGAACGCGATTCCAAGGGCCACTGTGTCGCAAGTGTCCGATATGGTCCGGGAAGGCAGCGCGGTAATCACAGNGCAACCTGACTGGATCAGAATCGAAGAGTACAGGCGAGACGGGGGATACAAGGCTTACGAGGCTTGCCGTGCTGGATCCCTGACTCACGAACATATTCTTGACGAACTAGAAAGTTCTGGTTTACGGGGCTTGGGTGGAGCTGGATTTCCCGCTGGCAGAAAGTGGCGGATCTTGAAGGATCAGTCAGCACCACGACTAATGGCCATCAACATCGATGAAGGCGAGCCCGGTACATTCAAGGATCGTTATTACCTAGAGCGAGATCCTCATCGATTCATCGAAGGTATGCTGATTGCGGCCGAGGTAATTGGTATCGACTGTTGTTATCTTTATGTGCGTGATGAATATCCGAGCGTGCTGCAGATCCTCGGGGATGCGATTAAAGAACTGGGCTCGGTATTCGATAATAAATTGCNGGAGGTTCATATTCGGCGAGGGGCTGGTGCGTACATATGCGGTGAAGAGTCAGCGATGATCGAGTCAATCGAAGGCAAGCGTGGCATGCCGCGTCTACGACCTCCATACGTTGCGGAAGTCGGTCTATTCGGCAGGCCTACGCTTGAGCACAATTGTGAAACACTCTACTGGGTTCGGGACATACTCGAGCATGGTGCGGACTGGTTTTCTGGCCAGGGTCGACGTGGACGACACGGGTTACGATCTTTTTCTGTCAGTGGCCGTGTTAANAAACCAGGTGTTCACCTGGCTCCGGCTGGAATCAGTGTGAGAGAGTTGATTGATGAATTCTGTGGTGGCATGTTAGATGGTCATACGTTCAACGCTTATTTTCCCGGTGGTGCTTCAGGAGGAATCCTTCCCGCTTCGCTGGGTGATGAGCCACTCGATTTTGATACGCTNCAGGCGCACGGCAGTTTTATCGGCTCAGCTGCCGTGATCATCTTGTCCGACCAAGATAGNCCCAGGCGAGCGGCCCTGAATACAATGCGATTCTTTTCGCACGAATCNTGTGGNCAGTGTACGCCCTGTCGCGTGGGATGCGATCGGGCGGAACGTCTGATGGAGTTGCCACAGTGGGATACAGAACTCCTCGAGGAATTGGCTTGCGTCATGGAGGATGCGTCTATTTGCGGTTTAGGTCAGGCAGCGCCGAATCCTATACGTACGGTAATTCGGTATTTCCCAAAGGAGGTGGGTGCACAATGAACAGACTGGTAGACCCGGAGGTAGCGCCGATTAGCTTTATGCTTGACGGCCATTCGGTTACTGCCCAGGCACAAGAAACCATTCTCCAGGTCGCACAGAAAAGCGGTGTTGACATCCCCCACTTGTGCTATTCGGAAGGGTTGCGTGCTGACGGCAACTGCCGGGCCTGTATGGTTGAAATTGAAGGTGAACGCGTGCTGGCGCCAGCGTGTTGCCGGCAACCAACAGAGGGAATGAATGTTCAGTCGACAAGTGACAAAGCGTTGCGCTCTCAGTCGCTGGTCCTGGAATTATTGAAGGGCGAAGTGGGTGCTGCCNGNCACAGTCCGATGTCGGAGTTAGAGTATTGGTGTGAGAATCGTGGNCTGTCTGAGAGTCGATTTGGTGGCCGGACACAACCACCTGCCGACCAGTCGCATCCGGCAATNGNCGTCAATCTTGAAAGTTGTATTCAATGCACGCGTTGTTTGCGAGCTTGTCGGGAAGAGCAAGTCAANGACGTAATTGGCCTGGCATACCGGGGNGCCCGCGCCGAGATTGTTTTTGATCTTGCTGACGGTATGGGTGACAGTTCTTGCGTGGGCTGTGGTGAGTGTGTTCAGGCCTGTCCAACCGGGGCTCTGATGCCTTCGGGAAATGTCGCGCAGGAAACTGGTGACACCACTGTGGACTCGGTGTGCCCATATTGTGGTGTGGGGTGTCTACTGACCTACCACATTAAAGACAAAAAAATAGAATATGTTACGGGTCGTGACGGACCGGCTAATCATGGAAGACTGTGTGTTAAGGGGCGTTATGGGTTTGACTATGTCAGTCACCCGGACCGAATTACGCAGCCGCTGATACGACGAGACGGTGTTACAAAGGGCCTGACCGATCAGTTTGACCCGAAAAATCCTCTAAAGAGTTTCAGACCGGCCAGTTGGGATGAAGCCCTCGATTTCGCAGTTCAGGGGNTCAAGGCTATCTTGTCACAGAACGGCCCAAATGCGCTCTCCGGATTTGGATCGGCCAAAGGCAGTAACGAAGAGGCTTACTTGTTTCAAAAACTCATCCGCACCGGCTTTGGCAGTAATCACGTTGATCATTGCACCCGACTGTGTCACGCCTCGTCTGTTGCAGCTTTGTTGGAGGGAATAGGGTCTGGTGCTGTATCCAATCAGGTGGCTGATGTTGCGCGGGCAGAGGTCATAATTGTTATCGGTGCCAATCCGACTGAGAACCATCCGGTTGCGGCGACATTCATGAAAAATGCCGCCCAGAACGGGGCTACNNTGATCGTGATGGATCCACGCAGAAATCAGCTAGCACGTCATGCCACCCACTATCTCCAGTTTCGCCCGGACACCGATGTCGCGTTATTGAACGCGATGATCCACACCATTATCGATGAGGATCTGGTTGATGAGCAGTTTATCGCTGACCGCACCACGGATTTCGATCTGGTACGTGAAAATGTTAAGGACTTCAGTCCTGAGCATATGGCGGAAATCTGTGGCGTAGATGCCGAGGAGATTCGCTGCGTTGCCCGCGCCTATGGCCAGTCGCGCCGCGCTATGATCTTTTGGGGAATGGGTATATCGCAACACGTGCATGGTACGGATAACGCCCGTTGCCTGATCGCGCTGTCCATGATGACTGGTAATATTGGGCGTCCGGGTACAGGGTTACATCCGCTGCGTGGCCAGAACAATGTACAGGGTGCATCTGATGCCGGCCTGATTCCTATGATGTTCCCGGACTACCGTCGTGTAGACGACCCCGAAGCACTGGCCTGGTTCTCGGATTATTGGGACACTGANCTCGATTCCACTCCAGGTCTAACTGTTGTCGAGATTACTGATGCNGCACTTTCTGGACAAATCAAGGGGATGTACATCATGGGTGAAAATCCGGCTATGTCTGACCCGGACCTGAACCATGCCCGTGCAGCNCTGGCAAAGNTGGAGCACCTGGTTCTACAGGACCTGTTTCTGACCGAAACAGCAGCATTCGCGGACGTGATTTTGCCGGCCTCCGCGTTCCCCGAAAAAACGGGTACATTTTCAAATACAGACCGGCGTGTCCAATTGGGACGGCAGGCGATCGATCCACCTGGTGATGCGCGACAGGATCTCTGGATCATTCAGCAGATTGCAAAACGGTTGGGGTTGAAATGGGAATACGCCGATGTTCGCGATGTTTTTAACGAAATGCGTGATGCAATGCCGAGTATCTCCGGTATGACCTGGGAAAGGCTGGAAAGTGAGCACAGCGTAACTTATCCATGTAAGGAGGCGTCNGATCCGGGGCAGAGTGTGGTTTTCGAGGGAAGTTTTCCCACCGCAGACGGCCGTGGACGATTTGTGCCGGCTGGCCTCAAATGGGCCGATGAAAGACCAGACCAGGATTATCCTTTTGTGTTGATCACAGGCCGACAATTGGAGCACTGGCACACCGGGGCTATGACCCGTAGAGCGACTGTGCTCAACACTATTGAACCCGATGCCGTGGTCTATAGTCATCCAGACGATTTAAACGCGCTTGGAATGAAAGATGGAGACCTGGTGAAGATTTCGTCCCGGCGGGGTGAGATCATAGCGCCTTGCCGATCAGACAATGGTCTGCAGCCTAAATCCATATTCATTCCGTTTTGTTACCAAGANGCGGCAGCCAATCTACTGACCAATGCGGCCCTGGATCCNGTCGGAAAAATAGCGGAAGTAAAGTACTGCGCGGTTAATCTAACCGCTACAAATTGAACGAGATTACGATGACAGAAATCATTGACGGTAAGGCGTTTGCTGCAGAACTCAGAGCACGTGTAGCGNCTNCCGTGNGCAGCCTTGAATCCAGTCATGGGCTGATTCCTGGGCTCGCCGTNGTGTTGGTCGGTGAAGATCCTGCCAGTGAAGTTTATGTCCGAAATAAGGGCAAACAGACAGTGGAAGTCGGTATGGCATCGTTTGAACACCGCCTGTCTGATCAGACGACCGAGGGTGAACTCCTGGTGCTGATTGATCAGCTTAATAGTGATCCAACGGTNCATGGAATTCTGGTCCAGTTGCCGCTGCCTGCTCAGATCAATACCCATGCCGTGATTAATGCGATCGATCCAGACAAAGATGTTGATGGATTTCATCTGATTAATGTTGGGCGGTTGACCACTGGTGAGTCTGGACTGGTCCCCTGCACNCCGCTGGGCTGTATGATGCTGCTGCGTGCGNANGCCGGTGATTTGTCGGGTCAGAATGCGGTGATTGTGGGCAGATCGAATATTGTTGGTAANCCGATGGCTTNGCTGCTGCTGGCGGCGCACTGCACAGTGACAGTTGCACACTCCCGCACGAAAGATCTGACCGATGTCTGTCGGCAGGCAGATATACTCATCGCAGCAGTGGGTAGAGCCGAGATGATACAGGGGGGCTGGATAAAACCGGGCGCAACGGTAATCGATGTAGGAATCAATCGTATCGATGGCGAGAACGGCAAGAAGCGGCTGGTGGGTGATGTGGAGTTCGCATCAGCCAGTGCTGTGGCAGGTGCAATTACACCGGTACCCGGTGGAGTGGGGCCAATGACGATTGCGTGTTTGTTGCGCAATACGGTTCAGGCAGCCTGTGCCGCAAATGGAGTCGATTTCACTCTGAAATAGAGATCTACCTGAAGTTACGTGACTGGCTGGTAAGGTTTGCCAGCAGATTGCTGTGATCAAGCAATCGATGGGCAATCAGGTGTAAAACATCACCATCACGTTGAACTTCTCCCACCGCGCCGAGTAAGTGTGCGCTAAGTAGTTCCCGCCGCTGTTTTTCAGCCAGGCGTTTCCACACAACCAGATTAATATTGCCAGTCTCATCCTCAAGGGTGACGAATGTAACACTGTTAGCGCTGGCGGGGCGTTGTCGAGTGATTACCAGGCCAGCGACCTGGGCTTTTTGCCCGTTGGTTTTCTGATAGACCTCAGCGCTTGTGGAAATACCCAGTTGGTCCAGTTCGGAACGCAGCAGAACCAGTGGGTGTGGCCCCAGGCTGAGGCCAGTACTGCCATAGTCCGCTTGAATCTCTTCGGCGGTACTCGGCGTGCGCAGCAGGGGAGATCCTTCAGATACCTGCATGTTTTGAAAGATTGGGTTACTGTTTTTTAGACCTGAAACTGCCCAAAATGCTTGCCGACGGTGACTATTTACCAGGCTGGATAGAGCATTTGCTCCAGCCAGTGCCTGGAGATCTGATTTACTGAGACCACCTCGTTGAGAAAGATCATGTAGGTTCTGGAAGGGCATCTGGCCCCGGACTCGAACCAGCCGTTGTGCGCCTGGCTGGGTGAATCCTTTTACCATCCGAAGCCCTAGTCTTATAGCGAGCTGATCGTTTTTTCTCTCTAGGGTACAGTCCCAGTTACTTGAAAGTACATCTACAGGCTGTATAACAACGCTGTGACGACGGGCATCCTGTACCAGTTGCGCAGGGGCATAAAATCCCATTGGCTGGCTGTTTAATAATGCGCAGGTAAATGTCGCTGGATGATGATGTTTTAGCCATGCGGAGATATAGACCAGTAGTGCAAAACTGGCAGCATGGGATTCGGGGAAACCATACTCGCCAAAGCCCAGAATTTGGTGGTAGATGTTGCGAGCGAAAGTTTCATCATAGCCACGTTTTTGCATGCCGTTGATCAGTTTGCGCCCGTAATTTTCAAGTCCACCCTGTCGGTGCCAGGTTGCCATGGATCGCCGTAGTCCGTCGGCTTCACCGGGTGTAAAGCCGGCAGCAACCATCGCCAGTTTTATGACTTGTTCTTGGAAGATCGGTACACCCAGAGTTCGTTCAAGTACCTGACGCACCGCTTCACTTGGATAGGTGATCGGTTCTTCACCCCGTCGCCGCTTGAGATAGGGATGCACCATGTCGCCTTGTATAGGTCCCGGCCGGACGATTGCAACCTCGATAACGAGATCATAAAAGCAGGCCGGTCTAAGTCTGGGCAACATAGCCATCTGCGCTCGAGATTCGATCTGGAATACACCGACGGTATCAGCGCGACTGATCATGTCGTAGACCGTGGGATCTTCTGCTGGAATCGATGACATGGTTAACGCAATGCCTTGGTGTTTTTGAATCAGATCGAAGGCGCGGTGGATAGCGGTCAGCATGCCAAGAGCAAGACAATCAACTTTCAGCAGTCCAAGTGTGTCAATGTCATTTTTATCCCATTGAATTACAGTGCGATTCGCCATAGCAGCATTCTCAACCGGCACAAGGTCATAAAGAGATTCCCGGGAGATGAGAAATCCCCCTGTGTGTTGTGACAGATGTCGAGGGAATCCGATGATCTCGCTGGTCAGTTCGAGTGCTGTGGAAATCAAAGTATTTCTGGAGTTGAAGCCAGCTTCGTGCACTCGTTGGGGGATTATTTTCCCATCGTCCCACCAGCTGATATTTCGCGCTAGCCGATCGACCTGGTCCAGACTGAGTCCAAGCGCTTTACCCACATCACGAATGGCACTGCGAGGTCGGTAGGTCACTACAGCTGCAGTTAATGCGGCATGCTCACGACCATATTTCCGATATACATACTGCATGACTTCTTCACGTCGCTCGTGTTCAAAGTCGACATCGATATCGGGGGGTTCATTGCGTTCCCGCGATATGAATCGCTCAAATAGAATCTCCATTCGGGCGGGGTCGACTTCAGTGATACCCAGGCAGAAACAGACTACAGAGTTGGCAGCAGAACCACGCCCCTGGCAGAAGATATTGCGTGATCGAGCAAAGCGTACGATGTCATATACCGTAAGAAAATAGGCTTCATAGTTGAGCTCTTCAATTAATGAGAGTTCGTGCTGAATCTGTTTCCTAATATTTTCTGAAACAGCATCTGGCCAGCGTTGATGTATGCCTTTTTCGACCAGATGGCGAAGGTATACGGTTGGATTGAGATGATCCGGGCAGAATTCATCTGGGTACTGATAGCGTATCTCGTCGAGAGAAAAACTACACTGTTCCGCAATAACAGTAGTTTCGGAGAGAATATCTGCCGGGTACATTCGTTCCAGCAGTTGTGGGCTACGAAGGTGGCGCTCAGCATTCACATAAAGTTGGTGTCCGGCCTGGGGTACAGTAATACCCAGGCGAATCGCGTTAAGTGTGTCCTGAAGTCGCTGTCGCGTTCTGGTGTGCATATGAACATCGCCGCTTGCAACCAGCGGTACCCTGGTTCTCGTTGAGACATTTCGAAGTTGCTCAAGGTGCTGGGAATCCTGGCCATTGATCAGTTGTTCTACACCAATCCATATACGGTTTGGCAGGAGTTCACTCAACCAGCCAGTGTTTTGTTCAAGAGTTCTGTAATAGTCAGCAGATGTATGGCTGGGTGTTGATTCCAGGCTGCACAGTATCAGGACAAGACAGTCAGTAAGCGCTTCGCGGGTCATATCATCAGCCACAAGTCGATACTGTCCTTTGGGGGTAGTGGATCGTGCCTGAGTCACCAGCCGGGTCAGGGAACGATAGCCGTACCGACTGGTTGCGAGTAGAACCAGCTTAGGTCCGTTAGCGAGGGTAAATTCGCTGCCAATAATCAATGGCAGGCGGTGTTCCTGAGCGGCAACATGGGCTCTGACCACGCCAGCCAGGCTGCATTCATCAGTCAGTGCGAGTGCACGGTAACCAAGTTCTTGGGCTCTTTTAACGAGTTCCTCGGGGTGAGATGCACCCCGAAGGAATGTGAAGTTAGACAGGCAGTGGAGTTCGGCATATTCCAGCATGGTGTGATATTCGATATACTGTATATATATACAGTATATCGAATAATTCAGATGTCGGTCGATGGATCAGACTGGAGACCCTATCGATNGNNGGTANAACNGGGCNGATCAGNGCGNGGNTGNTCGACTTAATGNNNNANCNGTGATTCCNATNCTGATAAGNGAGAANCCAGCTGCCAGAGANAAGNCATANTGGAGTTCAAAATTGCCAACAAGGCCTGCCGTGACTCCACCGAGAGCACCCACACCATCCATCAGAGCAAAAATAAACCCCAACGTGGTGGCTTCACGCTGTCNTGAGAAGTCAACAGCCATGGCGAGAACGCTGGAGCGAACAAACACCAGAATAGCCATAGCTGCGATGAGTACCCCGGCCGTCCACCCTTGTTGCGGGAATCCCGTAGCCAACAGGGCACACGCACCTGCAATCGNTAAGCCACAGATGAATACACGACGCCGNCCAATCCGGTCGGACCAGCGGCCGACCAAAGGNTGTCCTGTTGCGCCGATCANCATTGCCAGTGCAAAAAACAAACCAGCCTCGCTGGTTGAGTACCCGAGTTCGCGCTGAACAAACAACGGTGAAATCGTCATCAGTGCGATGAGTGCCATGTTATAGGTGGTTATTGCAGTGATCAAAGCCAATCCTTTCGGGGTGGTCCAGCTGCGAAGAAGTCTCACTAGATCAACCTTACTGATGCTGCTGGTTGTTGAAATNGGAATGGCATTACGAAATNTATANAACACAACACCCATAATCAGTGGAGGCANGATAGAAAGTTGTAGCGCCGATCGCCACTCCATTACTGAAAGCAAGATGCCNACCACCAGAGGTGAAAAGACCTCNGCCAGAGTGCCTCCGACCGCATGAATTCCCAGAGCCAGACCTTTGCGTGTGGGGAAGCGACGCGCCAGGGCNCCCGTTGCGATGGGGTGCCATGCCGCNTCACCCATACCNGCCATNGCAAGCACCGTCGCGAGGACCCAGAAATTTTGGGCAAATGATGCCAGAAAATAGCCTAATCCGACCCACCAGAACGTGAACAGCAACAGCTTACCCGGTCGTTGNATCCGATCCGAGAGGATCCCGGCTGGCAGATAAGCCAGTGCAGCACCAAAAGAGTGGAGNGTGATCAGAAGGCCAATTTGAGAGGGCTGCAGGTCGAATGCAAGCCCAATCGCCGGTGCCAGCAACCATATCGCAGCAGGTGACCAGTCATTGGCAAGGTGCCCTACCGCCAGTAATCCCTGGAGCTTTCGAGTAGAGGCTAGANCGGGAAGTTTCTGTTGAGATGGATTGGGCATTGTCGATGGCATCCTGTGCCACAATCAGCGCTGTACTNGTATTTGTGATCCGACCAACAGGTTGTATCTTGACCCACTGCCAACTTGATTGGTTGGACGTGATCTGAAGACAGACATGTTGCGGAACAGCGAGGATGCAGAGTATACCGATGACAAACCTTCACTTTCCACGCGGCGAATATGATCGTCGCTTNAATGCTGCAGTAAGCGCTTTGGATCAGCAGGGTCTGCACGGCGTGGTTCTCTTTCGTCAGGAGAGCATGTACTACTTGAGTGGTTACGATACCAGTGGTTACACGATGTTTCAGGCCATGTATCTTGGTGTTGATGGTCGTATGGCACTCCTGACTCGGTCTGCTGATCGTATTCAATCCCGGGTAACGTCAATTATTCCCGATATTCGAATCTGGACTGACCGCGAGGAAGCATCTCCCGTCGAGGAGTTGCGGGAACTGCTGCGCGACTATGGCTGTGAAAACCAGACCATTGGCATTGAATATCATGCTTATGGTCTGACTGGTCAGCGGGCGCTGGTCGTGAACGCAGTGCTTCAGGATTTTTGTACGCTGGTTGATGCATCAGACACTGTTCGACTTGTCAGATTGGTGAAAAGCAACCTGGAACTCGATTATGTTCGAAAGGCGGGTGCGCTGTGTGATGAGATGCTAGAGGTCAGTATTGAGCACACCCAACCCGGCAACACGGTGAAGTCTGTTTATGGCGCGATGATGCAGGTGCTGATGGCGGGAGGTGGTGATCCGTCAGCAAGCCGCTGGCCAATGGGCGCTGGAGAGTCAGCGGTGTTTTGTCGATATCACACGGGTGACGAGATCATTCAAGATAACGACCAGGTTATTTTTGAGCCTGCAGCTGCTTACCGCCATTACCATGCCTGCATGATGTATAACATTGTTACGGGTGACCCTGATCCCAGGCATCAGGCAATGCATGAATCATGTGTCGATGCCTTGGAGAGTTGTCAGGCCTTATTGCGCCCGGGAAACACAGTCGGAGAGTTATATGCCGCGCATGCGAATGCGTTTGAGCGAGGGGGCTACGCCACGGCGTCACTCGCTGCCTGTGGATACAGTGTCGGTATCAGTTATCCTCCAACCTGGATGGATTGGCCGATGATCTGGGCTGAGAATCCCCAAGTGCTTGAACCCGGAATGGTCTTTTTTATGCATATGATATTGCTCGACGACAGCACGGGACTGAGCATGTGCCTGGGGGAGACAGCAATCGTTACCCAGGGGGACTGTGAACGGGTTAATCACATGCCACGGGNTGTGATCCAGGTTTGAGTCCTGTGCTGTGAGTTTGTTGGTCACGCTACAATACCGGACATAGTTTACGGAAGCTTTAGGAGAAAGAAATGACAAAGGCAATACGTGTGCACAACACCGGCGGCCCGGAAGTGATGACCCTTGAGGATGTGGAGGTCGGGCAACCTGGTGCTGGTGAGGTGCGTGTCAGGCATACAGCCATTGGACTGAATTTTATCGATGTTTATTTTAGGACTGGGGCCTATCCAGTGCAGACTCCATTTACGCCGGGCTTCGAGGCGGCAGGCGTTGTCGAGGCGGTTGGAGAAGGAGTGAACAACTTGTCCGTAGGGGATCGTATTGCCTATGCAGCACAGCCTATTGGCGCTTATGCCGAAGAACGGTTGATTGCTGCAGACCGGCTGGTCAAGCTGCCTGATGAAATAGCGGACCGAGTCGGTGCTGCAATCATGCTCAAGGGTATGACGACTGAGTATCTGTTAAGACGAACTTACGCCATCAGCGCCGGAGATACCGTTCTTTTTCATGCAGCTGCAGGAGGAGTTGGTCTGATAGCCTGTCAGTGGGCAAGCCATCTCGGCGCAACGGTCATTGGTACGGTAGGATCAGAAGAAAAAGCAGANCTTGCCCGGGAACATGGCTGTCATCACACTATTATTTATACCCAGGAAGATTTTGTAGAACAAGTGAAAGAGATCACGGACGGTAAGGGGGTAAACGTGGTTTATGACGCAGTTGGTAAGGATACATTTCTCAAGGGNTTTGATTGNCTGCAGCCATTGGGNACCATGGTCTTGTTCGGGGCNTCNTCNGGCGCNCCAGANCCGATCAATCCGGCACTGCTTCAAGCAAAAGGGTCACTGTTTCTCACCCGACCGTCGTTATTCAACTACATCGCTGAACAGGAGAGTCTCACTCAGTCTGCACTCGAGCTGTTTGATGTGGTTTCTACCGGTGCTGTAAAAGTTGAGGTCAATCAAGAACATGCTCTCGGTAGTGCAGCGGAATCTCATCGTGAGCTAGAAGGTCGGCGTACCACCGGTGCGACAATACTGATTCCCTGAATAATCCTTGACTACTGCATTGGCGCCAGCTGGAGGAAAACTATGAACATGCACGATGCCATACGTGCGGCTTGTCAACCGCGGAACCTGGATACTGTCGAGATGCAGGATGTCATGCGTATTATCATGGATGGTTCGGCGACGCCTGCTCAGATCGGTGCGTTTCTGGCGGCTCTTCATATTAAAGGCGAGACTGTCGATGAATTAACGGGTGCCGCGACAGTGATGCGTGACTATGCGGCGAAAGTAGAAGTCTCGGCGGACAAAGTAGTGGATACGGTGGGTACCGGTGGAGATGCGGCAGGGCTGTTCAATGTTTCAACTGCAGCTGCGTTTGTGGCTGCTGCGGGTGGCGCTGTCATGGCCAAGCATGGTAACCGGGCAGCGACCGGTAAATCGGGTAGTGCCGATGTGCTTGAAGCAGCTGGCGTCAATATAGCGCTGTCTCCCGGGGACGTTGCTAGAACGATCGAAGCAGTTGGTATCGGCTTTATGTTTGCGCCGACACACCACGGTGCTACTCGACATGCCGTGGGGCCTCGTCGGGAAATCGGTGTACGCTCGATCTTCAACCTGTTGGGACCTTTGACCAACCCTGCTGGTGCAAGATGGCAACTGGTTGGTGTTTATGAGGAACGATGGGTGCGACCGCTTGCTGAGTCCTTTGGAAACTTGGGGAGTGTGCATACATTGGTGGTTCATGCTGAGGATGGACTTGATGAGATCAGTATCGCTGCGCCCACCAGTGTTTCCGAATACAAGGACGGTAGCATCGCTGATTTCACGATCAAACCTGATGATTTTGGATTGACGATTCAGTCGCTGGATTCGATTCGTGTAGACAGCGCTGAGCAGAGTCTTGAACTGATCCGGCAGGCATTAGGTGGTCATCCGGGTCCAGCTTATGACATGGTCATGCTAAACGCAGGCGCCACACTTTATGCGGCAGATCTCGCACCGTCTCTCGCTGAAGGGATAATTGCGGCTAGAGCTATCCTAGATTCCAGCGCAGCGCTTGGAAAGCTTGACGAGATGGCAGCCTACACCCAACGGTTTGAGCAAAGCTAAATACATGGAGAGTGCTTAGATGCAGACTATATTCGTCCAGATTAAATGTGAATTGGGTCAGTCCTACCGTGCGGCGGAAGAATTGGTAGAGATCGATGGTGTATCAGAGGTTTACTCGATATCGGGTCCTTATGACCTGCTCGTTAAGTGCTACGTAGCCGATGATGGTGATGTGGGGCACTTTGTGAACAATCAGCTCCAGTCAGTGCCAGGGGTCCGGGATACTCTGACAATAATCACCTTTAATGCATTTGGGTAATTCCTGGGGCCTGAGGCTAAAAGCCCATGCGTTGCGATAACCTTATTTTCGATCTTGATGGCACTATCAGCGACCCCAGTGTGGGGATATCTCGGTCGATCAATTACGCGCTTCTCCATCATGGCTTTCAGGCGTGCTCGAGAGAACAGATCTCGAGTCTGATCGGGCTGCCGCTTGACCAGATGTATNACCGTCTCGCCACAGATGTCGATGAAAGGCAGATACCGAGCATGGTAGACAAGTACCGGGAACGCTATCTGGAGATCGGATTCAGCGAAAATGTCCTGTATGACGGTATGAGAGAGGTTATTGATGAGTTGCACGAACTTCGTAGTTGTAATCTCGGTATCTGCACCTCGAAGCGAAACGATGTAGCGGAAAAGGTGCTGCAGATNTTTGATCTGACGGACNATTTCGGGTTTGTCAGTGGCGGCGATATCGGTATCAGCAAGTCACAGCAGATCGCGGCATTATTGGCGTCGTCAGCAATTACAGGCCGCTCGATGATGATCGGTGATCGTTCAGTCGATATCTTGGCAGCCCACAGTAACGGGCTTCAGTCAACGGGCGTGCTCTGGGGTTATGGCAGTCGCTGCGAACTTGAAGAGGCCNNTGCCGGGCACCTTTCTGATGCACCCGCTGAACTTCTGGAGTACTTGAATTCCCAAGCTATCTAGCTAGCTTGGGAATTGAGTGCGCTGGACAGGCATTGGTAACCCAATATTGGACATCCTTTGCTGAGTTCGCGATTTAGGTGATTCGGGTTCTACAATGACATCTGTAAGGTATAGTCTTTGGCGTGGACGCGTAGTGTTCCAGGCCAAGGCTGATTGGCATTCGCGTGAATCGAGAGGATAGGTGTGGCTATGACGGGCATTGAAATCGATGGGAAAGTGGTTGCCAACGAGATCTTGCAGAGGGTAGCCGTTGATGTCGATGCATTAAAGCAGGATGGCTGGGCACCGACACTGGTTTCTATCCGGATCGGCGATAATTCTGCNGTCGACCGTTATGTTCGTAATCAGCAGCGCAATGCATCGAAGGTTGGAATTGATTTTGTAGAGAAAACATTTCGTCCGGATATTTCCGAAGCCGAAGTTCATGCGGCGATCCTCAATTTGAATGTTGATCCACGCATAACAGGGATAATTCTGCAAAGACCGATCCCTGAAAATCTCCCGATTAAGTACCTGCAGGCTACGATTCATCCACTTAAGGATGTTGAAGGAATGCACCCTTCGTCAATCGGAAATATCGTGTATCGGGAACTCGAGTTAGGTCCTTGTACAGCAATCGCAGCAGTTGAACTGCTTCGCGGTACCGGTTTGCAGATGGAGGGTCTGGAGGTGACCGTCATAGGTCACTCCGAGATTGTAGGNAAACCAATAGCCTTTTTGTTGATGGCAGAAGGGGCAACTGTGACGGTCTGTCATCATTTGACTCGGGAAGTCGCATTGCATTCACGTGCAGCCGACGCGGTTTTGATTGCGGTCGGAAAACCAGGTCTTCTAAAAGGAGACATGATTCGNCAAGGCTCTGCCGTCATCGACATCGGAATCAATCAGGTCGAAGATGATGAGGGCAAATTGAGGATCGTCGGGGACTGCGACTACAACTCCTGCAGAGAAGTCGCTGGTTGGATTACACCCGTNCCCGGGGGTGTCGGTCCGGTGACAGTTGCCGTGCTGATGCGCAANACGGTTGTTGCTGCAGGTCGCCTCAGAGAACAATANCGCGANCAGATGACCGGCCATCTCTAGACGGGTCGAACGAGCCTNGATGTTACNGATCTGGAANGACGCTATGCTTTGCTTAGTGTTCGAAGCGCTGTAAATTACAGCGTCTCCCTCTTGTCGAATCGCCTGGAACAAAGCCATGATTCCCGCTAGACCGCTTGCTAACCTTCCCACCCACGATGTCGAAAATATGCCGCCTTATATTGGCGACCAGGATCTGTGGTCGAATGACCNGGCTCTTCACGAAGGCATCGAGCGAGAAGGCGCTGGTTGGGCACAAGAAAGAGTGAGCGAATTTGGTAGGGACACCGGTTCGGCCGAAACGTTCAGAAAGGCTGATCTTGCCAACCGCTATCCGCCTGAGATGCGTGCTTTTGACCGCTATGGGATGCGTATTGATCAGGTTGACTACCATCCGGCCTACCATGAGTTGATGGCCTTGGCGATCGAGAATGATGTTCCGAGCTTTGCCTGGAAGAATCCGCAGGCCGGTGGGCAGGTTGCACACGCGGCGTTGACTTACCTGTTTACCCAGGCTGAGGGTGGTGTGCTCTGCCCCATGGCAATGACCTATGCAGCAATACCCACGTTACGGATGACACCAGCCATTGGTGATGAATGGATCCCCCGATTATTGGTAGACAATTATGACCCACGTGATATTCCGGTACAGCAAAAGACCGGTGCCACCATGGGCATGTTCATGACTGAGAAACAGGGTGGTTCAGACGTGCGGGCCAACTCTACTCGAGCCATTCCTGTGGGCGTCCAGACGGGGGAGGCCGCTGAATACCACCTCACTGGACATAAGTACTTCTGTTCGGCGCCGATGTGCGATGCATTTTTGACACTGGCTTACACAGATCATGGCCTGTCGTGTTTTCTGGTCCCACGCTGGCGGCCGGATGGTGAACGTAACGCCCTTTTTATGCAGCAACTCAAAGATAAACTTGGTAACCGGTCAAATGCCTCCTTGGAAATGGAATATCAGGATACCTGGGGATTGATGGTTGGCGAGGAGGGCAGGGGTATTCCGACGATCATTGAAATGGTGCGAGGTACTCGCTTCTACTGTTGTGCCAGTTCTGCTGGCCTGATGCGCCAAGGGTTGGTGCAGGCCATGCATCACACAGCATACCGGGCTGCGTTCAATAAAAAGCTCATTGATCAGCCCTTAATGCGCAATGTGCTGGCTGACCTCGCGCTTGAATCGGAGGCTGCGCTGGCACTGACATTGCGACTTGGTCGTGCAATCGATGAATCAGTCGAGAATGAGCAAGCAGCGGCATTTGCGCGCATTGTCACAGCGGTCGGTAAGTACTGGGTCTGCAAGCGGACACCGGCTCATTGTGTTGAGGCNCTTGANTGCCTTGGGGGCCCAGGTTATATCGAAGACTCGATCATGCCCCGTCTTTATCGCGAGGCACCACTGAACAGTATCTGGGAGGGATCAGGAAATATCATGTGCCTGGATGTATTGCGCNCCATGTTTAGAGAGACCGCAGCCATCCCGGCTATCCTGACCGAACTCGAATCTGTACGGGGCNCAAACTCTCTATTGGATACTGCCATTGACAGATTGGTTNCTGAACTTGGCGACCCTGAAGACTTGGAAACGCGGGCACGGCAGTTGACTGAGCTAATTGCTTTAACATTGCAAGCTACGATTTTAGTGCAGCATGCACCATCTCCGGTGTCGGATGCTTTCTGCGCCACTCGGCTTGGACCCCACTGGCTGGGTAGTTACGGTACTTTACCAGCCGGTACGGATTTTAATTTAATCCTTGAGCGAGCATTGCCCATCGGGTAACACCAGAACTAAAAAATAGTTTCTCACCAGTACGTTGCTTTCGGGGGAAATTTATTATCCTTTAGTCCAGNTGAGGAAACTGGCTGGGTGGAAAAGTGTCTACATTGGCAGAGCGCTGCTGAACGAGGACGCCGCCATCGATCACAATGCGGTGTCCGGTGATGTAAGCCGCATCTGAGGAGGCCAGGAACACAGCGCTGCCAGCAAGGTCAGCAGCTTCACCCATACGGCCCAGCGGTACAATCGCACCCTGTTTTTCTCGAACTTCCTCACTGGCTCCGTAGGTATCAATGAACCCTGGGACGAGGCAGTTGACACGCACGCCGTAAGGCCCCAGGTCCAATGCAAGTGCACGTGTCATCGCCTCAATACCGCCCTTGGAGGCATCATAGGCGACAAAAGCTCGATGTGCTTTGGTCGCCCCACCGGATGACATGTTGATGATGCTGCCCTCTCCTTTGCGTGCCATGATATGAGCTGCCCGTCGTGCACAGAGGAAAGTACCCGTGAGATTGGCTCCGATCAGCCTATCCCACCAGGCCTTATCTACGTCAAGGATATGCTTGACCGGTGATATAAGGCCTGCATTGTTAACGAGCACATCAACAGTGCCGTATTCGTTTAGTGTGGTGTCGAACAGGGCATCGACCTGTTCTTCGATAGCAACATCGGTCACTATTGGGACAGCTGATCCACCACTAGTGACTATCTTCTCTGCGACGCTTTTGATGCCATCATTATCGAGATCAGCCAACACGACACTCGACCCTTCAGTTGCAAAACGCTCAGCGATGGCCTGGCCAATGCCACGGGCAGAACCCGTTACAATCACCACCTTGTCTTTCAGTTCAGGTACATGCACGATTAAATCCTCATCAGAGCACCATCACAGTATATCAACTCTGGGTCAGTCGTTGCCGAACTGTAAAACTTGTATTGAAGTATGAAACAGCTTGTGATTCAAAAACGACAAATGTAAGGAGGGCACAACATGCCACGTTATCTGCACACATTTAGTTATTCTAAAGAGGCGGTCAAAGGCCTCGTGTCGAAACCCGAAAACCGAATAGAAGCCGTTAGACCGCTGATTGAAGCGGCTGGTGGAAAACTGATCGATGCCTATTACACTCTGGGTGATTCGGATGGAATCATAATCACCGAATTTCCGGCTGACGTTGATGCCCTCACTGTTTCAATGGCGGTTGGCTCTACTGGTGCAATTGCGGATATCAGCACCACTACTCTGATTCAGATTGACGATGCGGTGAAGGCAGCAGAAAAGGCCGGTATGCTGACAGGGGCTTATCGCGCGCCCGGCCAATAGCGACAGTATTTCGTTATGTGGTGTACCTAGGCGTTGCTCGATTTGAGGTCCTTGCATAGCAGGGCTTCTTCAGAGGCATGCAGAGGACTTGGCGGAGAGATCGGCTGGATGTGTTTCACGTTCGATAGTTGCAAATCTATGTGCGTGAGCACTTGCACTAGAGCGGAAGAAAACTGTCTAGGAGCCTTAGTTTGTATATAACAATGTATAACATAAAAGCTGCTATACATCCGATGACTAGATTTCTCCCGAACTTTTTAATCGCTTCGTCTTTTTGTTCCTTCGTTGGTTCTTCCACGGGGATTATTTATTGGTAGTAGGTTGCTTGGATTTTCCATCACGCTGTTTTGTTTTGCTCGTCTGTCATACTGGCAGACAGCTACCGCCGGGAGAAGTGCGCCTTTAACAGCTTGCTTTCCTGCACTGCAATCTCGATGTTCTATTAGGGTAATTCAGTGACTGTTTTTAATCAGTCTCTAAATGCGGTCTATCTACCTTCATGTAAGCCAGCTTTTTTGCTAGCTTATTTCCTTGGAATTCCAACACATCAATACCGCGGATTACGGAAACATCACCGTCTTTGTCGAGGTTCAAACGCCAGCTAGCCAATACCTTTCCGGTTTCAACTTCGGCAAAAACGTCCTCTCCGTCAAACCGAATCCTGCCTCGTGATCCACCAACTAACGGCTCAAAGGCAGTTCGTATGGCTTTATGGCCAACGTGTCTGCCTCCGCTGGAGTCTTCATAGACGGCATCTTCTGAGAAAAAGGAGACAACATCATCAAGATTCATGCGATTAAATGCATCAACAAATTGATCTGTGAGTGTGAGAAGTTCTTGTCTTCGGTCCGTCATAGCTGATTCTCGAATTGGTGTGATTCAATAGCAATGTAACAGATGTGCGTATGGGGGTGCGTGAGTTAGGATAACAGCTAGGGAGGATAAGTGTAGATGATTAAGAAACTGGTAGTTGCTAGTACGCTGATTATCCCAATCTTGCTGGTTGCGGTTGTCTATGGATGGGAATCAATATTTGCTGGTAGTGTGATTTGGTTCTTAATCTGGTTCGTGATTCTTGGATTATCTCGCGGACTCTGGGGTTTAGGTAAAGAAACGAAAAAAGATGAGTATGATTCATGATCATAACGGCAATCTTCACATTACTTGATGGTAATTTCACAGCGGTGATGTTCCACCCGAAATTAGTTTTGTTCTGGATGTTTGAGATTTTTGCCGTCGGTATTACTTACTTGATTCTTAGTATAAGAAAGAGTGGTTGGATATGGCGCAAGACACTACTAATAATTGGTGTGATAGAGCTTGGAATGATCGCCGTCGCGCCTCTTTACGCCTAGTCGAGTAGTTGAGGATTGATATGGCTGGAATAAAGTTTTTCCTCCATTACTAGGATTACCTTACAGGGATAGTGTTGGCACACTGGTGGCACAGTAGAAGGTAAAGATGGCTTTGAGACCTATTATGATACCGGTGAACTAGAAGAAGTGACCTCCGCGACCGTCCATTCTGGAACGCAGTTCGTATATTTCTCGATGTCCTCCCTTAATGGCACGACCTCGGAGCCGCGGCGAAATTCTCGGAAGGCTTCCACATCTTCCTTAGTCTCAACGGAAAGCACGAATACGCAAGGCGACCGAAGGTCTTCTTCTTCCATCAGCACGTGCATGTCAAATTCTGCATGCATCTGCAGGTAGCGAACGTGGCCGGCGAGCTGTTTCTGCGCAAGTGGAATGTGGTGCTTAATATAGTAGTCTCGATCAAAATGCATGTCTTCTCTTGGAATGTATGTTGCACGGATCGAATACATACGAATGCCTCCATTTGCTGTCCCATGTCCAGGTATTCATATCACATTTATTGACTCGTATCTATAATAGAGGTAGGCGAGGGTGACTATCGGAACCCGAGACCTTAGGAATTCAAGGCGCCCGTAGCTCAGCTGGATAGAGCGCTGCCCTCCGGAGGCAGAGGCCAGGGGTTCGAATCCCTTCGGGCGCGCCAACTCTCTTCTTGCCTTGCCTGATAATAAATTAAATGCATCAGGTACTTATGTCAATCTAATTGTTGTGAGTTGTAACCACCATTTTGTAGTCATCAAAGTTCGTGCCAATTGTTTTTCGTCACTTCAGTGTGGCGTATTTGCGGCAGGAGCAGAGGGCAGAGGCCACTCTCTAGAAATTCAGCCTTCTGGGCCACGTGTCTTTGACCCGTGACCGGCATCGCTCTATCCAGCTGAGCTACGGGCGCACTGTCGTCAACACTCATTTAGAGCAGTCACAACAGCGTCAACGGGGTAGGGCAGACCCCCACCCACCCCCTTTTAAGATCCCGGGGTTATCACATATCCAGCCCACACAGCGGTGGGGTTCCGGGGCATTTTGTAGTTATCAAAGCCTTTAATCTGTGGAATTGATCGCAGTAATCACTACTGTTATTTAGGTTTAAGATAGCGGGATTCTATACAACTTCACTAAATAGCTAACTAACAGGAATTCCTGCTTTAAATGTATTAACTTTTGAGGGAAATTACTCATGACTACATTGTTTGACTTTCACGAAGTGGAAGATGGGCAACACTGGGCAAATGGATTCAAGGACGGTACTGGAAGTCGCCGTGAAATGTTCGCGTCGCTTGGCATAACAGTACGCACTTTTCGAGACCCAGGGAACCCAAATATCTGTGGGTTGCTTATGGATGCTGAAGATATGGACAAGTTTCAAGAATTCATGGCGTCTGAGGATGCCCAGAAAGCCATGTCTGAGGATGGATTGAAGGTCGAAACGCTGAGAGTGTTGGCAGAATTTACGCCCTGAGATTCTGTATTTGGGTGTATGGGTAGAGTAGCTGCACACTCACACGCTTCTGGATGGTTTCGCCAAACAGGAATAAGATACACGTAGTCTTAACATTTATATGGAAGGAGTTACCTATGCCAAAAGGTTATTTAGTCGCACATATTCGGGTGCATGATGCAGAGGGATTTAAAAAGTTTGGAGAAATAGCAATGCCGGCAATTGCCGAATACGGCGGTAAAGTTCTTGTTCGTAATCCCAACCCTGAAGTAAGAGAAGGAAGTGATTCCGGGGTTGCTATCGTTATAGAGTTTGAGAGCATTGAGAAT
>PCBE01000052.1 GCA_002731295.1 Acidiferrobacteraceae bacterium | reverse complement strand
AGGTGCAACTCACCCCGACCGGACACCTTGAATTTATCGGGGTCGGACAGCGACTCCACCCGCAGAGCGACATTGTGAATCAGTTCCCGGGCAAGTCGCTCGCCCAGGTTCCGACTGGTCACGAACTTGCCNTCCTGGCCGGCAAACGGCGAATCATTGACCTGAAATGTCATACTCAGNGTGGGTTCATCAACCTTGAGCGCTGGAAGCGGATCAATACACGATGGGTCACACAGTGTGTCGGAAATGCGCAGACCATCAACCCCGGTAAAAGCGACGATATCACCCGCACTGGCGGCATCGAGTTCAATTCTATCGAGACCATTGAAACCCAGAACCTGCAAAATGCGTTCTTCGCGGACCGATCCGTCCGTACCAGCAACGCAAACAACATCATTTCGGGAAAATCTACCCCGCTGTATGCGACCTATACCGATAACACCGACATAAGTCGAATAGTCCAGTGCACTGACTTGCAGCTGGAAAGACCCTTCTGGATCAACTAGCGGCGGGGCGACGTTGTCCACGATCGCCTGAAATAACGNCTGCATGTCGCTAGCAATGGCATCAGATTCCAGTGTTGACCAACCCTGCAACGCAGACGCATAAACAACCGGGAAGTCGAGTTGACTGTCTGACGCACCAAGACGGTCAAATAGTTCAAACGTCTGGTCGACGACCCAGTCTGGACGACTGCCAGGTCGGTCGATTTTGTTCACAACAACGATCGGTGCCAGACCGTGTTCCAGGGCCTTTTGCGTNACGAACCGCGTCTGTGGCATCGGGCCCTCTACTGCGTCGACTAAAAGCAACACCGAATCCACCATCGATAACACCCGTTCCACCTCGCCCCCAAAGTCAGCGTGTCCCGGTGTATCGACAATATTGATTCGCCAGTCCTGCCAGCGAATGGCCGTATTCTTCGACAGAATCGTGATACCTCGTTCCCGCTCGAGTTCATTCGAGTCCATGACCCTTTCCTGAACTGCCCCGTGGCTCTCAAGCGTGCCGGATTGGCGCAACAATTCATCGACTAATGTCGTTTTACCGTGGTCAACATGTGCGACGATCGCAATATTGCGCAACGAACTGATCGAGTCTTTCATCTGATTGGAGGGATACGGTGGGTGTCAGACCGCCAACGGCCGGGCGGGGCGGGATTATAGTGGCGGGGCCGTCNTTTGTCGCCCCGGNGCTGGTGCNTTCTTAAGAACCAGGCACCAATGGCCCGCACTCACNGCTTGAACATCTGTATAGTCTCGCCACGCACCCACCCAATCCNCCTGTTTCATGCCGTTAAACGCCTACCGAGAACTGCTCAGTGCCAACCGAAGACTACTCGGCTTCGGTTTCGTGACAGCACTGTATTCGAGTTTCGGACAGACCTACTTTATCGGNATTGTCGGACCGGCTATTCAACTCGAATTCGGGCTCAGCCACACCCTGTGGGGTATGGTCTACATGATCGGCACGATCGGCAGTGCAGCCCTGCTGCCCTGGACAGGTGGGCTGATCGACCGTTTTGCATTGCGTCGCTACACCCTNGCGGCCTGCCTTCTNCTGGTCTTCGCCTGTGCCTATATTACGACCACGACCGGCCCAGTGANGCTTGTGCTCGCCATCTTTCTGCTGCGACACGCGGGTCAGGGCTTGATCTCGCACATCTCGATCACCAGCATGGCGCGATATTTTGATCGTGAACGCGGCCGAGCCATTGCATTTGCCTCTCTGGGCTTTACGGTCGGTGAAGCGATACTGCCCATCATCGCAGTTTCAGCAATTGCCCTGATCGGCTGGCGCTGGACCTACGGCGCAGCGGCCGTTCTGATCGGCCTGACCGTAATTCCAACGGTGATTTGGCTGTTGAAAGGTCACGACACTGTACACAGCCGGTCCATCGAAGTAAGCAAAACTGCGAACCACACNNCACAACGCGCCGTCCGATCCTGGACCCGCAGGGAGGTTCTAAGACACTACATTTTTTACTTCCTGATGCCCGGTGTTCTAGCATTTTCCATGATAGGAACTGCACTGTTTTTCCACCACCTCAATTTGGCCGATGAAAAAGGATGGTCACATGCGTGGATCACAGGTAACTACTCGCTATTCGCCGCGACAACCGTCGTTACTTTGATCTTCGCCGGTACGCTGGTAGACCGGTTAACTGCGATTCGAATCATGCCTTATTTATTGAGCCCGCTTGCATTGGCAATGGTTACTATTGGCCTTATCGACAGTATGTGGGGCGTCATACCCTATATGTTGTTAATGGGTATACAGTCCGGTTTCTATTTTCCAGTCATGTCAGCGTTGTGGGCTGAACTCTACGGCGTGGGTCACATCGGCGCGATCAAAAGTCTTAATGCGTCCGCGATGGTCCTGTCGTCTGCAATCGGTCCGGTCCTTATGGGGTGGCTGGCCGACCTGGGGGTCCCGCTCAGCACTGTGTGCCTTTATTTCGCGGTCTATGCCGCCGCTGCCGCTGTGCTCGTTTTTTTGGCACTGCGAATCTGGAAGAGTCAGCCACTGGATGTTCCAAACCCATCTGAGACCAGCGCTTGAACATGCATACTGACACCGTTCTCGATTATCAGAACCTGGGCCCGGATGAAGTGCTGGCGGCGGTTGAAAGCCGTGGTTACACGTGCGACGGCCACCTGCTGGTACTGAACAGCTTTGAGAACCGGGTTTACCAGGTTGGCATAGAAGATAACCAAGCATTAATCGCAAAATTCTACCGGCCACAACGATGGAATGACGCCATGATCGGTGAAGAGCATGCGTTTGCTCTGGAATTGGCTGCTGATGACATCGCGTTAATTGCACCCATCCCAGACCCAGGTGGAGAAACTTTGTTCCAGTATGGCTCCTACCGTTTCGCACTGTTTCCACGCCGCGGCGGACGCGCCCCTGATCTTGAAAACCCTGAACACCAGCGTCAGCTTGGACGGTTTCTGGGGCGATTACATGCGCGAGGATGTATGCGAGCCTACGAACATCGGCCCACGCTAGATGTAACCACGTTCGGGGTTGAGTCGTGCCAGTTCATTCTGGCGCATGACTTCATACCAAAAGATCTGGAATCGGCTTATCAGTCACTCACCGACAATCTGATTCAGCAGATTGGCTGGTGCTATGAGCGTGCGGGATCAGTCGATCTGATTCGTACGCACGGCGACTGCCACATCGGCAATATCCTGTGGTCCGATGATGGTCCTCATCTTGTCGACCTGGACGATTCCCGTATGACACCGGCTATTCAGGACCTATGGATGTTCTTGTCTGGAGACCGAACCGACCAGGAGGCTACCCTTGCTCGACTGCTCGAGGGATACACCCGGTTCTATGAATTCGATGCCCGCCAGCTACACCTTGTCGAAGCACTGCGAACACTGCGCCTGATCCATCACTATGCCTGGCTGGCCCGGCGATGGACTGACCCGGCGTTCCCCAGGGCATTCCCATGGTTCAACTCGCAGCGCTGCTGGGAGCAACACATTCTTGATCTGCGCGAACAAGCGGCACTGATGTCGGAACCCCCGTTGAAAATCTCTTGAGCACTTTTATAGGTCTCACGCCGAACGGGTCAGGTAGAGCCCTTTGCACAAACCTTAACCACTACAGGTCGGCAGACCGCTTTGTTGCCAAGCCTCGAATCCACCCTCGATATGGGAAACCTTTTCGAACCCCTGTTCCGAGAAGAACGATGCAGCGCCGGCACTGGAAATTCCGTGGTAACAGTAGACAATCACTGGCTGTTGTCTGTTGGCAGTTTCGAGAAACTCATGAATATTGACATCATTGATATGCACGGCATCAACCAGGTGGGCCGCCTGAAATGACTCAGGATCCCGTATGTCAACGAGCGTGACTTGTTCGCCTGATATCGCCTCGTGTGCTTCGGCTGGCGCAAGCTCAAGATACATTAGGTCCTCCAAGTCGATCAAAACAGACCATAATCGAAAAAACAGATCAGAAAAACCGAGAATCATTACGGTAATGCGATCCCGGTTTCCATAACCCGAGTTACGATCCGTAGGCACTGATGAAAACCGAACCCGACACAGCGCCGGTGTCTCCGTCTCATGGGGAAAACGGGAACCTATGGAAGACCTGTGCACTGTTGTTGCCTTTTTTCTGGCCGGTGGAGCGCAAAGACCTCAAGGCTCGGGTCGTGGTGGCCGTGGTCAGCCTGGTCCTGGCCAAACTGGCAAATCTCACCGTACCCCTGGTTCTCGGTTGGGCCGTGGACACACTTTCGAACCTGGAAGACCAGATGGACCTGCTGTTTGGCATTCCCATTGCCGCACTCACGGCTTACGGACTGTCACGCTTTTCTTATATCGTCTTTAACGAGATCAGAGATGCTGTCTTTTCCAGAGTCTCCCAGCATGCTGTCCGGCAGGTTGCGATCAAGGTCTTCAATCATCTGCACGCACTATCGATACGCTTTCACCTCGAGAGAAAGACCGGCGCGCTGAACCGATTTATCGACCGGGGTACCACTGGCATTCAGTTTTTGCTGTCTTTCGTCGCGTTTAACATCCTGCCGACCCTGTTCGAGGTATTACTGGTCTGCGGCATTCTCTGGTACCTGTACGGTATCTCTTATGCACTGGTTACCGCAGTAACCATAGGTATCTATGTATGGCTGACCTTTGGTATCACGGCCTGGCGCATACGCATCCGGCGCAAAATGAACGATGCGGAAAATGAAGCCAGTACACGCCAGGTCGACAGTCTGCTCAACTTTGAGACAGTACGATATTTCAACAACGAATCGCATGAACTGACCCGGGTCGACGAGGCACTAAAAACTTATGAGCAAGCCGCAGTCAAAAGTCGCGAAAGCCTGTCTCTCCTGAATGTCAGCCAGGCGGCCGTCGTAATCAGCGGTATCACAATTATGCTGATCATGGCCGCCCTGAACATCCGTAATGGCACGATGACTGTTGGGGGATTTGTTGTGGTGAACACTTATTTGATGCAGCTGTCCATCCCGCTTAATTTTCTTGGTACGGTATACCGTGAAATACGGCAGGCTCTGGTCGATATGGAGAACATGTTTACCCTCCTGGAAGAGGTACCGGAGATCAAAGACCTGCCGGGTGCGCGGCCCCTGGGCTCACCCCGGGGTGATATCAGATTCACCGACGTTCACTTCGGCTACGACGCGCAAAGGGTGATTCTGCACGGCATCAGCTTTCAAGTGAAAGCGGGAGAAAAGGTAGCCATTGTCGGTCCCACGGGCGCCGGCAAGTCGACGATCAGCCGTCTGCTGCTGCGATTTTACGAGCCTAATTCTGGTCGAATTTCGGTCGACGATCTCAATCTGCAGGAGATCACACAGGCGTCGCTCCGCGATGCGATCGGCGTGGTCCCGCAGGACACCGTTTTGTTCAACGATACGATCTATTACAACATTGCCTACGGTGATCCGAGCGCTGACGAACAGCATATCTACGACGCCGCGCGTACAGCCAGGATTCACGACTTTATTTCCCAACTGCCCTCTGGCTATCAGACCCGCGTCGGTGAGCGAGGTCTGAAACTCTCCGGTGGCGAAAAACAACGTGTCGCAATTGCCCGCGCCGTACTCAAAAACCCGACGGTATTCTTCTTTGACGAAGCCACCTCTTCTCTGGACAGCGCAACAGAAACCGATATACAAACGAACCTGGATGAAATTTCCAGCGGACGGAGCACCCTCATCATTGCCCACCGGTTATCTACCGTGGTCTCGGCCGATCGAATCCTGGTGCTGGATGATGGCCGAATCATCGAACACGGTGCCCACCAGCAACTGTTGGCCCAGGGCGGGCTTTACGCAGGCCTTTGGCAAGAACAGGAAAAAGAACGTGAACGTAGGCAACCTGTCTGACATTTTGACGTGAACGAAAAACTGTTTAATATGATGTGTCCACTGGCCTGATAGCTGGCAACTGAAGCTGTGGCTTCAGACCAACTGGTCGGAATTGGCTACACTCGAACACAGCCCATGACTTCTGTCCCTTCACCCGATACCACCCGCCTTGCACCCTGGCTAGAGTCGAACGTACCCGGGTTTTCGGGGTTTGAATCTATCGAAAAATTCTCCACCGGTCAGTCCAATCCGACCTACCTGGTGTGCGCACGCAGTGGCCGTTATGTATTACGTCGAAAACCTTCAGGCCAACTGCTTAAGTCGGCCCACGCAGTGGATCGTGAGTATCGAATTATGCAGGCGCTGGCCGATACAGCTGTACCCGTACCACAGATGTACACACTGTGTGAAGACGACAACATATTCGATACGATGTTCTACATCATGAGCTACATCGAAGGTCGAATATTCTGGAACCCGTCTCTACCAGAACTGGCCACATCCGACCGAGGCCAACTTTATGATGACATCATCCGGGTTCTTGCGGAACTACACAGCGTAGATCATGTTGCTGTTGGCCTCGAGGACTTTGGACGTCCCGGAAGCTACTTCGATCGCCAGACTGGCCGCTGGAGCAAACAGTATCGTGCCAGTGAGACCGAGAAAATCGAGGCGATGGAGCACCTGATGACCTGGCTGCCTGCTCATTCGCCGGCCGACGATGGTCAGAATGGTTTAATCCACGGCGATTACCGGCTGGACAACATGATTTTTCACGGCCGCGAATACCGGATTCTGGCGGTGATCGACTGGGAAATCTCGACAGTCGGTCACCCCCTGGCAGACCTGGCTTATTTCTGTATGGGCCTGCGCATCACACCTGGCCAGCATATTCAAGGGCTCGGCGGCAAGAACCGTCGCGCTCTGGGTATACCCGAAGAAGCAAAAATGCTTGACCGATACTGCCAGCTACGCGGTATTTCCGGTATCGATAATTGGCCCTACTACATCGCCTTCTCTTTGTTCCGGCTGTCCGCGATACTGCAGGGTGTCTACAAACGTTCTCTTGACGGGAATGCGTCAAACGAACGGGCAGCAAAAATGGGCGGCATGGTCCGTCCTCTGGCTGAATTGGCCGAACACATCCTCAGCGATGAGAACACCTGATCGAAGTACGGCTGACTGATGAATTTTGCCTACACACCCAAGGTCGAGGCACTCCGCGCCAGAGTCAATACGTTCATGACTGAACACATCGTGCCGCGAATATGGCTGTGGCATGAAGAGACAGAGCAAGGCCAATTTCCACCCGCCTTTATGGAACCCTTGAAAGCCCGTGCACGCGATCAGGGACTCTGGAACCTTTTTCTACCTGGCCTCCGGGAAGAAGAACCCGGAACTCGTCTTAGCAACCTGGAATACGCACCGCTTGCCGAGATCATGGGCCGTGTGGCCTGGGCATCTGAAGTGTTCAACTGCAATGCACCCGACACCGGCAACATGGAACTGCTACACATGTTCGCAACACCTGAACAGTACGAGCAATGGCTGCGTCCGCTGCTGCAGGGTGAAATCCGATCGGCGTTTGCGATGACAGAACCCGATGTGGCGTCATCCGATGCCACCAATATCCAGACCCGCATTGAACGAGTGGGGGCTGAATACGTGATCAACGGTCGAAAATGGTTTATCACCAATGCGGCCCATCCTCACTGCCGGCTGATTATCCTGATGGGGAAAACCGATCCTGAAGCTGCGCGACACAGCCAACAAAGTATGGTGCTAATTCCAATAGACGCAGCCGGTGTGAACATTGTACGCAACATCCGGATCATGAATCACCATGCCCCTGAAGGTCACTGCGAGATAGTTTTCGATAATGTCCGAGTGCCTGTAAGCAACCTGCTTGGTCAGGAAGGCAGCGGCTTCACGCTCGCCCAGGCCCGCCTTGGNCCCGGTCGGATTCACCATTGTATGCGTTCAATCGGTGCAGCAGAACTTGCAGTGGAACTGATGATCGCACGTTCGAAACAGCGTCAGACCTTCGGCAAGAACCTCCATGAACANGGAGCAGTGACCGACTGGATCGCCCGTTCACGAATCGAGATCGAACAAGCCCGCTTGCTGGTTCTCAAAACAGCCTGGCTGATCGATGAGCGTGGTGCTCAGAACGCGCGCAAGGAAATTGCTATGATCAAGGCTCTGGTNCCGAATCTTCATGTCACCGTAATTGATCGAGCCATGCAGCTGTTCGGAGCAATGGGGATCAGTCCGGATACACCCTTGGCAGATCATTGGACCTGGGGACGCGCACTGCGCTATGCCGACGGACCCGATGAGGTCCACCTACGGTCAGTCGCACGTGCAGAATTAACAGAGCATGACGACATTGAAAGCACCGCCGCCTACCTCAGGCCTTCTGAGCTATCCTAACCTCTGCCTCGAGGCTGCTGTAACGTGTCCGATTACTCAACGGCATCTGTCGCGGTAGTGCCGATGACGAAGGTCACTAAATGGTNTACTTCGAATCTGACTCCAACGTTATCGCCGACCGCGAAATTGGCGTGACTCGGAAACAGAGCCAACACTGTCGTACCTGTTTCGAACCGAATCGTGTAGAGGATTTCAGCACCCTTGAAGGCTTTACGCACNACCTCACCTCTAATTGAGCTGTCTACATCGAGCACCACGTCGTCGGGCCTAATCAACACTTCAACCTGACTACCAGTCGGTATCACAATATCCTGATCTCCGCGAAGTTCTCCGAATTCAGACTCCACCACACGGGGAGTTTTGACTTTCGCAGGTAGAAAAATTCCGTTACCGATAAAGTCAGCGACAAATCGGTCCCCAGGTTCGTGATATAGATTGTAAGCCGTNTCCCATTGCAGAAGACGCCCTTCCGCCATCACGCCGATTTGTTNACCCATTGAAAACGCATCATTTTGGTCGTGAGTCACCAGGATACAGGTGATCCCATTTGCTTTGAGCATATCGGACACCTCCTGTCCCAACCGCTCACGCAAGTCCAAATCCAGACTGGAGAACGGTTCATCCATGAGCAGCAGTAGTGGTCTGGGTGCCAGCGCTCGAGCAAGTGCAACCCGTTGCTGCTGNCCGCCGGAAAGCTCATGTGGAAATCGCCGCGCNACGCGCATCAATCCAACACGTTCCAGCATTTCTGACACGGTCGTGCGCCGTTGTGCTGCAGACAAAGTACGCAGACCCGATTCAACATTTTGTTCGACAGAAAGATGAGGAAACAACGCATGATCCTGAAACACCATCCCAACCCTGCGCTTTTCCGGCGATAGAATATCGCCCGGCCGTGAGACACATTGACCATTGATTGAGACGCTGCCGGAAAGCAACGACTGAAACCCGGCAACTGCCCGCAGCACCGTGGTCTTGCCACAGCCACTGGGGCCCAACAGGCAAACCTGGTCGCCTTTGTTGACAGTCAGACTGAGATCGTAAACCGCCCGTTCCAAACCATAATTGCAAGACATGCCCTGGATCTCAAGCAACGGCACATCACGAGAACCGGCCGGAAAGATCTTTGAAGGCGCCATGCTCATTACCTAAGCCAATGTACCACTGCTGGGCCGAGTCGAACGTGCNCGGGNGGTCATAGTACTGAGCAATACAACTGGTAGCAGTCCAACCAGTACTATCGTCAACGAACCCAGNGCTGCTTCACCGAGCATTTCGTCAGAGGCAAACCAGTAAACATGTGTCGCCAACGTCTCAAAATTAAAGGGTCTCAAAATTAATGTGGCCGGTAATTCTTTCATGCAGTCCACAAAAACAATCGTGACAGCTGTCAGCATACCGCCTCGTATCAGCGGCAGGTGATACCGCAGGAGCGTTTCACCTGCCCGGTAACCCAGTGTGCGNGCGGCCATGTCTAATGATGGTGATACCTTAGCCAGGCTGGATTCGACCTGCCCCAGGGCAACAGCNAGAAAGCGGACAACATAGGCAAATATCACCGCCACAAGCGTGCCGCTGAGAAGCAATCCAGTCGATATCCCGAACANCTCCCGCATCAGTTCATCCAGAGAATTGTCAAAATAAGCGAACGGTATCAGCACACCCACCCCCAGCACGGCACCTGGCACGGCATAACCCAACGACGCAATGCGTGTCGCGATNCCAATAACCCGACCGCCGGCCAGCCGCTGGCTGTACGCAANCAGCAAGGCNATGAGCAGTGCAATGACAGCCGCAGCCGCAGAGAGCATGAGACTGTTTAGCGCATAGGACCTGAAGTCTGCAGTCCACGATTCATGAAAGTAGATTACCGCCAGCCTGATCAAAACAATCAGCGGNACAACAAAACCAATAAGTATCGGCAGCAGACAGGCGGTGAAGGCCAACAGACAGGGTAGCCCTTTAAGATGGTAGCTGGGCAATTCACGAAAACGACTGCTGACGTTCTGGTACACCTTCTGCTGACGCCGGCTAAAGCGTTCTATAGAGATCAACAAAACAACAAAGGCCAGCATAGTGGTTGCNATCTGCGCACCACCAGCCAGACTGCCCATACCCTGCCACACATCAAAGAGCGCCGCAGTCATGGTCTGCACAGCAAAGAAATCCACGGTCCCGAAATCGTTGAGTGTTTCCATCAGCGCNAAAGCCACNCCGATTGCAATTGCCGGCCGAGCAGCAGGTAGNGATACACGAAAAAAAGTTCGCCACGGNCCGTGTCCCAGAACNCGAGTAACCTCNAGAACATTCACCGATTGTTCGAGAAACGCAGCNCGGGCGAGCAGATAAACGTAGGGATAAAGAACAACACCCATTAGTATGATGGCACCACCCAAACTACGAACCTCAGGAAACCAGTAGTCCTGCGGTGTCTTCCATTCAAACATCATGCGAAAAAACATCTGAACCGCACCGGAATATTCAAGTAAATCAGTGTACGCGTAAGCGATGACGTACGCCGGAAATGCCAGGGGCAACAACAATAGCCAGTCGAAAACCCGCCTGCCCGGAAAGCGACACATCGTGACCAGCCATGCTGTCATC